>JADYXS010000192.1 GCA_021772155.1 Candidatus Obscuribacter sp.
CAAGCCATCTCCGTTAGGGGATCAGGCTAAGATAGCATCAGTCCTCGGAAAAGGCCAGCATGACATCGTTACTTGCAGACTTTTGCCAAAGTCCAGTCATCATATCAGTCGGCACACAGGCCAAAACATATTGCCCGCCAAATCCGGCTTAGCCCTAGCCAAATCGACTAGAGTCGGACGAGCCACAAGTCTGCCAAAAATCTCTTTAAATGCACGGTTCCTTATTGGCAAAATACATTATTCTGGACAGCACGTCCCCTTATGCTGCGCAGACGTTTTCTTGTACTGGCGGTACTGCATTTGGTGCAAGTCTAAATCTAGCGCGGCATCAATAACCGACACAATGATAGGAAGAACAATATCAATGAAGACGCTCTTTCAATCGATGGCTGAATGCTAATCAAAGATCGATTATCAACCTGGAATGTGCGTGGGTAGTCTGAGTTTTCACCGGATTTCTACAGCAAAAAAATCACCCGCGAAGGTCCAATATAGGGACAATGCTCGCGGGCGATCTTTAGAAATGGAGCCGACGAGGGGATTCCCCAACGGCGAAAACGTAAAGCTCGGCTATTGCCTTCAAACCGCGTCACTACTGGATGTTTCATCTTGCGGTCACTTCAGCAGAATTCATCACGATTCAGGAATTATCGAATCGCGGGTACTCAAAAAGGTACACAGGGGAATACCAGATATTCTATTTAAGTTTATAAGTGTACCAACCGTCCCAACCGTACCGAACCCGCTCATTGACGCCATTTCAGAAGGAATCAAACCGACCCACGCTTGGACCACGGTGTACCAATGGGACCAGGCTTTTGCCTCCGCGAGCTTCCCGGGGACCTTCTGTCAGTTCACGAATGCATTCGCCAGCCACGATCTCAGTCTTTATCATCATTGGTTCAGGCTCAGTCCGGTCTAAACGATAACGGCTACGGGGGATTCCCATTTCCGCCCAGCAAGGAAGAGCTGTTACTGTCGCAGTCCCCTGCTCCAGCCAGGGCGTCCGCGACAGCACACTCATCACAGACATCGAAGGCTGGCGACGTGCTGGCTCGCGCAGCTATAGCCGCCCACCTGCTACGGACTTTTGGTCTCTAACCATGGGTTCGACGTCGGCAACGCTTTTACTGCCTGTGATTTTTCATGCCATGATAAAACCGCAATCGGTGGGATGAGGTGCTGCGTGGAGCCAGAAAATAGCAGAGTGTGCTGGAGTGTTGCCCTCGCAGGCGACCAGGACTATTTACGGAAGTTAGCAGCCAAGTTCACCGACCATGACTTTCAAGTTGTTCAAAAGGACGCCTCGTTCTCTTTGACTAGAAGTTCATGGACGACTTTAGACATGGACAGCGTGATGAAGGATGCACGCTGTCTTATCGAAGCTCTAAAGGGAGCAAATAGGCTGGCAGAAGGCTTCCGGCGTGAGATCGAAGTATCCGATTCGATTACAGAAACATTTCCTGATGGCACCAGTCGTATCATAGTTCGCTTTGAAGAACATCTATCCCTTGTGGACTCGATGGAAATAGCTGTTACCGATGAAACCGGAGTGGTGCGAGTTAGTACGCCCTTAGATCGAGTAGACATCTACCACCGGGTCAGTCTTGCCGACGAAACCGCAGCTCGTGTCATGCGCTGGTATGCTCGTGACGATAGAAGTTGGGGCACGCTGTACAACCTGCTGGAAGCGGTGAATAGCGGCTCTGGACTTAGTATCAAGATGGGCTGGCTGTCCGAGGCGGACTCCAAGAGGTTGAAGCATACGGCTGGTTCATTGAAAACAGTCGGGGACGAATCGAGGCATGGTCACGAATCCAGCGATCCTCCGAAGAAACCAATGCCGCTCGGCGAAGCGATTAGTCATGTTGAACGATGCGTTTCGCACTACATGCTATGGAAGGCGAATGAGCTGGGACTGTTAGACCCATAGCTTACGTAAGTTTAGTTCTGACTTCTGCCCGGCGTTGTATTCACGGTCCCACTTTCTTCGTTAGCGTCATTGGTTCGTGCTAGTGGCTCGAAGCCAGGGCGACAGTACCGCATGCCTGACCTCTGGTCAGCGAAGGCTGGCGACGCCCTTGGCTCGCGAAGGTATAGCAGCCACCAGTCAGGTGCGAAAGGTAGGCCCCCTATACCCCGGTTTTATTTTTTCCCCCACACCGGGTCCCATATCGTATAGATGCCGATGCATTTTTTCGGTTACCGTATGCATGAGTTCATCGAAGGCGTGAAATCAATGATTCTGCGTGATGCAATTTTCCGCCACCGTATGCATGAGTTCATCGCCCCCAATGACGACATGAAGACGCGTCAAATGGGAGCAAAATACTTTTCGATAGAATCCTGGTATAGGCGCAAAAGCTAACCGCCTTCATCCAAAAATCCCGGCAACCATGGAGGTAAAGAGAAATGCAAAACCAACTCACAGAGTTGTTCATCGTATCGATGACGGTCATCGTTATTGTCGTCGGACTCAGATAGCCATCGACTGCAATTCTGATCTCGAAGCCGAGTTGTTCATTAAAGAACAGTTCGGTATTTGAGTATGCATCCTCCCGCTCAATACTTGCAGATTGGCTGGCAATGCGTGTATGCAGAGAATAAAGGCACCATTCTCCCGTCACGGGAACATGTGTCAAGGTCTCTGGACGACATTTACAACCGACAAATATATGATTGAATGAACTCATCCATAAGCTGTATTCGTGCCACTTCCAGCATTTTCGGTACAGTTCTCAGGACCACCGTAGCCGGTATCACTGCGCCACGGCCTTTCTCGGGGATTTTGCGCTAAATGAAACGTGTGAAATATCAAGGCGAGTAGACCAATGACCCAAGAACAAGTCAATCGAATTCTCACCCTCCGAGAGGTCTGGGCTGAGTATCAGCGTTTTCGCAATCTAAAACCGAACACAGTCAAGGGATATCGCAACTGTATTCAGCGTTGGTTCCCCGATTGGTTAGACTGCGATATCACGACGATCACCGCGGCACTGGTAGAAGACCGATTTCAGACAATCGGCAAGAGCGCGCATGCCACGGCCAACCTCTGCATGCGAATCCTCCGTGCGCTCTTCACATTTGCTGCAGTGCGACATGAGGCTGTTTCCACCAATCCAGTCAGGCGCCTATCGGAAATGAGGTCCTGGTATAAAGTACCGCGAAGAAAACGTTTCATCGGCATACAACACATGCAGGCATGGTTTAGAACCGTGCTGGACTGCGAGGACCGGAATAATCGCGACTTGCATCTGATCCTTATGTTGTGTGGACTTCGCAAAAATGAAGGCAGCCAGCTCAAATGGGCTGATGTTGATTTCATCAGCGATACGATCACGATTCAGAAAACGAAAAATGGCGATCAGCTTCAATTACCGATGACCACTTACGTCAAGCAGATACTTGAGAGAAGGCGTGCACACAAGAAGGCAGACCTCACATATGTATTTCGTGGTAGATGGAAAGGCAAGGCGGTTTCCGAAGACTACCGAGGATACCTGACCATTGCGGAGGACTCCGGGGTGGCTTTCCATTTTCACGATTTGCGACGGACATTCGCCACAGTTGCCGACGATCTCGAGATACCTGTGCCGACTATTAAGCGCCTCTTGAACCATCGGACTAACGATGTAACCTTTGGCTATTTCTGCAACAGCGTGGAGCGTCTTCGAAAGCCGATGCAAGCGATCAATGATGAAATGCTGCGCCGTGCTGGGTTAGCTGGTTTGCCTTTACCCGCGACACCGGCGGCGGTCCAGTGGGAGCAAACGCGACCTATAGGACTTGAGCTGCTCGAATCCAGTCCTGCGAAAAATGCTCGCGCGCAAATCAACCATGTCGACCAGCTCCTTATCGAAGCCAAGATCATTCAGGTGCTTAAGGCAGCAGGCACGGGAGTAAGAAAGGATTTTTACAAAAAGCTGGGAGCGCAATTCGTTGTGAATACCAGAGAGATGGCTCGAATACTAAATGAGATGACCGAGCGCGGACTGATTGAGCTTTGCAGAATTGACACCGGTCGGCGCTGCTATAGATACAAAATTGCATTGTGAGCAGGCCGCGACTGGCAGCGCTGGAACAAGGAGAATAATCATGAGACAGTATCAATAATTTTGCGATGCGATTTGTATCGGGCACTCGACTGCCTCTCATCGCAACAACAATGTTATCGTCAGCCTCCCTTTCTGCCCGCCGGAGATTCCAATGGCTCGCCAGATTTGTCCTATGGAAGATGTACAAAAACTGCGCGATGCGTTGTACTTTGCTTGCATGCTGATGCTGAACAACGACAAAGAGGCTAAGAGAATGAGCCGAAGTCTCTATGAACATGCTGGCAAGCTGCTCCATGGTGGAAAGCAGTTGGAAGCAGTGCCAGAGAATCTGTTGGCATTTCCGGGATCGGACAACTGAAAGATTTATTAGGTCTTGTCGACGAGGCAGCCACTATATACAGTGGCTGCCTCGTCGATTCTAAATTCTTCGTTTCTCACCTGTGCGCGTGACAGAGACGCATTTGTTCGCTTATTATGGAATTTATAAGCGGGAGTTTCATATGAGCTATTGGAATCAATTTTCACCGCCGATAATCGGGCAGTCACAGTATGGAGCCGACTCTAGCGGCGTGTTAAATGGTGGCTATGATGACGATCTCGATAGCATGCTCAATCCGCAAGCGGCACCACAGCTGTCGGGTGGCGCTAATTCGCGCCCGGGCATCTTGCAAGATCCGGCCAGCACTCAGGCGCTTGGCGAAGCATGGGCAATCCAGTTGTCTGGGTTGAAGAGCGCCCAGCTTCGCGCGGAGAAGCAACGCACCTACGATGACAAGCACGAGTTCTGGGATCAGTTAGCAGGGCAAGTATTGTTTCCTGCCAGCGGCGCGATCCCGGGTAATCGAAAGCATGCCATCGACGCAAGCAGCGCGATCATGGATGACTTGGCTAAACGTCAGCAAGCCCGTCGTGACGACCAAGGGACTCAGATGCAGTTGATGACCGGCTTGGCGAAGGTGATCAAGGGCGCTGATCCGGAAGACATGGATAACATCCTTGCGCAGCGAAAGCTCGACATGCAGCTTGATCGCGAGTCTCGCCTTGGCAGACAGGGCGACATGCGTATGAAGCTAAGCGACGAGCGAGTTGAACTGACCAGACAGAAGCAATACGCTGATGGTAAGCGTAAGGACGATATATTTGCGTGGCAGAAAAGCGACAAGGCGCACGTACGTGCGGAAGGTCGGTTGCGGATGGAGAACTGGGTAAAGTTCCACAACGACAGCATGAAGATGCAAGAAAAGCGTTTAATGCAACAGCGCGAGATCGCCGGTCAAATGATGGATATTCAGACAATCCGACAGATCGATCGAGAAATTGACGCCCTTGCTGATCGTCAAGATGCTCTGCACAACATGGAGCAAGACTCGCTGAAATTCGACGCTGAGCAGGAAAAGACGGCTACAGCAGTGAACGCAAAAGGTCAGTTAAAGAATCCGGGCTACCAGAAAGTTGCAAGACCGGTCGCGCCAATGGCTGCCCAAGCTGGCAAATACGATAGTGCTCCAGTGCGACCTGGCAGCATGGGAGCTGCTCCGGTGCCTATGAATGGAATGATTGCGCCACCAAAAGCACGGGCGATGAGGCCTCCAGAGATTCTAAAAGCGCTGGGAATGAATGCCGCTCAGGCGTTGGCAGAAGTCAAAAGAGTACGAGTAGAGCGCGCGGCGAAGAGGGCGGCTCGATGACTATTAAAATGGAAATCGAACACCAGGACCAGCGCATGACAGCGCACTGCAATATTCCGACCGCGCCAAGAGAAGCGAATGATCAGTTTGATGAAGAAACGATCTGTCAACTCTTGCAAGGTCCATTGCCGCCACTGCCCATCTTTCTTTGCCTGAATACGGACGGATTAGAGGCTGTGCGTTGGCTGTTTCTACCGGATCGGTGGACGGCGCATTAGGCAGCAGAAACTATGTGCTTGTTGCCTGGTTCACACAGCTCAGCACGGATTGTATGGGGGCAAGTGGGCAAATATAATCAGCCTAGAATTGAAGAACCCTGATTGGACGGGTAATGCAGGAGAAGAGCTGAATAGCACGCACGACCCACACGATGCGCGTACGACGCTCGCTACGCACCGGGATTGTCGTCTAGTTGAGTTCGCAAAGCTTCTGTGGCGCCCGTGAAGCTCAGCCTCCCCTTGGTTAAGTGTGGGCAATCAGGGAAGCTTGTAGAATAAAATGGTTTTCTGTAGAGAAATCTGGTATACTGTATATACAGAAGCTATACAGGCGCTCTATGACACCTCCTGCTCCCATGCCAGAGCTTCAATTTCAGCGCCTCTTACGAGATAACGGATGCGTCGGACAGCCCAAAGGAAGCGAATATGCCGTCTATCGGAAGACAGACGGGAAATTGGTGTCTGGTTATGCAGTGAAGCACGGTAGCGGCGGAAAGCGAGAGGTCAAACACCCTTATGTTGCAAACTTTCTAAAACGCCTTGAGGCGCTACAGGTCGAAGACAAGAACGCGCTCGAGGCTGCGGTGGAAAAGACTACTGAAACGACCGGTGCGTGGACCGATGCCGATTGGTACAAAGAGCAGCAGAAGCTAAGCGAACAAATCGATAAATCGCCAGAGACCAAAGAGGAGACTTCATGATCAGCAAAGAGAAAATCAAGAAGAATGCGATTTGTTATTGGTCAGCCGAGAATGAGTCGTTTGTTGCTGAGTCCGCGCTGATTCCGAACATTGTAATTGGTATCGGTGATACCACTGATGAAGCATTCAGTACTTTCTATCAGGCTCTTGATGATATGTTCGACGAGGTCGTTGCGGACAACGTCGCCGGGTATTCGAAGGGTCGCCCGTCGAAAGGGTACGTGCCATTCAACGCAAACGTTCGTCCGACGTCCAAGGCTAAACTGTCCGAGCTCTCAGAACAGTTGGACGTATCTCAAGGAGAGACCGTCGACTTCCTCGTGTTCTTCCACGACAGGAAGCTTCAAGAAACAGTGCCGGTCCTTCAGAAAGACCAAGTAGTTGAAGCCCTGGCAAAGTTGGCTCAACAACAGGCTGAATTGGTAAAAGAGCAACACGAAACTCGGAAAGCAATCCTGAAAGCCATGCAAGAGCAGTCGAAAGCGCTCGGTCAATCAAACCCCGTCCTCAGCATGCTAAGTGCTAGCGATCCAGGGTGGATGTCTAAAATTCAAAACTCATTGCTGTCCGCATTCAATGCGCATGTCAATAATATGTTGATGCCATCCGGTGGTGGACTGCCAGGTATGCAGCCTGTTTCGCGAGACAAAATGCACATGCTGAGGGCCCAGTGAAGAAGCAAACCAGCCGAATCGCCGCATCACGAACGTTTAGTCATTACTGTCGTACAGAGTATCTAGTGCTCTGTAATGAAGTCATAGTCGGACAGGATAACTCCGCGTCTATTATCCGAGTCTTAGACCAGATAGTTGTATTCGCCTTTCCCCTGCAGATTCATCGATTGGGCATCATCGCTCAGTTTTCTCGCAACGAGACGATCTCAACGGAAGAGTACGGGCAGGCGGAATTGACACACAAGCTCGTGCTAATCACGCCCGAGGGGAAAGAGTTCGACCTGTGGCAGTTCACGATTAGCCCAAATGCGCCGGCAGTCGGTCGAGCCATAACAGATTTGTCGGGACAAATCTGGCTGCACACGCCGGGTTTTTATGAATTCCGGTTGCTGGGCAAGACCCAAAACACTGAATTCGAGGAGTTAGCTGTAAAACGGATTCCAGCATTTTTGTCTGTTGGATTGCCCGGAATCTATGCTGCAGAATATTCAGCAGCGGAAACCAAATCACGCGACGATGAAGTCGGAACGGCCATGGTCGCATTGTTCCCAGACGGAACATTGAAGGGTGTCGACTACGGCTTCCAATATGATGGGCACTATAAGTATGCAGATGATGGCTCCCTGGTCGCGACGATGCGAATTCAGAGACTTCAGAAGGACGCTGTATCAGTATTTGGTGATGTCGACACTCTGGATTTGAGCCTTAAAGGCACAGAAAAAAGCCCCGGAGAAATTGTATTGTCCGGATCTCCTGAAGGTAGACCAGACGACAAGATCTGGGTATCACTAACACGCCAGACGCTCATGCCCAGCGCTCCCGCGCAACCCGAAGCATCCGAGTTGGGGACGCAGCTCTAGTACGTACAAAAAAATTCAAAGCGGTGAATTCGATTGTGATCTGGGTCTGTGTGTCCCTCAGGCAGGCGCAAAATAGCACACAACTGAGTGGAGCGAGCGCCAGGGATCGCGGGGCGGTAAGCGGTGAAGTGACGTTTATGCGATTAGACCGACAGCCAACTCGCCAGCGCGCGCCCAGCAGTAGTTCGCCCAGCAAGGTGTTTCTGGAATCCAGCCGGTATACTCGCCGCTGATTCGATCACGCCAGCTATTCATTTCATGGCAGACGCCAAGCTTGTCCGGGAGCCATTCGCCAATTACGGCCGGCGCAAACACGTGACATGGGGGCGCCGCTTCATCATAATCGGAGTACTCACCAAGCCAACCGATCCGAGAAAATTTGGGGTCGCTCTCGTCCGCAGTAATGCCTGCTCCAAGGACCAGGATGTCGTAGGTCAATCCGACCTGAAGTGCGGACTTAGAATAGGCTTCCATCTGCTCCTGCGTGCAGAAGGGATCAACCACCGCCAAAAGAGGCATATGTCCGTAAATGCCGAAGTCTACCCAACCGGGTATGTCGAACGGCTTGTAATGTGCATGCCAGTCGACGAAGGGGAAAAATGCGCCCCATTGCGCCACCAGTCTGTTGTGCGTATTGCTGGTTGCCTTTCTCATTTCTCCTCCAATACCCTTGAGCTCATTGCCTCGATTCTCTTATCTGCCATAGTAGCTCCACGCAAAAGGAAACTTCAAAATACTGACGCAGGCTGACACACTGATCCCATGCTCATTTGCGCAGACTCCCCGACCGAGGCATAGTCCAAGATAGCTGCACTTACCGCGTACACACTCGGTCTGGCGGTGCCGACAGTGACCCGTGAAGTCAGCCGTCCGTCGCGATCTACGTGCAACAGTCCCTTGTCTCTCATCTCGGACGCCACCGCCCGAAGATCGTTGCCACCGCAGGCTTCCTTGAATCCACCCGGCGTCAGGTAGAATCTGTCGTTCTTTTCGTCCCAGTACCCGGCAACATCACGCATTCCCTCCTTGCCGACGGGTAGGCGCTGAAGCCGTGAATCACGATTCTTCAACAGGAAGTCCCTTACAGACAGAACACCGCGGGCGGCGTCAGTTAGATCAGAAGATTGTGGAAGCCACATCGCCACGACTGCAGATACGGCCTCTACGACAGCCTCTTCCCCTAGAGCCAACACGCCTAACCTGACTGCCAATATCCCAGCCACTTCTGCCAGTGCAAAACGCTTAAGCGCGCGTGCCTGTACAGCTGTCATCGAAGGCTCAATTAGCCGTGACAAGGACTGCTCAAGCAATTCTCGGACCACTTCTGTTAGCTTTAAATGGGTTTTGTACTCGTCGATCAACGCCGAAATGAACGCACGCCCAAGCGTCCCATAGAAACTTCCACAGGCTTCTTTCAGGGCATCTATGTCTTCCTTCGCGGCACCGGGAAAAATTCCCTCGTCGGTCGGCATATCAATGAACCGCACCATCTGACCGGCTTTAGCAGTTCCGCCGCCCTCTTCGATCTTTTGCTTTATTGGAAATTCCCCAGAGGACAGTATAAGGTTGTTAAAGGCTCTCGTTTTTTTCAGCGATCGATCAGCGTTCATCGCGGTCTTGCCACTGCCCTGAGTCATGTTGTAAACAACCGGCGAGAAATCTCTCACAGAGCATGCACCAAGATCGTCCAGCACATGCGGGCTATGGTTTCGCGCCGCGCACTGCCCCTCGAGCCCATTGGTAGTCGCATTCCACGAAGATATGGACGAGTCACTATCGCGAGAAGGGTCAGACCCTTTGCCAAAGGCTGACGCCGCGATTTGAAGGATCGTGGTCTTGCCTTTGCTGGAATCTCCATACCAGTGCACGCCTCCAGTTTCAGTGCGTGAGTGATGCATTATTGTTGCCGACAAGGACAAACACAGTGCAAACTTGGCTAGGACGTATTTACTGCACCGACGGACTACTCGATCAGTGTAATCAGCGAGTGTTCCCTGACTCCCAGCACCTCGAAGACCAGGATTGTTTGCATCTGGTTGATAGAGTACTCTCGGCTCTAGGGCAGCGGGGAAGACCTCAGTTTGGGTTACATAGACAAGCTGATCTCCTGGATATCCGTCAACCCAGCCTGTGCGGTCAGAACTATAACCACGACCAACTGGATTGCATACAGATAAGTACTGCAGAAGTTCGCCCTCTTGCTTGGGGGAGATTGTAAGTCCTCTCTCCCTGAGCGCTCGTACAATATTTTTAGGCTCGCTCAATTGAGCTGCGGAGAAGGTCAATTGAAGCAGCTTCTTATCACAATTGATGAATTCAACTAAAAATCCGTAATTGTCATCGCCCTTAGGTGCGCGCGTGATCAACGATTTAACGATTGGTCCGGCGATTTGTATCCCGCCGGAGTCATCAGAGTTCGTTTGTTTGAACAGCCCATGAACGGACACGTAATAGGGGAAGGGCACCTTGATACCACGCCACCCTTCAACATCCGCGACATTCACCGTCGCTGCGGTCTGGCAATCTGCCATTGCAACTACCTGTTTGCTTAACTTTGCCATTAGCGTTCCACCTGCATGATTTCAGCACTCTCATCCGCCCAATCCGTACCTGGCGTCGAAGGAGTTATTATCTTCACTCGCTTGCCGGCGGCAATCATCCGTTTAGCCAGAGTCCGTGCTGCTTGCTCGCCGCGTCCCGACTCATCATTGTCGGCAAAGATGATTAGCTCATCGACCGAGTCTGGTATGTCGCATTTCTCAAGCCCGCCTGCTGAGACGGCAGCCCAAACCGATAGCTCCGTGAGCCGGTGGCAAGCCAAAGCGGTTTCAATCCCCTCCGCAATACCAAGAATTGAATTCAACGGACCCAGGTGAATAGAGGCACCACTCGTGGTCCCGGCAACGGCTGGTGGCATCAGTCGTCGTTCCTGACCTTTGCCGACCGGTGCCTTCTGTCCATCCTTAGTTAGATATGTTCTATGCAGCGTGACAAGCCTGCCATCAACCGATTCCACCTGCGCAACCATTGCAGGGTACGAAGCCTCTGTGCCCCCGTCCCAGTATGCTAACGAAGGATGGTATCGCAAGCTGGACGGAATAGGCTCTGGGAGCACATTCCGTTGCTTCAAGTAACGGTGCACAGGATCATCTTCGGCTATGGGCACAGAAGATGACCAAGTACATTCGATTCGCTCTGCCTTCTGTTGTTCGCTGCGCGCGACTCTATTCTGCAATGCCTTGGCGGCAAACGGAGCCAATGCCGATGCTCGCGGTACAAGGGCGTTCTGCCGAAGATCGAGCGCCTGCATGACCGCTTCTTGCGTGCAGCCGGCATGACAGCACCAAAGCAGCTTGCCATTCACTTCAGTTATAGAAAGGCTGGGCGTCTTGTCTGCGTGTGCCGGACACCGCGCCACACACTTGCCACCACCTGTATACTTTGCGCCCAACTTCAGGGCGATTTCTTGTAGCGAGGTGCGCTCGTTGTGCGAGTAAGAATTTGAAGTTATAATTGTCATAGTTGATAATTTGAATCGCCTACTCTCCTGTCAAAGTGGTGGGCGATTCAGCCTTTTTAGAGAGTGGAAACCGATTCCGGACGTAGAATTTCGCGAGCCTTCCGACGCGCATCAAACGGCTGCACCTCATGCGTTCGCAGTTTTGCGTCTAACTGGTCTTGCGAGATGAGCACCTTTCGACCTACGCGATAACACCCGATCTCACGCCGCCGAATCCACCCCCAGATTGTGGTTCTCCCAGCCTTAGCCGCGATCGCGAGCTCGGGCACGGTATACAGCCTCCCTGACGGCGGTGGGTCTTGCTGGTTACGAGCATCACGAAGATGCGAGCTAGCACCGAATTGCGTATTGTTGTCCATTGATGAGTTCTCCGATGCCTAGCGATTCATTCCACGCCGCGGCGATACATTTCACGAACTTATTATGCAGCGCGCCGAATGTGGTTTTTCCGCATAAATAAAACTTCTGAGATAGTTTAGCTGGCAGCCTAGCTTTGTCTAATAACTGGCGCAAAAGCCCACAGCGTCAGGAGAACGTGTTCGACGATTACGCGCTATGTTTTCCCGTATATAACTGAGCCGACGCCGAAAGGCACCACCTGACGAGATAATCCGAGTATCGCTAATTCGACATATACGCAGTGGTACGGTCGATTTCTCCGGTCCAGCTAATTGGTCCACTTCTTAGACCCCGAAAACGTCACCACGCTTAGAATGGGTCGGTTGGGTCGGTTGGTACACTCATTTTTCGAAGACAGAAGGATCGACTGAATCGACAAGACGTTCAATTCGAGAATTCAACTCCAATTGCAATGGCCCTTCGTCCAATTGCACCATGCGAGTCAGCCATTTGGAAAAGTCCACACGACAATTACCTTGCGGCGGCTGACAAAAGCGCGCTTGCTTTCGCTTCGTATTCTTGACTCGACCGCAACAGATGCAACGTCGCTCCCACTCCAACCGTCGTGGATGTGACTGCATGAAAGGCGAACGCATCCAGACGTTGTTAATGTACTGATCACCGGCATTCTCAACGCTGGCAGTTTTCTTGTTCGCGATCGCTGCGGTCCATGTCGCTAGAAATAACTGTTTCATCGAGTCATTCTCATCGGTGCTCAAGGTCGCAGAACCGAAGAGATCATTAGTAGATGTCCAACTTCCATCAGCGGCGAATCGCAGTTCGATAGTCACTGGACTGGCATTCTTAATGGCTGCGGTATAGCACTTCCGAAGAAACGACAAGAGGCGGCCCATACGTCGGACATCGAAGTTCAGGTCGAGCAGCTGGAGCATCTCCGGAGCGGTTGCCGCTTCATCGGCGTCCTGCTCTCTACCTGCTTCGCACACCACCCACATGCCGCGGTTGCTGGGACCTGATTCGAGCTTGCGAGCAACCCAGCCAGACGGCAATCGACAGCGCCAGCCCGTTTTAGGATTCTGCCAACCGATACAACACTGCTGGACGTATTTTGCATTCAAGCCGCTTTTGTGGGCAAATTCCTTGATCGTGAACCACGTCTTAGCCATGTCGATTATCGTCCACTATACCGCTACGGTATACTACAGAATAACACGCAGCGATAGACGTTGATACCAGAGGCAAGACCATGAGAAAGGAACAGGCGCAGCAAACAGTTAAGAACGGGCTCCTCCGCCGAGGAAACAGCTGGTACATCTGCGTAAAAGTGAATGGTCGGAATATCCGGAAATCCTTTGGTGCGGACAAAACCGCAGCTCTGTTAGCGCTAGCAGAAGTTAAGCGCGAACGCGGACGGGCCAAGGTATCTGATGACTGGAGCGGGCTAGAGGCATTACTGGCGCCGAAATCCCAGAAGACGTTTGCTGAAGCTGCCGCAGACTACATGGCGGAACGCGTCGCACTGAAGGAAAGTACAATTCGGACCTACAGCGAACACCTCAAGAACTATCTGTTGCCTCAATTCGGCGAGATGCAGATCCACGCCATAACTGAGGCGCATGTCGCTCGATTCCAAGCCTTACTGTCTCAACGGCTGTCGCCGCGCCGCGCGAACAGCACAGTGAATCTGCTGCGCTCAGTACTGCGCGTCTGTGTCCGTCGCAAGCTAATAGAGGAGAACCCTTCAGATGGCGTGGTTAGACTACAGGAGCCAAGGGCTTCAGTGGATCCGCTTACCGAAGAAGATCTCCGTAAAGTACTGGGTTTTATCGCGAAACGTTACCAGGTCATTTTTACTTGCTTAGCGTGGACCGGCGCGCGTCCCTGCGAGCTGAAAGCCCTTCGCTGGAATGACATAGACTTCAACAGAAACGAGATCCGCATAAATAAAGCTCGGGTCAAGAATAGCGAAGGACTTACCAAGACTTCATCAAGTGAACGCACTATACCGATGCTGCCTCCGGTAGTAGAGGCACTCTCTCTGCAGTCTCAGGAGCCAGTAAAGAACATGGATGGCTATGTGTTCACTGGAAAGAACGGACAACCCTTGAATCGCGGATTAGACCACATCTGGGCTACGGCATTGAAGAAGGCTCAACTGAGGCATCGTCCCGCTTATCAACTTCGGCATACTTTCGCCTCGATTTGCCTAACCAAAGGGGTGTCGCCAGGCTGGGTCGCCAAAGTCTTGGGTCATTCCACTTTGCAGACTACCTACCGCCATTACGCTCGATTCATCAATGACGCTGAAAAGCAGAACGAGAAAATAATGCAAGGAGTCTTCACGAAATCAAGCGTTCTGGCGTCCATTCAATAGGATGAAGGCTTAAAACAGCTTCTGAGACAGGGCGCGTGTTCGTCGAGACACGCGCTTTTCAGTTTTGGAATAGTTTGCCCGGGTGCAAAAGGTACTCAAAAAGGTACACACCCTGCCAAGCTATTCGTTGCTCGTTCGCGAAACGCCACACCTGCTGGGGATGAATGGCTGTCGCTGTAAAAATGGAGCCGACGAGGGGATTCGAACCCTCGACCTACGGTTTACGAAACCGTTGCTCTACCAGCTGAGCTACGTCGGCGTAAGGTCCAATTATAGCCTTGGCAGGGGTTGGACTAAAAGATCTTCGTAAATATTTTACGGGTGCGGCCTCATAGGGCTTACCTACTGGCGCTTTGACCCGTTGAGGATGTCAACCAGAAGTCAATTTGCAGCACTGGCAGCATTCCAAGTGCCGCTGCGATGAACAGCCAGCTGGCTGAGCTATTGGCCGCCTCACTAATTCGTTCACAATCTGTTGCCGAGCTCTCCTGCCCGACTGTTCCGCGCTATCGATCGCGTCTATCTCTGCGCGAATCATGGGCACCGCGGAAATTCTCCCGTTCTCGCGGTCTTTCTCTTTCCGGAAGCTGAATTCCGTGACGACCGAGAAGTTCTGGTGTTGCGAGCATTTGCTTTTTGAAGGGTGTGCGTCCGAACGCCTCTAGCACAACGAGTCTTGGAGCGGACGGAGCCGATGATGCAGGACGTCTGGTAGCTCCATCCTTAGAAGATACAACCGCGCGTTCAACAACTTTAAAATCACCAATAACTGAAGCACCAACTATTTCGCTTTGGCTTCTCAGTCGTTCGTGCAAACTTCTACTTGTCTGGAAGTCACGCAAGTTGAATGCGACTTGCAACGCGGTAAGAACACCTTTAGTTTCGACGAACAATATGACTTGAGAATCTTTCGCCGAAAAATCGCCGGTAGCTAATTGCTGAACAGCGGAAAGGATGGCGTTACCTGCAACGAATTCCCTGGCTGGCTTAGAGACGGCATCATTTGAGTCTCGCAGCACCGCTTGTAATTGCGATTCGCCTGGCTTCGGTGTAGTTACCCGACCGAAAACGTTTTTCAATTTATTGTTTTCTATTACAGCGGCACCACATATAGTGCGACCTTTGGCGAAGTTTTGAAAGACGACTCGCGGATCAGAAAATTCGTGAGAACGAAAACGAGTTATGATCAATCCGCCATCTGTCGTCCGAACCAACAATTGCCCCTCACCGGTTGCTTCTGCATCAGCAGATTTAGCAGGCTCAGCCGATTCATCGGACGCAATGCCCTCAGCCGATTCATCGGACGCAATGCCCTCAGCCGATTCATCGGACGCAATGCCCTCAGCCGATTCATCGGACGCATTGCCCTCAGC
>JADYXS010000193.1 GCA_021772155.1 Candidatus Obscuribacter sp.
ACGTATTCCAATAGATCGCTGTAGGTGCCCGATGTGGCAAGAAATGCGGACCAGACGCCTTGAATTATCAGACCGAAAACAGGCACGTTGGTCGTTGGGTTCAAAACGCCGGCTTTCTTGAAGAACAACCCGTCCTTGGCCATGGCGTAGTAAACGCGGGCTCCAGCAAGAATCAGTCCGTTCAAGCAGCCGAAGGTGGAAATCATGATTGCGCCAGCCATGAGGGACTTTCCAACAGAGCCGAAGATGATTTCTGCAGCGGCAGTTCCCACCCGGTCCTCGGCAGCATGCGATATACCGCGTGCCACGACTGTGACACCATCGGCGGCACCGTTCATAGGAAGCAGCAATAGGTAGACGAGATTGGCCAATAGATAAATTGAAACGACAATAAGGGTGCCTAAAGCGAGGCTCTTGGGCAAAACCCTTTCGGCATCCTTGACCTCTTCACCGGCAAAAGTGATGTTGTTCCAGGCATCGCAAGAAAACAGTGGGCCGACCATCGCCAGTGCCACTACCAGAAAGATATTGATGAAGTCGCCGTGAGCAATATTGGATTGCCAGAAGCCGGCCCCGAAATTTACACTGGCGCCGTTGAACTTGTCAAAGGAAAGGAGCCCAAGCACTATCAGTGCACCAAGGGCCAACACTTTAGTTAGAGTGAAACTGGTTTGGATGTTTTTGGCAGTCTCAATGCCCCGACAGTTTATCCAGGTGAGCACAGCGATCAGAATCACTGATATCACTTGCAAGACTGTTAGTTTCCAGCTTCCCAGCTGAATCAATATGTTGGAATTGGATACCCATGGCATGAAGACCCCAAGAAACTTAGCAAATGCCACACCTACAGCTGCTATCGTTCCGGATTGAATGACTGCAAAGAGGGTCCAGCCGTAGAGAAAACCAGCCATAGGTCCGAACGCTTCCCGCAGGAAAACATACTGCCCGCCAGCCTTAGGATGCATTGCTGCCAGCTCGGCGTAACAGAGTGCACCCATGATCGTCAGTGCGCCCGCAAGCGCCCAGCACAGGAGCAAGAGTCCCGGAGAGCCAACGTGACGGGCTGTTTCGGCCGAAACAATGAAGATACCTGAGCCGATCATCGAGCCAACGACTATGGCAGTTGCATCAACTAGCCCGAGAGCGCGTTTGAAATGCCCTGTCGTTGGATCAGATGTTAGCGCAGAATCGGCTGCGTCTGAGGTCATTACTTAGCCGCCGCAGGAACCGGGCAATTGACAGTCCAGTACTCGTCTCGATGATTTCTATAGAAGTCGAAAGTCTTGGCTAAACCTTGCTCCAGCGATGTCTCCGGTCTCCAACCTGTGATCCGTTCGATCTTAGTGATGTCGGAATAGAAATCGCCGGGTTCTTGGGCCTTTCGTTCAGCGGTGAATTCTGCAAATTCCCAACCGCCCTGTCCGCCTGCTTTCACGATTGATTGCACAAGTTCCAGAAAGCTAACCGGAATATCGGAACCGACGTTGAAGACTTCACCGTATGCTTCCGGAGTGATTGCCGTCCGAAGAATTGCTTCGACACAGTCATCGACATAACAGAAGTCGCGCAGGATGCTGCCATCGCCAAAGACCTGGATCTTCTGATTGTCGATGCACAGGCGGATAAACCAGTTGCAAACCCCGAAGCGAGAGTGCTTCATTTGCGAACGCGGTCCGTATATGTTGCTCAAGCGAAGCAATACTGAACGCACGCCATGGACGTCGTTGTATACCTTAATGATCTTTTCTGCGGTGAGATTGGAGATCTCATAGATTCCTTTTGGATTCGTTGCCGCTTCTTCATTTACAGGCAAGGACACGGACGGACCGTACTGACCACGGGTGCCTGTGTAAACGACAATGGCCTCTTTGTTGTACTTACGCAGCGCTTCCATCAAAACTGCTGTGCCGGTGATGTTGATTTCGATATCTGGAAATGGATTCGAAAGACTCATCACATGGCAAACTTGTCCAGCAAGATGGAAGACGTAGTCTTGTCCACGTACTAAATAGTTCATCGCCAGTTCATCGCGGATGTCGCAATAGTTGACGCGAATGCCTTCGCGAACTGGGGACACGTTGAATTCGTTGCCGCCGTAATCAGGAATCATTGCGTCGATAACCGTTACGCGCGCGCCCAACTCAGCCAGCTGAATCGCCAAGTTTGAGCCGATGAAGCCCATTCCCCCGGTGATTAGAACTTGCTTTCCTGCAAAAGTTTTTGCGGTGAGACTAACCACGCTGTTTGCTCCGTTGCCTAAACTTGCTTAACCTACACGTTAGCCCGTGAGTCTGAGATTTTAGCATAAGGACATTTATCACACTTCTGAAGACCCGCTTCGTTTGCCGACTTCGACCAACGTTTGGATATGAATTACAGGTTAAGTCGGCTCTAGGCACAGCGGAAAGCCCCGGCCAGCACCTTTAACTCGCGGAAAGACCACAAATCTACATTTAGTTGTCTTAATTCAAGGCGGAACCGTTTTACCCTACTATTGCCTCGGTTCTATTGGAATCCGCTGACTTGCTCCGTGCTCTGCCATCAGCGACTTATTGACGACCTGCGTGAGGTGTTTGTTTTGAACGTGCCGTTCGGTGATTTGAAAGTTCACTACCATTCGGTAAAACAAGAAGTAGATACAGCCGTAAAGCGAGTTCTGGAAAGCGGGTATTACATTCTCGGACCAGAGCTCAAGACTTTCGAAGAAAACTTCGCTCAATACCTGGGCGCCAATTATGTTGTCGGATGCGCGTCTGGAACCGAGGCGATATATCTGGCCCTGGTTGCTGCCGGTGTTGGCCAGGACGACGAAGTCATCGTAGTTGCACATACGGCAGTGCCAACTATCAGCGCAATTTCCATGACCGGCGCTCAACCTGTGTTCGTCGATATCCATCCTGACACTTATGTGATGGATGTAACTAAAGTCGAAAGCAAAATCACGGCACGCACGAAAGCCATCGTTCCAGTTCACCTTTACGGGCAGATGGTGGATCTTGAGCCACTTATGAAGCTCGGTGCTGACAAAGGTATTCCAATTATCGAAGATGTCGCGCAGGCCACCGGTGCGGTCTATAAGAAGGCTCAAGCTGGAACAACTGGTGCTTTTGGAGCATTCAGTTTCTACCCGAGCAAGAATTTGGGCGCATTTGGTGATGGTGGTGCGGTGTGCACCAACTCCACAGAAGGATATGAAAGACTGCTCCGCTTGCGTAACTATGGTCAATCGAAGCGCTACTATCACGACGAAATTGGTATCAACAGTCGGCTGGACGAGATTCAATCGGCGATTTTGGGTGCTCAACTTCCACACTTAACTGAATGGAACGCACGACGTAAAGCTATCGCTGCCCGCTACACGCAGGGATTGCGTGATGTCGTCTTTACACCGGTTGAACACAATGACCACGTATTTCACCTATACGTAATCCAATCCGGTGATCGCGATGGAATGCAACAGTACCTTTCTGAGAAGGGCGTTGGCACATTGATCCATTATCCGGTGCCTGCACATCTTCAAAAGGCTTATCGCTATCGTGATGTTAACGAAGGTGATTTACCTGTCACGGAATACGCTACCAAGCGCATTTTGAGCTTACCGATGTTCCCGCAGCTGAGCGACGAACAAGTTGATTACGTAATCGATCAGATCAAACAGTATGTACAAGTAAATCCGGCAGCTAAAGCTTCGCAAGCAGATTTTGCTGCCGCCAAGACCGTTACTTCATCCGTCAGCCCAGTCAAATTGAGATAAACGATGAATAGAGTCCAAGCAAGTCATTCCAGCACCAGACCGAAATCTGGCATGTCCATCACTTCAATTTCTGTAGTGATCCCCGCCTACAATGATGAGACAACAATCGGAAGGTTGGTTGCCGACGTCGATTGCTTGTTGCAAGAGCTTTGCACAGATTACGAAATCGTTTGTATAAACGATGGCAGTAAAGACAACACGCTTGCTGTTCTGCAAGAGAAAGAGAAGCAAATCCGCAACATGCGCGTCATCGATCACCCCGTTAATCAGGGCTATGGCCGCACCATCCGCGAGCTTTACCTGTGTGGTACCAAAGATCTAGTGTTTTCACTTCCGGGTGACTATCAGTTTGCACCTAAAGAACTTTTGGCGATGGCTCATGGTTTGAAAGATCACGACTTCGTTATTGGTCATCGTGTTAACCGCAACGATCCGCCACGACGTAAGATGCAGTCACACATCTACAACATGATGCTGCGTATCTTCTATGGCATCACTTTCAAGGACGTCAACTCGATCAAACTATTCCGCCGGGAAATCCTCAACTACTTCCCGCTTGAATCTCAAACTCCCTTTGTTGATGCGGAACTCTGCATCCGCACACACAAGGCCGGCTTCAGTGTAGTTGAGTTGCCGATCGAACATCTGCCGCGTTTGTCGGAAGGTGCAAGTGGCGGAAAATTCTCAGTGATCACAGAGACCTTCGGCGACCTTATCGGTATGGCTAAGCGCATTCGCTAGACCGGGCCCCCTAACTCACGATTCTTTTGACGCACGGTGCCTACACTGTGCGTCAACTTTTTGCATGTGGTGGCATGAAGATATCCCGGGACGCCCGCACTCTGGCGGCGATCAGAATTCCATCGCAGTCGCCTGCTGAATCATTTGCGTTGTGGTGGTAGATAGGCCGTCATCTCGCGGTAGGCGCCTGCCGCGAAGTGGGCCGGTGTGCGCTCCACCAAGCCCCGGTCTTGTCAAGCGCTCCGGCCTTCGGGGCAAAGAGCCTAGCTTGCAACATAGGCCAGCGCCTGTGAGCAAATTGAGATCGTCTCTTCGATGTCTTCTTCGCTATGGCTTGCAGAAAGGCAGGCCGCATCAACGGCGGAAGGTGGCAAGTAAATGCCGTTGTCGAGCAAGAAGTGAAAGAAGCGAGCGAACTTACGAGCGTCAATCTTCTGAGAGGATTTGAAATCACGCACCGGTTCTGGTGCAAACAATATGCCGAACATGGAGCCAACGCGCTGGAGCTGCAGCTCGACACCATGTTTCTTTGCTGCCGCGCCAATTCCGTAGAATAATTGTGCCGATCGCGATTCCAGCGTTTCGTAAATTGAGGGGCTATCGAGCAAACGCAGTGTTTCAACTGCAGCTGCCATTGTTGCCGGATTGCCGGAGAATGTGCCCGCTTGATACACGTCGCCTAAAGGCATCAGACGGTCCATGATCTGCACTACCGCCATAAGCTCCAATTGGCATACCGCCACCGAGCGCCTTGCCAAAGCATGTGAGGTCGGGCGTCACGCCGTAGAGCATCTGAGCCCCGCCACGAGCCACTCTCAGCCCGGTCAGAACTTCATCAAAAATAAGCAGAACATCGTGTTCGTTACAGGTCTTTCGCACCGATTCCAAGTAGCCAGGCTCTGGAGCTATGACGCCCATCGAGCCGGCAACCGGTTCGATGATTACAGCAGCGATATCATTCTTGTGCTGGCGCACCGTTCGAGCCAATGCTTCTGAGTCGTTGAAGGGCACCAACAGAGTATTGCGCGCAGTCGATGCTGGAACCCCAGCACTGGCCGAGTGCGATTGCGAGGCCAGAACGCTGTCTGAATGTCCGTGGTAGCAGCCCTCGAACATGACGATCAAATCGCGGCGCTTTACACCACGAGCCAAACGAATTGCGCTCATCACCGCTTCTGTACCAGAGCTGACGAAGCGAACTTTTTCTATGCTGGGAATTAATTTGGAAAGAGATCGGGCAAGCTCAATTTCCAATCGGTGTGGAGCCCCAAACACAGCGCCGTTCGCCACTTGAGTTTGGGCCGCGGCGACAACAGACAAAATGCAGTGACCGAGAATAGCTGGTCCCCAGGCGCCGAGATAGTCTATGTATTTATTGCCGTCGACGTCGAACAGGTGGGCGCCGCGCGCAGTCTCGAAAAACACCGTGTGACCGCCTACTTCGCTGAAAGAGCGAAATGGGCTATCGACGCCGCCTGGGATCAATTGCGCTATTTCTTGAGACAGCTGCGCTGACCTGATCAGTTTCCTGCCTGCCTTTGGTTCCACTCTGGTCATTTTGCTCCAGCTTCAGGACCGTTGCCTTTTCGCCAGAACTGCCACCACTTTTTATTCGTTGGCGCTTCTTCTTTTTTGGCTAATTCTTCTGGTACTACATACGGTATTATCGTCCGCTGCCAGACATTAACGTGGGCGTCGGCATGCACGGTCGGTTTCTTGTCGGCCACGCCATACTCGATGTGGTAGTCACCAGGCATGAGACTGACATAGCGCGTGTAATAGATTTGTTGATGCCCTCTGCTGTCGATGACTTTGACCATCATCTCTTCCACAGGTTTGTCGGGGCTGATTGCCAGCTCGCCGGTAAAGTAGGTCGTGGCGAGCCAGACAAATGCTGTACCGAGGGCACCGACCACGCCGATGCTGGTAGAGACAACGCCGAGATAGTTCTGAGCCTTTTCGACTTTAGTCTTCTGACCGGGAGCTGGTGCTTCGGTAGGGCGCACTGCTGTTTCAGTCACTGGCATAGTCTCCGCAAAATCCCACCCAACATATCATCAGCCATTAGGATGTCAACGTCATCGCCAACTGCTATTAAGATTTCTTCCGCGATCTCGTAACGATTGCCCCTGCCTCTCTTCTTGGTAGATCCAAAGCGATAGGATCACTTCTTAATCCATTTCTTTGAACCAACAAGGAGCGGCCACTGCGTGGTAGCTGAATCTTCAATTCAACGGGAGAGGCGAATAGCACCCGTGCTTGTTGAGTTCCGTCGATGAGCACCCGATTTTGATCGGCTATCCCGTCAAAATTGTGGCCTTCGATTGTCAGCGTCTCATTTGAACGATTGACCTGCCAGTGGTCTATCTTCGGCACGGCGGTTAGAGCCTGACGCATCAGCGGCTGCAGTACCTCTATCGTTGCTGGTGCAAAACCTGGTCGGGAAGTAAACGATATGGCCAGGCTTGGACCAGGCAAAGTATCTTCCGGAATTTGGAAGACGAGCTTGCCGTCGACATTAGTCGAATTCTTGTACTGGTTGAAATTAAGCTCTACGAAGGACTCAGGTTTGCCGCTCGTTGAGTTCAGCACCGAAACGGTCACATATTCGCCGGCAATTGCTCGCTTTGGCGCCAGTATGTGGGCTGTTGGTGAAGGCAGGCGGGCTGCTTCCACTTGAGCGTCAACGGTCTTGCTGGCTGCTGAAGCTGGAGGCAATTGTGCCGCCAGACCGACAGATTCAACATTTTGCTCCGGCGCTGCTTCTGCTTTCTGTTGCGCGGCAGGCAGGTCCGTGGCTTCAGACTGCGGGTCATATTTGGGAACCGGGCTTTCCGGTCGCAGTTGCAATAGCGGAGCCTGTAGGCCTTGCTTTTCTGGCCCGGTTTCCACAAGTTGTGCTGCCGATTCGGTTTGCGGTGCTGCGCTGGGTCTCTCGTTTCTTTGCCGATCGCCAGCGCTATAAGGCTTTTTTAGTTCGGCCACTCCGGTTGAAACCGAGGCCGTGTCCAGAGTCATCAGCTGCGGGTGCTGCTCAAGATAGATTCTCCGAGAATTCGTCAGCAGCGCTTTTAGTTTAGGTGGTTCCTTACTGCTGGAGACCTGTGTGTCACCACATGTAGTGGCGTCAACGCTAAAGCTATTAAGTTTGCCCAGCCAGAAATTGACGTTGGATTGGCTCTGGATATCGAATCCGCTATCCAATGCAGACTTGCCGTTGATGATTACAACGAACTCGCCGGTGCGATCTCCATCAGCATTCGGGCGGCAGTTGCAATTTCCGGCAATGGATACATTCAAGAGTCCGTTGACTTTTTTTGCCCAAAGTACGTTGAGCGAAATTTGCGAACCGTTTGGAAGCTTGATATTGCCCGATTCCCAGGATTGCGCTATCAGATTTTTCTCCAGGCTGCCTTTAGCCGCGGTGGGAACGATTCTGTTCGACGCTACTGCCGAACGTGATAACGAAAGTTCAACAGCTTCCAATGCTGCTTTGATTGCTGCTCGTTGCGCCGGATTTTCCAATTTGGTGACGTCTTCGGACTCGCGCAGTGACTTGCTTACGTCACGCATTACACTGAGCAGAGCCGTATCCAACTCAAACGGATTAATGTCGAAAGGCGGATCAGCTTTTGACGACTCCACAGCAACAACTGAAATTATCTTGCTGTCGTTGACGTCAGCCTTTTTTCCCTCTGACTTGCGGACATCGGTCCGTTTTGATTCGGACTTCTTCTCGTCTTCAAGTTCGGCATTGACGGAGATGCCGTTCTTAAGAAAGCTCTTCTTTGTGAAGGATTCATCGCTGTCCTTGGAGAGCGCTGAATCGAGGTCTTTTGCTGCAATTAGTTGCTTGCTTAAGGACCTGTGTTGAGAATGGGGCCTTGAGCGATGGGATGCTTTTGACCCTTTGCTGAGTGCCGATTCTGCACTAACGGTAAGCCCGATAGTGGTTGCTAGCAAAACAGTCAACAGTTGATGCCCTGGGCGCGTGGTCATGAGGTGAATCTCCCTGCCAAATAGGTACTGATTTTGCACTCACCTTTTGCCAGCAAGGGACCCGAAGATATCTTCGTAAACGCCAATTGTCTCTGATGGCGTTAGTCCTTCACCGACATATTTGTTGTCGAGCCAGACTTCAAAATGAAGGTGTGGATGCTTGCTTCGTCCCGGTAAGTTTTGCCCGGTTCCTGAGACTCCAACGAACCCGACAAGGTCGCCTGGTGAAACTTTCATACCTGGTTTCAGTCCGGGCTTAATTTTATCCAGATGGGCGTATTTTGTTATGAGTCCACCGCCATGATCTATCCACACTTGGCATCCGCGTAATAGATCTTCGTTGCGTTCCGAAGAATGATGCGTTTGGTGGCATTCATATATCACTTTGTGATAAGTGTTTGAGTCCATATCGCGAAAATCGCCGTCGGCCCTGAGAATTTTTCCACTGCCCGCTGCTAACACCGGTGTTCCGAGCGAAATCATCGTGCCGCGTCCCGGATCGTGGAAGAAATCCGTGCCCTTATGAACGCCGTGGCGATAAAGACGTCGTGCGCCAGGCCATACACCGGGGTGGGCAGGCAGGGCTGCCCTTTTCAAAGGCATGGTCAGTGCAGAAAGGCGTTTGTCCAGGCGGCGTTGGGTAACTTTGGAATTTTCTACGCTGGGGTGTGATAGGGCTCTGTAGACCAGGGTGGCGCGATCGATAATCCAGAAGCCGTCTTTTCCCGGCACAACTCCACGTAAATCGGAGCCCTTCTCAAATAGAAACTGCTGGTATGAGCCATTTTGTTTATTGACAGCGATTACACGGTTATTTTGCCGCTCCACCGCATATAGTGGCATTTCCGGTTGCGTGAAAAGGCGGGTCGGGCGCATATCTTTTGGCGGTTGCCAAAAGAAGTGGAGCTGATGTGCGATTCCGGCATCGTTGGCAGCTTGAAATTTGGCGATGTTGCCACCGCGACGGATAACCCACGTATTGCCATCGTGAGCGATAGCTACTGCATCTGCAACGCTGATGTCTTTTGGATGTAAGCGCCAGGGCAGCACTTCTTTAAAGTAGCGCTGGTTAGTTGCCGGAAAGCGCCAGATTTGATTCCGTTCAGGATCAAGCAAGCAGATGTTCTTCCCGGCACTGGCCATGTCCAGATATTCCGGATCGGGCGAACCGAACGGCGTATTCGGGCGCAAAACACTCCAGGTCATTTTCGGCAGTGAGTACTCAAATATGTCACCTGCTTTGTCCAGCAATGCCAGAGACTGACGCGCAGGCATGTAAGCGAAGGTGCAGAACTCCTGCAGTGGGATCTGTCCAACTTTTGGAGTTGGCGGACCCATGTTGATCGCGAACAAGGGTTTACCCTGATTCAACCGATTGACTGCCCCCGGTACGCGCCAAAGGTTTTGACTGCCGAGCAAATAAAGATCACCGCCTGCGGTGACTACGTTGCTTGGATAAATCGGCTGACCGCGTTCGTTCAACAGAGAGCAGGCGATCATCTCGTGTCCTGCAATTGCAAGGGATGGTGTCGTCATCAACAGAGCGCACAACATAATGAGGGCTGCGGTGATTACGATAGAGCGAGCATGACGCATGTTGGTTTCGATTTAACGCACTTTAACGCGTGCTTTTGTTTGTACTTGCCTTGAACGGCGCTTTAGTCGGAGCTGCAAGCAGAGCCGAGTCTGTAATCACCCATTTGCCGGCGATTTTCTCAACTGTGTAATTCACCTTGTTGACGTCATCAACGTCTTTTAAGACCTTGCCTGTGGGCTCGTCGATGAATTTATACGCTTCGCGAACCTGAGCTGACACCATGTACTTTTTGGCGGGAGCCAGTTCTGCGTATTGATCGACGATGACTCCTTTCGGATTCATGTCGTAGTACTTTTTGTTAGTGAGCAGCCATTTGATCGCATCTGTCTGCCGAATCAGCGCTTTACCGCCGAGCACCACGGACAATTCTTCCGTTAGCCTATTGCGCACTGCGACTTTCTTGATCTTCTGCCAACCGTTGATCAAATCTGCAAATTGCTCTTTCAAAGAAGCATCACTGCTGGTTACAACAGTGTGTGCAATTGGTGGTTTGACGACGGTGCGTATCGGCGGGATCGGTTTCGTTTCTTCCGCTGTAAGCGTCGCAACTGGATTTCGACGCGTTTCGGAAACCGAATGCTGGCGAATGATCTGTTTGTTGGCGTCCAAGCTGTTCACAGCAATTACGTAATCGACTTTGGTGCCGTCGACGCTGCGTTTCTTGTCGATGCTGACAGAGCAGCGTCCAGCCTGAAAGTTCAAAGGCTCATCGTCTGAGCGTAACAGCGAGCCTTTGCTCTTTGATAACTCGGCGTTCAACTCTTGGATTTTAATCGGTTTGATACCGACTGCTTCTAGGAAGAAATCGATGTTCATTTGCATATCAAGCAAATCTTTGTCTACATCGCCCGATATCTGCCTGTTTTTTAAGGCCATCTCGGCTCGTGTTATTTGTTGCCCGGATACATCCACGTGGAGTTTGTTGTGGTGCTCGTCCAGGTAATCGAATTCGCTGTCAGCCTTGAACGGTCCGACGCCTGGCCAACCTCCTTTTGAGACGATGGCACTTTCTTTGAAAGTATCAAGCGTACACATTGGAGCTGAAGTATC
>JADYXS010000194.1 GCA_021772155.1 Candidatus Obscuribacter sp.
CGTCTGCGTCACCTCAGCGGCAGTTGGCGGAATCCAGGGCTTCTTCGCCGGAATTGTCGGCTTGGGTGCAACGGTGCCCGGAGCCGGCAGTGTTGGCGTCAGCGGGGTGGTCGCAATAACCGGAACGGAAAAGAGTGTGATGCCGGCGTCGGCCAGCTGCCGCACAAGCGTCAGAGTCTCCGCCGCCCACTGGTCGCGATTTGCAGCAACGCAGGCATCGAGGAGATTGACCTGCGTACGCAACTCGAAGGTAAGCTTGCGGCGCTTCTCAGGCGTGGTCGACCCTGGTTGATTCGGTGCAGTCTCGGGTTGACTCACTTGAGGCGTCGGCCGGATCTTGTTGATCAGGTAATGCTCTCGGTCTTTGCCGTTGTGCAGCTTGAGGAATTTGCCTTCGCTTTCGCTAGGGCCGCCTTCCTTCTGCAAGTCGGCGTTCATGCCACGAATTGCGTTTTCGGGCACCTTGCGATCGCGGTTGGCATTGCGCTCAAGAGCGACTTCGACCGGGACATCAACCCAGATGATGGTGATGTCGTTGTAACCACATTCGCTGGCGGCAGCAAGCGAGCCTTTGCGGTGATTGATCGTGATGTTTACGTTGTCGGAAATGACGTGAATGCCTTTGGCGAAGGCCTCGCGAAGTTCCTTGTAGTATTCGCGGTTGACGTCGACAAGGACGCCGTAGGTTCCTTCGTCTCCATAGAGGCGCTTGCGAACCAAGTCGCGACTGATGCGAACAGCGCCTAGCTTTTCGAGGCGTTCACAAAGCGTGCTCTTGCCGGATGCAGGAAGTCCCATCAGGATAAAGAGCTTGAGCTTGGATCCGCGAAGGAGCCACGCGGCAAGTTCGTCTGCGTGAAGTTCAATTCCTTCACTTATTGTTAGAGTCATGGAATTAGCCTTTCGGGCACCACAGGTGGTGCGATACGTTCACCGATGAAGAAGGTGACGTAGGGAAAATTTTGGTCGCTGGAAGTGTTTCAGGTCAGGCGTGCAGGACCAGAGGGAGAAAGGGGAATAGGTGGATCAAGCTGCAGGCTAACCGCCCGGGGGTACAGCGTTCAATCGCCCGGCCCTGATACCTGCCAATGTTTTAAGAACCTGCGTGCGCTAGCTGCGCAATTCAGTGGAGAACCTGCTTGCGTAAGGTGTCAAGGATCCCCGGGATGTCTTTTGTCACGATGTCATTTGAGACAACCAGGTTTTCCTTCATGGCTGCGCCGAGATCCTGCTTGTCAATGTATGCTTTTAGTAATCCGCGATGCCACTCCGGGTTATTGTCAAGTTCTATGGCACGCTGATATTCAGCAATGCAGTCTTCCAGCTCATTTGATTCATAGAGCATATCTGCCAAGAGGGCGTGTTTTGCGCTTTCAAGTTTTGGTCCGGACGACGGCAACTTAGCCAGCTCCACCTGTCCTGGACGAATTCTCAAAATCCCCTCTGTTGCTTGTGGCTTCTGCAGATTGAACTTGCGAGCACACTCGCCGGCTGGCACTGTTTTTCCCATCTTGTACAGTGCAGTCCCTGCGCCAGCAAGGGCGCGGCACCAGGATATGGAATGTAAGTTAGGACTTCGCCCTTTGGCCGCAAGTTCACAGACTTTGGAATAAGACTCGTATGACTCTTGCCACTTCTTTTGTTTACTTGCCGAATATCCGGCAACTAGCCATGGCTCAACTTTAGTCGGGCAATTGTTGAGCCATTTTTGATTCAATTCTTGGGATTTGGCACCATTGCGATACTGGGGCAAAAGGCTTAGTGCCTGGTAACACACGCTATAGTGCGGAGCGAGCGACAGTGCTTTCAGGAAATCCCGTTCGGCATTTGTCCAATCACCTAGGGCGTTGTAGACATGCCCTCTAGCGAAAAAAGTTTCCGGAAGCTCTGGTGCCAGCTCGATTGCTCTATTGGCAGCCTTCATAGCAAGGTCTGGTTTTTTGTTGAACGCACAGTATGTGGAAACGATACTGAGCGTCTTCAGGGAAAGTCTCGGTGTTTGTGTTGCTTCGATCATCAAATCGAATGCCTCTTTCTGCTGCCCTTTGGTCAGTAGTGCAAAGGATAAGCTGGATTTCCAGGATGGATCATCAGGAAGAATTGCCTTCGCCTTCAACAGGTGAGCCATGTCAGCTTTTGATGCTTTTGCTGATCTTTCGCTTTGCCATAATAATAATTCTTGAGCGTAAGGCTCAGCGGCACTGAGTTTCGCGGCGCGTGCATAAAATTCTGCAGCGATGGCATTTGAAGGGTCGAAACGCGCCTTATGAATGCATGTTCTGGGATCATTTGGATCAAGCTGCATTGACAGGTCCATGAACTGCTCTGCTTCAGCGCGTTCGCCAATTGCCCTCATATACATGGACATCGAACGGGCCAATGAAGCATTCTTTTGTGCTAGCTTGGTAGCCCTGTCAGCAAGCGGCTTTGCTTCGTCTAGCCGAGAGGCACGAAGCAGTGCTTCCAGGTTGTATGCCATAACATTGGGATTATCGGGCGCAAGTTGTAGTGCCAGCCTTGCGCAGTTCAGGTACGATGCAACGTTGTCGTCCGCGCGAAAACCCATCCCGATCAACATTAGGTAACGTGCTGAGCGCTCTTTGCTTTGGCTATCGCTTGTTCGCATTGATTCAATGAACGGTCCTGTCAAATGGCGAATAGCGGTGTCTGGACGCATCTTTTGAAGATTCTGAAATCCTGCCCGCACACGTTCGTCATCCCCCTGCGCACTGGCTGGCAGGCAGGTTAGAACGACAAGGACGGCAAAAGTCATGGCAGCTTCACGCAAGCTTGGACCCCTTGAGCGCGCGTTGTCGTTGAAAAAACTGTTTAAGCAAAAGGCGGCTCTCGTCTTCTTTTACCCCGCCGATGACCTGAGGGAGCGGAAATGTTCGACCTTTGGCAAAAAGATTAAAGGCGGACCCGACAGCTCCATACACAAGGTCTGCGGCGCCGTAGATGAGATGGGAGACGCGGGATTGGATTATAGCTTCAGCGCACATCGGGCAGGGCTCCAGGGTACAGATCAACGTCGTACCGTCCAGGCGCCAGGTGCCAAGAATCTTGGCGGCCGCTCGCATCGCCACTATCTCTGCGTGACCACAGGGGTCGGCCGTCGCTTCACGCTGGTTGCGACCACGCGCAAGCAGCTGGTCGTCTTTGAGAATGACGCACCCGACTGGAACATCATCCCCACAACTGCTCGCTTCAGCGAGCGCTTGTTGCATCCAATACTCTATATTTTCCACCTTTCTAGTTTAATCCGGGAATTTATCTTTTGGTTTGTCCAAAATAATTTCTTCTCGTATACAGACAGACACCAAAGCAATCTGGTTGCTTCCGGAAATTTCAGGGGTGGAAAATCCGATTACTAGAGCAACCAGTCTGCGTTTCTAATTAACAGGTTTGTCCAGGGGTGGAAGAATCTGTAAGCTGATCTCACCTTCAATGAGTAGCTGTGAATAACGAGGAAGGCTGACACTGTCAGCCTTTTTCCTTTGGCTGGCATTTTTCCCTTTGATTTGTTGGAATCGCGGTCATCAGACTGAAGACGCGCGATATGGGAAAAGTCTATGTACTCCAGAGACATTATTGAACTTGAAGCGAAAATTCGCACCGAAGA
>JADYXS010000195.1 GCA_021772155.1 Candidatus Obscuribacter sp.
AACGGGCTCATTTCCGAGAATATAACTGCGGACTATGTTGCGAAGTGAGATCATGAATGCCAGTTTAAACCGAATTCGGCGACGTCGCTCATGCGTGCACCGTGGGGCTGTTCGGGGGCAAGCCCTTGTGCAGCAGCACTTTGCAGCCTTTGATTTTTGAGATAATATAGTATATAAATGAAGGTCTGTTCTATATTGAGGGTTTTGACATGACAGAAGCTACCTCTACCGCCACAGATGTGCTGAGCGTAACAGCCGAAGCGGCAGCTGAAGTAAAGAAATTACTGGCCAACGAGCCTGATAAGTCCGGACTTCGCGTCGAAGTTCGCGGCGGCGGATGCTCAGGAATGTCTTATGGCATGATTTTCGATAATCCGACCGAAACAGATCACGTCATCGAAACCGAAGGCGTAAAAGTCATGGTTGACCCCAAAAGCGCAATCTACATCAAGGGCACCGTCCTGCATTTCGAAGGCGGTCTTGAAGGACGAGGCTTCACAATCAAGAATCCAAACGCAAAAGGATCTTGCGGCTGCGGTTCTTCATTCAACGTATAAATAGCTTCAATCGAGCGGCGGAAGCGCCGCTCGATTCTTATGTTCACACTTATGACACCGACCCAAGAGTTACTGGCTCTCAGGCAGAGAGGCGGTTTTCGCGAACTTAGTAATCATTCGCTGATCGAACTCAGCGGTGCCGAAGCTGCAAAATTCTTGCAAGCGCGATTAAGTAATGACGTGTTCGCCCTGCAGGTAGGACAAGGTCAAATGTCAGCGCTGCTTGATCGCAAAGCGCACATCATTGCTTATTTCAGCTTGCACAGGTTGACCGACAACCAATTCCTTATGCTTATTGAGAGCAGCCAAACTGCTACGGTGTTGAAGGACCTGGAAACATATCATTTCCAAGAAAAAGTTGATTACACAACCTTGGAGTGCAAACTCTGGTCCGTCCAAGGTGGAACAGCACCGTTATTAGTGCCGAATTTACCCGAACTTGGGATTCAAAAGCTTGAGCCTACAGGCGACATACTCATTCGCCGCTCGCTGACCGGCGATATCGGCTATGTGCTGGCGTTCCTGCAGAATGCCGACGCTGAAATCTCCAAGTATGAAGAACAGTCGAGAGCACTGGATATGGTGCCCTTGGGCGACGAAGCACTCAACATCGCTCGTATCGAAGCAGGATTGCCAGTGTGGACCGTGGACTTCGACAGCGAAAATCTGTTGCCCGAGACAGGCCTGGAAAATGTAGCTGCTAGTTACGCGAAGGGATGCTATCAGGGACAAGAAGTGTTAGCTCGCATTCGCACTTATGGTGCGCCTCGACGCGGTTTAGTAGGACTGGCTTTCGATGGCAATCAATCCTTATCCTGGCCGTTGAACACAGCGATTAAAATCGGTGCCGAAGAAATCGGTACGATCAAAAGCAACGCCTTTTCACCAACGTTGCAGCGGACAATTGCTCTAGTTTATGTTCAACGTGAGTACCGCGTCCCGGATAAGACTTTGTCGCTGAACATAGACGACAAGGAGTATAGAGCAACAGTTGTAGCCCTGCCATTTTATTCCAGCAGTGATCGGCGAGCACAAGCTCGGGCAATTTACGACAAAGCGCTGTTCGAGTTCACTTCCGGCAGCGAATTGAAAGCTATCGATCAGTTGCGCGAAGTGCTGCGCCTGGATCCGCTCTTTTCCGACGCCTATGAAGCTCTAGGTGTTGCCCTTTCACGACATGATCAATTGGATGAAGCCATTACGTTGATGAAGCAGCTCAAGCGACTGGAGCCGGAGTCAGTGATGGCACATGCGAACCTTTCTGTGTTCTACATGCAGAAAGGCGATAAGGATGCGGCGGAAGAAGAAAAAGCGCAAGCGATGAGCATCCGCATGGCGCAGGCCGCCAAAGACTATACTGTTCAACAGACGCAGGAAGCAGACCTTAAGAAGCGGAAGGAAGAAGCGGCGCAGCGAATGGAGATGTTCCGGCAAGTGCTCGGCATAGACCCTGACGACTTCCTGGCGAATGCCGGAATGGGCAGTGCTTATGTGGATTTAGAGCGATACGACCAAGCCATTCCATTTCTACAAAAGGCATTAGCTGCAAGAAAAAATCACACAGTGGCTTATGTTTCGTTGGCGCAGGCATTTGAAAAATTGGAACAGTTCGACAAAGCGATTGAAACCTATCAGCAAGGAATCGCAGTTGCAGCGCAGAAGGGTGACATAACCCCGATGAAAGACATGCAGGCGCAGCTGCAACGACTCACCGCCAAACCAGCTTAAAAGCTGCGGGAAGATTTTTAACCTTTTCAGCACGACGAACCAATCTATATTCAAGCGCAACACAAAAGATGTATTTTCGAATCGGATTACCGACCGAAAATACATCTTTTGCATAGCCACTGAGCGCAAACTCCAACGGTCGCATTATTTGTGATGATGCTCGACAATGCACTCACAAGGCGAATCGGTAAAACCTATCCGATTGACCAATGCAGCAAGAGGAAATTACCGTGGAGCATCCCAACAAAACGCATTTTCGGACATATTGGAAAATCGCTGATCGCATTTATCGCGATCAGTCGTCAGGCGATGTCCTTTGCCGAGTCGAACTGTGCAAGGACAGCGAGCAGAAGGCAACACCTAAAGTTTATGAAGTAGGAATTTCAAAAGAAGCAGTCGAAGAAGCAGGTATCGACTGGCGCGATCTGGCGATGGTCAATCCGATTGTGATTGGTGCAGCAAGGGCCTTGACTCAAGCGTGGACAAAGCAATTTCCAAACTTGCTGTTGTTGCAATTCGCCCAGTTTGGTCCAAACGAAAAGCACAAGCGTCTACTAACAAACGAAGATCGGAATGTTGGGAAAGATTGTCTGACCCTGGCATCGCTTATCGAGCACGTTGCAAGCGGCAGTTGGGCCGACAGGCACGCTTTTGCAGAAACGATTGCGGAGCAGCCTGTCGAATATCCAATCGAATTCGCGCACAATCCTCAGATCATCGTGCCAAATTTCGTGCAATAGTCTGCAAATCATGGAAGAAACTCAAAGGCGCTTAGCATTAACTAAGCGCCTTTGAGTTTCTTCTTGGCCTACCTCGTTGATCTGGCGACTCGAATTAGGGCACAGTGCAGGTTATTTTTCCATCGCTTTAATAGCTGCTTCAATGCCGAGGAGGGCCGCTCCTTTAACACTTTGCGATTGAAGGGCGTTATCTTCGACTCCCTTTGATATCTGCTTGAGCGCCGATGAGGCTGCTCCTCCCCCTCCCTCGGAATGACCACCTTCATTCTTGACCAGTTCTGCCAACTGCTTCAATGCCGAAGTGGGCGGTGTCTCAAATAGCTGCGTCAAGCCCGATGAAAGCGCTCCCTCAGTTCGTTTGCCATGGCCACTTTTCCCTGGACTCTGTTGCGCTGCGGATTCCTGCACAATACTGCGACCCGGTCCCCCCAAGAATACTTCCGGCAGCTCACAATTAAAATCATCATGCTTCAGCTCGTAATCAAGCCTTTTGAACTCATTGTTCTGTCCGGACAAGTCTTCCCGTTCGGACAAATTTCCGACATTGGCTGCAATGTCGATTCTGTCGTTCGTGTTGAGGACGTCTTTTGTCTGTTCAATGTTGGTGCCCATTTCGTTTTCTCCATTAGGTATTGCTGACACAAAATCGGTGAATAGTCGACGACCGGATAACCATTTTTCCGCCGCCCCACTGCCCTGGTTGATGAAAACTACAATAGACATCGGAAATGACAGGACGATAACAGTCCAGGGCAAGACACAAATTCCTACCTATGGTTCGAAAACGTCGCCTAGCCAAACTTCCCGGGGTATATAAGAGAATGGGAATTTATGTCGTCGCCTAAAATAGCCCTTGAGGGGCAACTGATAGACGGGCGGTTCCAAATTATTGGGACAATAGCCGAGGGCGGCTTCGGTGCCATCTATTTAGCTAGACAGCTTGGTTTCGAGCGCGATGTTGCTGTTAAATTCCTGCACAACCACCTGATCGATGAATCCGACTCCGTAGCTCGCTTTGAGCGAGAAGCCAAAGCTTTATCCAGCCTGAGTCACAAGAACTTGGTGGCTTGCTATGCGTACGGTACCTGGCTGAATCGATTGCCTTATGCCGTGTTTGAGCTGGTCAACGGTAAGACGCTCAAGCAGCGACTGGCAGTTGAACATCGGATTCCCTGGCAAGAAGCTTTCTCCATTGGAATCGACGTTTGCAGTGCGCTGTCTGCAGCGCATGGTGCAGGAATCATTCACCGCGACTTAAAGCCAGAAAATATCATGGTGGCGAGTGACGGCACGGTCAAAGTGTTGGATTTCGGACTTGTGCACATCGACGGACAGCAATTGACTCAGACCGGAGCGTTAGTGGGCAGTCTAATGTATATGAGCCCGGAACAAGCTGCCGGCAAGATTGCCATTCCAGAGTCCGATATTTATTCGCTTGCATGCGTAATCTATGAAGCCATCTGTGGTCAACCGCCGCTATTGTCCGACAACCCGATGGGCCTTTTGCATAAACACCGGACGGAGCACCCGCAGCCGTTATCTAATACCGTGAAGGATATACCAGATTGCGTTGAGAATGTCCTTTCCGGCGCCATGACAAAAGATTCTGCGGACAGATATCCTGATGCGGCCACATTTGCCCATGAGTTGAAAAAAGCGCTGGATGGAGGATCTTCTGCTGGCAATCCTTTCTCTTTTGTCCCTAGCAGGAAGCGTCCACCTACCTTGCGAATTGTTGGCCTTACTGGAATTACAATTACCGCGGCTGCGACGATTCTGCTTGTCCTCATTGGAGTGATTGGAGCGTTGTTATCAGGGGATAACCTGCCAAAGCTGATCATCTTCACAGCAACCTTTGACAGACCATCTCAGCGCGCCCCATATCTGGAGCAAAGCGGAGATTGGCTCAGGTCGTGTAATGCCAGAGAATCAGCTAAGCTAGTGTATTCGGCGGCGGCAACTAATAGTGTGGATCCCATTGGTCGCATACGCCGTCTGGACAAACTGGCGAAACTGCTTGGAATCGGAGCGCAGCATCAGGAAAATGAATCAGTGTTGCTTCAAAGTATCAGTGCTCTAAACGCCTTGCCCACTAAGTTGCCGCTTTCCGAACAAGATGGCAACGTTCTTGTTTCTGCTGTTACGACTGATGAGGCGTTGCTGGATCTTTCTCGAAGCAGCAAAGTAAAATGGGAATTAGAGCTAGCTATAGGGCGTATCGAAGTGCTCTTGTTGCAGAACGCGCGTTTTGTCCAGTGGATTTCCATGACAAATTTGAGGCAGAGACTAGGAGCCTTTGATCTGATCAGGGAAGCAGGCTTTGCCATGAAAAGCTCGACCATGCTAGAAACCATCAAACGGGCGGATTTAATGGATTTGTTTCTCGATAAACAAATTACTTGGATTGTCCGTGACAACGCGCGAATTCCTGAACGGCTCAAAAAACAGTATATGGATTTTCTGCTACAACTAAAATCCGGCCAACAAACACAAGGAAAGCCTGGTCTGCCAATTATGATGCGCGTATTTCCATGGATTTCCATGCTCGGGAAAGCCGATCAGCAGAGATTTTTTCCCATTATCTGCGAACAGACTGACACATCAGATCATTGGAACGACTTTGCGGCTTTCGCCCCATTCGTTGGCAATGACTACAAATCGAACAGTGACGATGCTTACCACCAATCAGCAAAGTATATTCATGCCTGCGCAATGTACAAATCTGAAAAAACCGAACTTGCATTCAACGAATGTTGCCGCCTGCTACTTACCACAGCTTTGGGAGAGCTGCATAACAAGTGCATACGACTGGCCGTTGCTTGTGTGCCAGCAGCTGAATATTCAAGCCCGAGCTCCGGCGAGAAATTAACACGCCTGGCAGACCTGATTCGTGTGCGGTCTGGTGGCAAGGTTTGCATGGAAGTTGAAAGCGCGATTATCCGCTCATTGCTCGCGCAAGGAAAAACTCAAGCAGCAATTTCGGCACTGCGAACAAATATCCTCTCCTCGAAGACGCCGATGAACAACGTGCTCTGCTTTTGTTCGTTGTTGGATAACACTCTTTTACGCTCCAACAGGCCTGCGGAAAACTCTTTCCAGAAATATATATTGCCGAAGCTATCTAATTTGAGCAGATCTCAGCGCAACCCATCTCTAATAGCTATCTGCGCAACTAGCGTCGCGGATGGAAGCTGGAAGGACATAGCTGCGCTCGAGCCGCTAATCAATAGCGATTGGCAGGCGGGTGATGATGCCGCTTATCGCGAGTCTGCTATGTTCATTCGCGCTTGTTCTTCTTATGTTTCAGGAAAATCTGATCAGTCCTTCGAACAAAGTTGCCAGCTTGTCAAAACGGCATCAAATCCTGTGCTTCTCGACAATTGTTTACGCCTTGCACTTATGACACTTCCAGATCCAACAACGAGCACTGCTGCTAATACCAACGAAAAGCTAGCCTACCTCGTTGCCTTCATGGAACCCAACAAAGAGCGCATTTATTCGTATCGCCTCATAGACATTTATCAGAGGCAATTCAGGTCGTTGCAGGCAGATAATCAACTTTCACAGGCAGTGGTCGTCCTGCGAAAAATCGTCAAAACCTTAACGACGACTTCGACACCGGACAGCAGTTTGTTCTTTTTTTCTGCTTTTCTGGAGGATGCTCTTAAGCAGGCACAAATGCCCCCGGAAGACTCTATCAGGAAGCGAGTGATTCCTTTGATTTCACGCTTGAACAAAACTGAGCAGGTCGCACTACTATCATCGATTTGTGCAAGCTACGAAGTAATGGATCACTTGAGTGACATAGCGGCACTCAAGCCTTTGATCGGCGAACATTGGCAACAAAGTGATGATGCCGAGTATCGCCAGACTGCTACTTTCATTGAAACATGCTCTTTGTATGATGCGGGGAAATATGATCAAGCCTTCAACCTGTGTTGCAAGCTGGTCAAAACGGCATCAAATCCTCTGCTCGACAATGGCATATGCCTTGCACTTCTGGCAGTTTCCGATCCAACAACTAGCACTGCTGGTGGTACCACCAAAAAGCTGGGCTATCTAGCGGGCTTAATAGAAGCCAATAAGAAGCACGTGTCAGGCGATCGCATCGTGGTAGTTTACGACAGGCAATTCAGGTCGTTGCAGGCAGATAATCAATTTCCACAGGCAGTGGGCGTCCTGCGAAAAATCGTCAAAACGTTGACGACGACTTCGTGTTCAGACGTCCGTTTATATTTGTACTATGCATTTCTGGAAGATGGTCTTAAGCAGGCAAAAATGCCTCCACAAGACTCTGTCAAGAAGATAGTGACTCCGTGGCTTTCAAGATTGAGCAGATCTGAGCGGACCGCAGTTCTAACAGAAATTTGCGGACCCTATGCAACAGAAGATCGCTGGAGCGATATAGCTGCTCTTGAATTACTGCTAAGCGAAAAAAGCCTACCCGACGATGATGCCGTCTATCGCCAGTCGACTAGTTTTATTCAAGCGTGCTCATTCTATCTTTCAGGACAATATGAGAAAGCCTTCGACCAGTCTTGCCAACTGATCACAACTGCATCAGGTCCTCTTCTCAAGAATTGCCTATACCTGTCCTTGGAGGCAATTGGCAAAGCCAAATACCCCAGCAATATCGAGAACGTAAAGTTCGCTCAGTTAGTTGCACTCATAGAAGCGCGCCAGCCGGAGCTGCAACCCTGTCCCGTGATTGATCAAACAATCAACACCCTGATCGAGAAGAAAAACTTTCCCCTTGCACTTCGTCTGCTGAGGAAAATCATCTCCGGCGGGGCTCTAGATTCTGCCCCAGCCACCTATCCGTTATTTCCCTATTATTCTTTGCTGGAATACTGCCTTAACGAGACCAAAATGCCTGCCGAAAATTCTATTCAGAGATATGCGATTCCATACATATCCAGATTAAGCAGAAGTGACCGAATAACGGTCTTGAACAAAATCTGCGCAGTAATCGTCCGACGCGATGGTTGGCAGGATTTAGCTGCTCTGGAACCGCTGGTACGAGAGGGATGGAAAGAAGGCGACGGCGAGGTCTATCGTCAGTCTATTATGTTCATTCAGGCCTGCTCACTTTATGCGTCAGGGAAACCGGAGCAAGCTCTGGAAAACTGTTGGCGGCTGATTGAGACTACCCGTGGTGGCCTGCTGATCAATTGCCTCCAGCTGTCGGTGTCAGCAATTGCCAGTGCCAGGTATCCAGGCAAAATCGCCAACCAACAATTTGCTCGTATTGAACGACTGGTGGAACTCAGCAAAAAAACGCGTCCTATAGTTGCGCTCTGGTCTGCCCGGATCAAAAACTCGATTGCCAATCAGCAACTATATTTGCAAAGACCATAAGACGCAAACGCGCTTTATTCTAAGGCACTATCGCTTTCAATGCTCTGATGATTGGTGCGTGAAAAACGTTGAAAGCGACGTTCACTGTTTTGTTCGCGTTACCTTGACTGTCGCTTCACTCTTTTCGCGATCAGTAGTGTTGAGCTTGTAGGCTAGGTTCAGTTCCGTACCGGTTTTCTTGTTCACCATAGTGAGAACACCGTCATTGCCGAATTTTGATTCCTTTGTAGTGAAGCCCTCGCCTTTTAGCATGTCTTCGAGATATCTCAGAATGACTTCGTGCTGGACTTTGCGATCTCGTACAATCTCCTCTTTGAACACTTTTGCAAATTCCGGGTCGCTGAGGTTGGGTAAGGTTTTGCACAAATTTTCGAAAGCGCTATGTGTTTCTGGCCCAATCAGCGGCTCTCCTTTAGGGCTTCCGTATTGGAGGTCAACTAACTTCCGAAATTTCTCAATGGTCACTGGGGAGACATCCGATGATTTCTCATCGCGGACAGGCAGGAGACGATCATCCTTATCTAAACCGGTGATCTGCATTTTCTCCAGAATATAACTACCTTCACTCGATCCATATCTGTCGGCGGCCTGCAAGCGTTCAGAAGATAGCTTCATGGAAAGATCAGAGATTGCATTTTCGGTACGACTTTCGGACTTGGTGTTGATGTTTTCATTACCACCATCAATAGCCATGATAGACCTCCCAAGCGCTAGCTCTAACGCCCCAGTTAATTCCCGTCGCCTTGCCTCTTTCGCTCTCTCGTCCTGCAACGAATGGTCGAGTGATAAAGCACTCTATCTGCAACCGGTTAAGATTCCGTGACATGCCTATTCAATGCGTCTTTCATAATCCCTCGTGGCCGATGAAGCTAACAGAAACATCTCAATGACAGGCAACGAACTGCCGAGTCAATTCACTTACTTTTTCTTGGATTTCTCGATGTATTCGATGTAATTATCCTGAGCTACCTGGATTATCTGCTTCACGACTTTCTTCAGATCCGCTTCTGGTTGTCTCTGGTCTTTGCCAGAGCTTGCAGAGTATGTCCACGCTGTTTGATCGCCATTTTCGTCAATCGTAATGCCCACACCTTCTTCGAAGTCGCTGGTGTTCCTTGTGAGCTTGCCGTAGAGTTCCAAAGACTTTCCGTTGTATGAGACTTTGATGCCCGTGGTTGCAAGAATGGATTTAATGAGTTCGCCTTCAGCGTCGGTGTTTCCATCCTTTCTAAACTTGTCGAACATTTCTTTCAATTCAGCGGGCTTCCCAGCCAGAATAGCGGCCATCGGTTGCAGATCCTTAGGTAGGAGCCGTTCAGACCTAATTGAGTCCGGACGAGATTCAAGAGTGCGCTTTGCTTCGCCAGTGTCATTAAAGTTAAATGTCAGTGAAGGCAAGCTTGGGTGAGGACGCTCGCTTCTGCTAGGCCCCGTTGGCTTCTCCTTGGACATGAGCGCGAGTAAATTCCACTCAGATGGTATTTGAAACTCACGCAATTCAGGACGATCGGAGATCCAAACATCCGGAGTCATGTCATTTTTTCTCTGTTCAAAGTTAGTGCCCATATCTTTTTTCTCCAAAAGTTCTCGCTGATACGAAATTGATGAATGGGCTAAAGTCGATGACTAGATCCCTGCCGTCCCTTTGCCCTGGTCGATGTTGGCTAGAATAAACGGCGGAAATGACAAGACGATAACAAAATGCGCGCTGAAAGCGAGTTTCCTCCTCTAGCTTGGTGGGTCTGGTGAAATCTATGCCGGTATATGAAAGCATGAGGAATTATGTCGTCGTCTAGACTGGCCCTGGATGGGCAAATAATTGACGAACGCTGCAGAAATCATCTTAAGGCTGACCAAAATTTCTGGACAGCATGCGGTGTCCGGCTCGTTTCCTTCAGTGAATGATCCGATAGCCAACGCCGCGCACATTTTCGATCAGCGACGGTTTCCCGGGCTCATCGATTTTGTTGCGCAATCGTTTGACGGTGGTTACCACAGTATCAGGCAAAGATTCGCTGTCTGAGCGCCAGACCTTTTCCAGCAGTTGATCTGTACTGAAAAATTGCCCATCGTGTCGCATGAGAAATTGCAACAAGGCAAACTCTTTTGGTAACAACCGCACTTCCTCTCCATTCTTATAAACGCGATAGCTATGACAGTGCAAGGTGATATCTTTGGCGGTTATTGTTTGCTCAACAATATCGCGCGGACGTCGCAATAAGGCATCAATACGCGCTGTTAATTCGCGCATGCTAAATGGTTTGGTTAGATAATCGTCGGCACCCGCTTCAAAACCGGTTTCCTTATCTGCAATCTCGCTTTTGGAAGTCAGCATCAGGATAGGGGCCAGTCCCTGCTTCAATCGATACGAACGAAGAATGTCAACGCCCTCACCGTCCGGTAAATTCCAATCAAGGATGACAATTTCGTAGTCGGACACAGCCAAGCGATCCAACGCCCCGGCTTTATCGAAAGCAGTCTCGACAGTATGGTGTTTACCGAGTAGGCAATCGACCACAGATCGAGAAATATCTTGATCGTCCTCAACTACCAGAATCTTGGCCATCGGCTTCTCAGAAGTAGGTGTCAACAACGACTCTACCACCGCCGGACCGAGGTTAAACCGCAAAATGCCAATTGCCTCTGGAATACAGGCATTCGATGCTATAAACTCCCCCTAATGAGAAATGACGATCAGCAGCCACCAATCACTGTCGGGAATAGCCACGCGACCCAGGGTATTGACGGAAATGAATTCCATCTCTTGAAGTCCTGGCACCTGGCCACGTTGAGGGAGCATGCCACTGAGCTGCCCCAAAATCTCACACCGGCTGCTTTGATTAACGCAGACAAGCAGCAGATCGAGCGACTCATAATTTCCGGCGCTCAGGCAGCGCCTCAAACGGGTAGCTTCACTTCGCCAGCTCGAAAGGCAGGGATACTCTGGTCGTTCGCTTCATCGCTAGGCGCAGCCTTTTTAGCCGCTTATTTTCGCAGCCAAGCAGAACATTACTCATCCTTTTCGACAATGGCCGTGCTGAGCTCATTGATTTCGCTTGTTGCAACCGGGATCGGTTGCGCGCTTACATATAAGTGCCTGAAGGTACTCGATGCCGTAGGGAGTTCTCTTTCCACTGTCACATCCAAGGACTTGAACTCCTACGATAAGCTGCCGGCGATCGCCGCGGAAGTGGTGCAAGAGCGGAACGAACACGTCGGCGGTGAAAACCTTATAGTGGAGGCATCGGCCGATTTGTTGTGTTGCTTTGATTCAAACGGGCGCGTGCGGGCGGCCAACAAAGGAGCAATGCGAATTCTTGGCAGGCAAGCTGAAGAACTGATCGGATGTGACCTGGTGGCACTAATTCTGGCCGACGACAGGCAAGGCTTCCATAATGCCCTGAAGCGAGCACAAGACGGTCAAAGAATCACCCACCTGGAAATGCGCGTTCTATCTAAGTATAAACAAGCCGTCGACTTGAGATTTTCTATAAGCTGGTCTGCCAAAAACAAGCTATTTTTCGCACAAGGGCAAGATATAACCAGCGAAAAAACACTGGAGCGCGCTCGAATTGAATTTGTATCTACAATGGCTCACGACATTAAGATCCCACTTACGTCGGTCCTGCTCGGCCTGCAATTCCTTGTTGAAAGCAGCGAACTGTTCGACGCTAAACAGGAACAAACCGTTGTGCGCGCCGAAAGTAACCTTGAGCGGCTTATCGGGTTGATCGATGAGCTGCTTGAATACGAACGCAGCACGCAATCAGGCGAAATGCCCCTGCGGTACAGTTCTGTTTCACTATGCGAAATGATCGATGATGCACTGGACGCAGTAGCATCACAAGCAGAAAAAAAACAAATCAAGCTGACGAAAATCGCAACGGATGTGATTATTGCTGCAGACGAAGGCAAACTACAAAGAGTAATCGTCAATTTGCTTTCCAACGCAGTTAAGTTTTCTCCGGCCAATACTGAGGTAATTCTCAAAGCCGAGCTCCAGGCAAACACTGTCGAAATACACGTATCTGACAGCGGGCCAGGCATACCAGAGGATTACAGACAACTGATTTTTGAACGCTATGAGCGTTTGCCGATCAGTGAAGAGATTGAAGGTACCGGACTCGGACTGTCAATTTGCAGGGCCATCATTGAGGCGCATGGAGGACTAATCGGAGTGTCCGGCAGCGCCACAGGCGGTAGCGACTTTTGGTTCAACCTACCAATTAAGCCAGATCAAGAGCGAGCCAATGCCGTAATTTTGACCTAGGGCTAGACCGTCAGTCGAAATTTACTACGCACAATTGGACTTACTGCCCACAACTATCCCAAATTGCCTTGAACAGCTCGATCTGCAGATTGATGACGCTTTTGTTGTTGAGCAGAATCGCATCCATGGGCGGAACTAATTGGTGAAAAACCACATGATGTGGCGTGATGATCAAATTAGTTGTCACTGCCACGGTAGCAGGCAAAATCCGAAAGTGGCCAGCACCTTGACGGTCCAAATCTTTTCGCCGCAGAGCCGCTTTAGACGGTGTGCTGAGGACATGAAGGCGAATGTTCTTGCTTTCTCTGCGCCTCACAAACGAGGCAAAGAATTTGGCATCCAAAGATTCCCACATCGCTAAATCGGTCACAACATAGTAAGGGTCGTTCGACTTCATTGACTCCAACAACTCTTCGTAAAGGCCCTTGGTAGCCGCAAGTCCTTGATATTGCCGTATGACGGCACCACCGCCGGACATATTGAACCTCGCGGCCAAATCCGGCATTACATCGTCTAACAGTGTGAGCTTATTTGCTACAACAGACCGCAGCGCTGATGGTGGTGATGCCACGTATCGGGTCCTGAAACCTCGAACTTCGACAGTCACCAACCCTTTATGGCGCAGCGATCCGAGAACAGAGTATACAGTCGTTCTCTTTACGCCCGCTAAGTTACTAATTTTGAGAATACTGGTAGGTCCCAAAGTCAGCGCAGCCAGATAGACATGCGACTCCTTCTCGTCGAGTCCGATGTCGCTAAGGACTCTAAGTAGCTTATCGTTAGAAAGTGTCGGAATTTTCGACATCCTCCTGAACGCCAAACAGCCATGCCCATGGTACACACTTCTAAGTTTACGACAAATACGACTAATATGTCGACAACAATTAGGATTGCTCTGGGCTGGCATCGAATGGAGAACAAACGATGCCTAAATTTGATTTGCATGTCGCTACCGAACCAATGGTTTCGACTTCCGTGGAAACAGCACTTCTTGCGCTGGGCTTGTATCATGATGAGCTCCTTGAGCGTCATGTCAATTTCCATGGAAATGTTGCTTTCAGCGCTTGCCCACTGATTGGGCTGCACATGACCAAGAAGTACGACGACCTTTCTGCAGCTGAGGCTCCCGTTCAACTAGCAAATGATCTCGAAGCCGTACGTATCCTTCTTGAGAAGCATGGTGCCATCGGATACGCTCATGGAGAAGTGACCAACGACAATTGCGACGTAACAATCATTGGCGAGGGCATTTGCTCTGAGCTTCCCCTGTGGCCAGTAAAGAAGTTTGAACCGGCTCACTCAATACTGAACAAGAAGTGGGACATTCACGTTGCTATTCCAACTGATGCTTTGACCGATAACATCACCAGAGTCATGGAAGCAAGTGGCATGTATTCGATTGATCTTGCCAAAACGAGATCCGGTCAACGCAAGATCTTTCGCATCTACACTATCCAGGGTGTGTCGAGTCCTGTTGATGGCGCCAGACTGTTTCGCGTGCTAAGTACCTGGTTTCGACAAGCTGGGATAGCCCGGGTAGAAATAAAGCAAGAAACCTACACCGGCATGGTCCGGGTTGGTGAAACCGCCATTGTGCCACCGACCATCAATCGAGTTGAGTTCATCGAGGTCTTGGCACCACAGTTGTTAACGGTTCTTGGAAGAGTTTGAAGAATGCTGCTCGATCCTCCGGTCCAAGCTGCCGCCAGTAGGCAGCCAGAGAACATGGTTCGCAGCTGGCTTTCGGCAGCTGACTGAGAACTAAAGGCAGGCACGAACAATGAGCAAACCTTAGGAGCGCTCGCGCATGCGAACGAACTCGGCCAATATTAAGGCACCAGCAGTGATTGATACCATAATCGTGCTTAAGGCATTGATCTCGGGGCTAACACCGAATTTCACAGAGCTGTAAATCCACAAGGGGAGAGTCGTATCACCTACTCCGGCTGTAAATTGGGTGATGACAAAATCGTCCAGCGACAAAACGAAAGCAAGAAGACTACCGGAGATTATTCCCGGAGCCAATAGCGGCAGAGTCACTTTCATGAACGCCACTGTCGGTGTTGCTCCAAGATCCTGAGCGGCCTCTTCCAGCCGCGAATCCATTCCCTGCAGGCGTCCCATCACAACCAAAATAATATAGGCAACGCAAAATACTATGTGCGAAACGATGATCGTAAGCAGGCTCAAACGCACGGACAATGCAACAAACAGTGTCAATGCCGACACAGCCATGGCTATTTCCGGCACGATCACAGGCAGCATTGTTATGCCGCGATAGAATTCGCTTCCGGCAAACTTCATCCTTGCCAGTGCAACTGCCGCCAGCGTTCCCATCACAGCAGAAACTGCAACCGATATACTGGCGACAACCAGACTATTCTGCAAAGCGTGCAGCAGCTCCTCGTTGGCGAACAACTGCTGGTACCACTTCAATGTGAACCCCGTCCAGCTAACCGCCAGGCGCGATTCGTTAAAACTGTACAAAATAACAATGGCAATCGGCGCGTAGAGAAACGCGTAAACGAAAAGCGCAATTGTTCTAGTCACCATAATTTAGATCCCGGCACAATGCTTGTTCTATCGTAGGGGAGGGGCTTGACCCCGGCACAATGCTTGTTTTGTCGTAGGGGAGGGGCTTGACCCCGGCACAATGCTTGTTTTGTCGTAGGGGAGGGGCTTGACCCCTCCCTCCAACCTTGTTTAACCAAGTGCTTCAGCGCAGGGCGGACAAAGATCCGCATATCGTTTGTCATCACCGATTTGCGTGTTGAATTTTCGGCAGCGCGGACATTTAGTTCCTGATGCCTGCAGCACTTGCACGGTCACACCATTCTCGGCAATGAAGGCCAGTGCATCGGCTGTCTGGCTTGGTGCAGCATTCACGACCTCAGCTTGAGATGTGAGGAAAAATGGCGCTAAATCAGCACCTAGAGAACTGAGCTTTTTAGCAAGATCTGGATTGTCCAGGTGAACACCCACCTGCGCCTCCAGGGATGAACCGATTTTTTTGGATCCACGAGCTTGTTCCAATGCCTTGTTGACGACATAGCGAACAGCAATAAGGTCACGCCAGAAGTCTGCGATTTCCTGTTTCTGATAGGACGGATTTGCTTTCGGGAAGTTCGTCAGCAGAACGCTTTCTTCATTACCGCGCAATGCTTCCGGCATAGCTTGCCAGATGTCTTCCGCCATGTGCGGCGTCACCGGCACAAGCAAACGAACCAGAACTTGCAACGCTTCATTCAGCACCGTCTGTATGCCACGGCGTGTCAGGGACTTGGTGCCGCCCGTATACAACTGGTCTTTGGCAATATCCAGATAGAAACTGGACAGATCAACGTTGCAGAAATTTTGCAGCAGTTGGTAGTACTTGAAAAACTCGTATCGATCGAAGTCCGCTGTTACGTCCCTTACCAGCTCCTGCAGACGATGAAGTATATACTTCTCAAGTCCACCCAGTTGTTCGTAAGGAACTGCGTCCTTACTTGGATCGAAATCATTCAAGTTACCGAGCAAGAAGCGCGCAGTGTTGCGCAATTTTCGATACACGTCAGAAAGTTGAGCCAGTGCACCCTTACCGATAGGAATATCATCGGTATAGTTGACAGATGCCACCCAGAGACGCAGAACATCTGCACCGTACTGCTTGATCACGTCATCCGGATCGACCACGTTACCAACGGATTTGGACATCTTTCGTCCATTTTCATCGACCACGAAACCGTGCGTCAATACGGTCTTGTACGGAGCACGCCCGTGAACAGCGACGCTAGTCAGCAGCGAAGATTGGAACCAGCCGCGATGCTGGTCGCTTCCTTCAAGATAGAGCTCGCAAGGTGTGCCACCGAGTTCATCGGCCCTCTGGTCAAGAACAGCAGCATGAGTGACGCCGGAATCAAACCAAACATCCATGATGTCGGTTTCCTTTACGAAGCCTTTATTCTCTTTGCAATAAGGACATTTGAAATTCTCACCAACGAAGAAATCCGCATCATGCTCCCACCAGGCATCTGAACCTTCGGCACTGAAAGCATTAGCAACATTCTCAATTGTCTCGGTTGTCACAACAGGTTTGGTGCAGGCGTTACAGTAGACGACAGGAATCGGAACTCCCCATGCCCGTTGCCTGCTGATGCACCAATCGGAACGTCGTTCCACCATTGCAAATATGCGATTGCGACCTGAAGCAGGAAGCCATTCGACCTTATCAATGGCCTCTAATGCTTGTTTCCGGAATCCGTCAACTGAGGCGAACCATTGTTCCGTGGCACGGAAGATCAACGGCTTCTTGCACCGCCAGCAGTGCGGATAGCTGTGACTGTAGCTGGTGTGTTTGAGCAGCTTCCCGATTTCCATAAGGTAGTCGACAATGAGTAAATTGGACTTGTCGAAGCGCATTCCCGCCCACTGCCCAGCCTCTTCAGTAAAGATACCGCGAGTATCCACCGGGTTCAAAACACCGACCTTATAGCGAGCGCCAAGCTCAAAGTCTTCCGGTCCGTGCCCAGGAGCAGTGTGAACTGCGCCGGTTCCTGTGTCTGCCGTTACGTGCTCGCCGACCATTACCAGGCTGTTTCGATCGGCAAAAGGATGGCGCGCATTTGTTAGCTCAAGTTCCTTACCTTTAACGCGAGCAAGCTCGGTTAAAGACGATTCTTCCCA
>JADYXS010000196.1 GCA_021772155.1 Candidatus Obscuribacter sp.
CCTCTGAGAAACGAACTCTAGGAAGTTCAAGCACATCGTAATATCCGCAAATGACACCGGGCTGACATTAAGATTGGAGAGCACGTTTCCACAGCGAAGACAGCATACGCAGGCAAACCTCTTGCATCTCCGGACCAGCCTTGAAGGTTCCGGTTTCATTCTCGTAGTGGACTCCTGTTTGCCTGACGTCTCCGGCACCGGCTGTCTGCAAATTGAGCATAGTTCGTAAGAAATCAGAACCGTATGTCGAGCTGTGTCATCTCTACTAACGAAGCTGACTCGAAAGACGCAGCGGACAGTCCTTCGGAATTTTCAAGTCTCTGACTCATTTAGATGGCCCTCATTGATTGGAATTAAGGACATTCTCGTTTTTCACAATGACACTGAGCTGACATCCACATCATCTTGAAAACTTTCTTGCATTGATCGCCTGATCACTGTCGAAGTCGGACATCTAAACCACTGCAAGGAAAGCCAAGATCAATCCAATTTCATTGGACGGCCAACCATCGGATGCGGATTGACACCAAATACCTTTTCATAAGCTTCCGGGCTATTGAATTGCCAAACAGGTAGACCCACGTTGTCCGGATTGCCTGTCTTGGAGCCAAATCGCATTACGCGATTATTGCCGTTCATGATGTGATATTGATAGGTTTTTGGATCATAGACAACAAGAACAGGTCCGGTGGCCTTCAGTGGATCATAATTGGCAAGATTGGCGGGAAGCTCGCTTTGGCTTGATGGCCGTGGAGCAGCCTCACGCAAAGTTATGTTTGCAGAACGCAAATAATTGCGATCCATCACTTTGAACTCGAGTTGTCCCGACTCAATTGCAGCCTGCATAGTAGCTAATTCCTCCGCGTCCATCTTCAGGCTTTTTTGATCGTGTTCAAACCAACTTTTCATTTTCGGACTCAAAGCCTCGCCGGCATTGCTTCGCGCACCGGTCGACGAGCGCGGATTTTCGCTTGAGAATGGTTTGTAGTCGCGATTTTGAGGTATACCGCTTCGTTCCTGGTGAGTAAGCTGGTTATTATTGCGCGGATCAAAAATGATTCGTTTCCCGCCTGGTTGAACCAGGGTGACCCAGGCATGTGGCTGACCGTGCATGGTGCCAGTCGTGACCTCGGTTTTCAATCCCATCCGCTGTGACAAATACTTGAGCATCATGGCCTGGTCGAGACAAACTGCCGACTGCCTGGCGAGAATATCCCCGATCAGCATCGGTCCAGTAGCAGCCGTATCAACCTTTTCAGCTACCTTATTCATCCCAGTTCCCTGTCGGATTACGGGCTGGCCGCCATATCCCAGGTCCACCACTCGTGGTGTCATCCGTTCGTGAACGTATTCAGTCAACGCACGCATTTTTGCGGCATCGTCGCCCTTAGCATTTTCGAATCGCGCCTTTGCCTGAGCTTCGAAATCTTTTAGTATCGGATCTCGCGCAGGATCGAAAATTCTTGCAGGGACTCTTTGTGAACCGGCAAGGTTCTCGCAGTAGCTAAATCCGGCCGGAACATCTGCAACGACTGGAACCTTAACCATATCTACGGAAGAAAAGGTCGCGCGATTTTCTGTGGACAGATTACGAACAGGAAGAATGGAATAGCGATTGCTCGTAGAGGGCGTTAGCTTTACTTCTTGTCCTGCTACTAGCACTCGATCATTGGTCCTGAGCGCAGAAACTTCGTTCACCTTCAGGGTGCTTATAGTTCCATCGGCATGTAAGACTTCCACTTTGGCACCAGTAGAGCGAACAAAAAAGCCATTGCCATCTGTCTTCAGCGATGCGCCTCCGTTTGCTTCTAGCGGCAGCTTGATGTCAGCTCGCGCACCTGAACCTACTATCAGCTCCCGATTCCCCATCGACGACAACACCATAGACTGTCCGTCGATCGTCACCTGGAGCGACGGCTCCGGTCTTATGGCTGGTCTAATTTGACCCATGTCTTGTGCTGCCAATTTACTTATTTTAGAAGTCTCTATCGTTTGTACAGTTGAACCACTCAGACCATCTTGGACTCTTAGAACAGTTCCTGCTCTTTTGTCAAAGAAATAAGCAACATCATCGGACCTATCGATCAACTTGTGATTTTCGGTCTGTTGAAACTTCTGCTTCGATTGAAACAAAAGGTCTTGAGGAATCTCGTGGAACCTGATTATGACTGCGCCACCACCTGGCTCAGCAAAAGCATAGGCGCGAGTGTAGGCAGTTCTTGCGTCAGCTCCAGTACCAGCCTCCTGTATAACAACGGGAGTAGCCTTGTCGTACGAAAGTACACTTCCTCCGTTGCGCACAGCGCCTTCTGGATGCATAGCCCTTGGAGTTTCAGAAGCAATCATGTGCAATTTCGGATCAAGCATTGGCAATGTGCTGCTTGGTTTGTTCGGCTCTACCGGCAGCGCTTTCGGACGAACGACCAGATAGTTTTGACCGAGCGCTTCTGGCACAGTATCGAAGAGCCGCATCGGAAAATGATCGACCCCGGCCAAGTCTCCTTTTTTGAAGTTCTTCCAAACCGGATGGTCCAAAACAACATTGAATTCAGCGACTCCACCGACGACACCTAGATCAATGTCGCTATCTGGTCGAAATGGTTTTCCAGTCACTTCTGACTTACCAGTTTGCCGACTGCCAAAAATTACGATTGTACCTCCGGTCTCACGCGCTAGCTTTTCGGCAGCGGCGACCATTTCGTCTGTGATGCCCGGACCTCTCTTCCCGAGCACCTCCGTTTTGAGATCAAGAACTTTGTCGGATGTAGCAATTTCGCCGGAAGTGAGCCTGGGTAGATTCTCACCAGGCTGGATTGATTCCGGTCTGACACCACCCTTGTTTAGCTTAGCCGCGACTTCTGCGGGATCAACAAAGCGCAGTTCTATAATCCGCCCGCCGACGGATGCCTTCAACGTATCGCCATCTAACTTAAATTCCGGCATTTTTGTATTTGTCCTGGTGTATTCGGCCTTCATTTCGGCAATGAAGGCATTTTTTTCATACGGTATTTCCAGGTTTCCGTTAGGCAGAACACGGGGGCGCATCATGTGTCCACCAACGCGATGTGTAAGCACCGTCAAACAAATCGCTCCCACATGTGCGATAAACTCGACAATCTCTTTGTTCTGTTCGTACTCTTTCTTGTACTCCTTGGCCTCATCTTGAAGTATTGTCTCTGCTGTAGCACCAAAAGCGGCCCACGGAAGTGAAGTAGCCCAGGCATGAACAAATTTTCCACCCCAACTGCGCGCAGCAGGATTGGCCAATGCCAGCTTCTCTAAAGTACCAGCAACTTTGCGCGCATCGTTTATAAGCTCTGTAGCGGCAAGTTTTGATGTTCCGCTGGCAGCCTTAAGTGCGGAAGTTACAAACTTGCCAAAGCCGGCAGCAACTAAATTGACTACGAATTCCTTTCCCATCTCAATGACAGCATGACGCAGAACCTCTTGAACTTCCGGAGCGGCTTTAAAGTTTCCAGTTTCAACATCGTAGCGAATCCCTTTTTGCCTCACGTCTAGTGCACCAAATGTTCGCAGGTATAGCGTTGTGCGTAAGAAATCAGAGCCATAGGCAGCTCCGCCAAACTGGTACAGGCCTTCCTTCCAAGCTTCGTTGACCGCAAAGCCGATAGTTGCAACCAATGCTGCCACTGCCACTGCCGTCAGGAATCCGCTCATCCCTCCGCTAAATGGCATGAGTGCAATTCCGGCCAGAGCGACTGTGATCAGAATCATAGTACTGACATTGTCCCTGAGCCATTTTCCGAGGGTGCCCGGATCGAAATCTGAGGAATGCATTATGCGGCACATTTCTTTAATTTCGTCATGGCGTTTGCTCTTCGCGTCAGGCAAATAACCGTCGAGAATATCCTGCAATTGATCAATGCGAGCAGTGAGGCCGTTTTTAGCATCGCCATCAGCAGCACTGTCACGCGCAGCCTTAAGCTCAACGATAAATTTGCGAATGTCACCTTCTTGCTTTTTCAATTCCTGCTGCGCACGTTCAATGTCAGTTGCCATAGTTCTGGCCACCTCGGTGTAGTTCTCCGATCTGTGTCCAGCCATTCCATGACGGAAAAGCATATCGGTGGAGCTTATTAGACCAGAAATTTTGCCAAGCGAAGCAACGGCATTGATCATTCGATCGTCATGATCAACGGCTCGGAAAGCCTCCGTCATTGCCACCTCATGAACCTGAAATCTGAACTGATGGTGCACGTCTCCAGAACCAGCTGCGGCCCTGGAGTAAACTTGCAAGAAATGAAGCCCCTCCGATGCGCCCACATTTCCTGGACTGAATTTTGGAGTCGTCTCCAAGTTAGTTGCATGCATGGTCCGCAATCGTGCCCAGATCTCACCTGGTTTGCGATTTTCGCCATAAAGGTGTGTTCCGTGCAGACTTTCAAATAAGTAGGGAAAACCAGCTTTGAGTTCGCGCGAATCTAACTTCGCCATCACTTGAAGAGCCAAACTATCGCTTCGTGCCACGTTGCCATTTGCCAACTGGTCAACATATTTGCCACCGTTGCGCACAACATCGATTTTCTGCAAACCGTTTATGAGCGCGTCACGCTCTGACATAGCTTTTGCCAGAACCTCTGGGGACTTTCGCCATCTAGCCAAAGCAACTGTCTGTTCTTCTCCAAACTTTTCTACCGTGCCACCAGGTCCAAATCGCCGAATCACATACCCGTGGCCTGCTGCCGCCAGCCACCAGTAGGATGTTTCATGGCCTTTCTCGGTAATCTTACAAAGATCAGCTAATGCCTGGTCGTAATCTTTTTGCCCGGTTCCAAGAAGCGCGGTGCCTGTGCCATGAGTAGAATGCCAACCAGACATGTAATCTTTAATTTGCTGGCGACTCACTCCTGGAGCTCCACCTTCAGCACTCTTGGTAATTAGTCCATCGTACTGGCACGTTTCGATGTCATCGATGAACTTTTCCACAAAATTTGTTTCGAGAAATCCAAATTCAGGGCTGCCGACAAGCGGTCCCTCAGCCATACATTTAACCAATCGCGGAATATACACGTCGGCGAAGGGACTTCGCTCGACTACAGGCTTGGGTCGCTCGTCGAGTGAAGCTCCAGAACTTGTTAGTGTAGCCGTAGCCCCTTTCGGTTCGACCTTCGGAGGTTTATTCAACTCGAAAAGTTCCACAGTAGCGTTAAACAGCACGGCGCGTTCAACAACCTTGAGATATGCTGCGCGATCGCCACCAAAGTTGCGCAGACCTTCTTCCACATCACGTATCAACTCATTTGTGAGTGGCACACCCAATCGCGAGATCACCAGTGCCGCCGGCGGTTCAATCCCGCAGTCTCCTACTAGAGCAATTACCCGATTAATGAGACGAACATCACTAACGCGGCCTTTGATGTATTCGCTCAGACATCCGCGAACTTCCACATCAAGTTTGTTGTTATACCAGTGTGATTTTTCAAGCAATTTCAAGGCCGCATCTTTCAATTCGGCATTAGCACTTGCGGCACCAATTACTTGAAGCAAGCAACGAACATAGGCGGCTTCTGTTACTTCGTTCATCGGTTTCGGTAACGAACTTGCGATTCGGTCAATATCATGCCGTTCAAGTAGCCTACCGGCGCTTCCCAGACAATCAAGCGCGACTGCGGCATTTTCTCCTTTGCCACCACGAATATCAGCAAACAATTTTTCCTTGAAAGGCAACTGAAACTCTTTGGGAATCTCCCAATCCTTTTCGCGCATGGCCTTGGCTAGTTGAGGTGTTACGCGAAACAGAGCCAGATCTTCAACTTCCATAAGTTGCGACATGGCCATGAAACCGCGAACAAGGTGTTCATATCTCTTCTCTTGAGCCGCTGAAATCTCCGACCGGCGGTTGTCATCGAAGAATTTCAGCTCACTTCGAAACACATTCCGACAGTCAGAAAGCAGTTTTTCCGGGACAGCAGCCTTGTTGTATTTGGCAAGCACATCTCCCATAACCTCAACTAAACGGTAATCTCCCTTCGGAGCGTCCTTCCAATCCCACGATAAATACGGACTTTTGAGATCAGCCTGATAGGTTTGGAGCAACGCCTCAAGCAAGGCAGGCTGCATAGTTTTGTTGTTCGCGCAACGAAGCGCAGTTTCTCTGGCCGCATCGACAAGATCTGCCTTTTCCCGGCGACCGGCCAGAACGCCAGCCACTACTAGCATTCCGACTTTGTCTCCCGACTCAGCCCAGCGAGCAAATGCTGGGAAGTACTCTGGAAACTCGGCGCGATTAGCTCCATGCAACAATGTTCGAGCTAGATACTCCCCACCAGGAGCTTTGACTCGTATGGCATCAAAGACACCAGCAAGCACCTCCTTGCCGTTGGGCCCCTCAATGCCTTTCTTGAGAACTTTATCAATTTTCTCGCGATCGGACTCGAACTTTTGCTGTCCAAGTACAAGTGCAAGTGCCATTGCATCACCGCGGTCGAGGCTACCTTTTGCACCTTCAAGGCTCTCAAGCACGGGCTTCAAACCGGCATCTGTTATTTCCCGATGAAATAATTCAACGGCTTTAGAAAGATTCGGACGCAAAATCTTCGGTCCATCGTTTCCGTTGAATTCACGACTCCATTGCGCTCGAGCTTGCGGATTTACGTCATCGAGAAGCACGCCAAGCAACATCTTCCCAGCGAATACGTTACCGCCTTTGACCAACTGACCGACTTCCTGAATAGTCTGAACCTGACCTTTTCTGCGCCGGTCGCTGAATTGATGGGCAGTCTCACCAGGTAAAGAGTGGAAGCCATTCACAAGCTTACTTATCAGGGCTGCAGGTTTGGCCCACTCCAGCCACCGATCTGCGCCGGAATTACTATTAGTTTTTTCAACATTTAGGCGAGTTTGAAATTCTTCCAGCTCTTGGACAGAAGGAACTCTGTCACTTCTAAACTCATAGGTCAGATTTCGAATGCGCAGTTTGTCGAGTTCATCATCGGCAAATCGCATATTTTTCTTCAATTCAGTTAGAGCTAATACAGCATCAGAACTTGAGGAATTCAGACGGGCCAGCAAGGATTCAGCGCCTTTAGCACCAGGACAAAGAGAGTCCAGCAATTGCTGGGCAAAAGGATCGCCGGCATCTGCCATTTTTTGAAGCTTCAGTAGATGCTCAGCTGCTTGAGCAGGATCCTTCGAATCCTTAATTGAAATTACGTGATTGATTGCCTCAAGCTCATAAGTGTTTGCAAGTCCAGCACTGTCGCCGGCTATCATTGTGTTGCTGTCAACCAGTGTCTTTAGGCGTTTCAGAAATTCCGACCGCTCCGCCTCGCTTAGGTCTCTTGTCAAAAACTTCCGCTCAAGTTCCTGAAATTTCCGATTCGCCTCTAAAATATTCCGCTGGGCTGACTCGACTTCGGCGTCCAAACCCTTAATAAGTTCGTTCGGATTCCGCTTAGCTTCCTCCGCATCAATCTTCAATGCATCGGGAGGGCGCACGCCGACTCGAAGTAGATCGGCCGCACTGTGCTTGACGATTTTTAGATTCGCACACTCTTCGAAAAGATCTTTAAAGGCTTGGGATTCCAGAGCAACCTTTAAGTGTGGTACGACTGCTTCGAAGCGTCCGCCCTCAATCAATTTGCGCAAGACTTCTAATGTCAGATCTTCTATTTTGGAAAACTCTTCACGAGTTGCAGGATCTGCCTTAAGTCTTGTCAGTACATCTGCCAGAAGTTCCTTTGTCAGAGCAGGCGAACTGCCGTTCAGCCGCTCGACAGCAGCTCCTATAGCCTTTGCATCCAATTCTGGAGCCGCCAGCAACTCCTTGAGCCGTAATGTGTTTACGTAGTCCCCAAGCCGAGCTGCATAGCCAAGAATCTTCGGATCCGGGTTCTCTTGAGCGGACTTTTTGAAGGCGTCATACGCAGCCTGCCGCTCTTGGTGGCTATTTGCCAGAGCAAAGGCGACAAGTGCGGTGGCGCAGAGTTGAAAGTCCAGGGTCAGGGTATCAAGCGCCTTTCGCTGGCTCCGATTAACCATGTCACGGGTGAGTAGCTCAGGACTATCCTCAATCTTCGCCTTTAGGTACGCATCGATCGCCTCGTGAACCTTTCCGTATTCATCCTCGGAGCCCAACTTTATGCATCGCAATTTAGCAAGCTCCTGCAATGCCTGCCTTTGCTTTTGAATATCTTCGGTGATCAGAGCCTTTTCGTAATCAGCTACCGCTTTAACCATGCAGCAGCGATGATAGGCCGTGGGAGCTACGGATGAAATACCCGGCCAATTATGTCTTCCGGCTTCAAGCCTGAGGTCCGATAAGGCTTTCACATTACCGAAGCGGATGTATTCCTTAACCATAGCAGCAGTTTTTTCGTGGTCTGAAAGTTGACTGTAATTGGGCTGCCGGTCTTCGCTGGCCGTGGGGAAAAAAGAAACTACACCAAGGAGCATATTGTCCGCGAAAATACTCTCGGCAATTTTGGCAGTTGGCGCCAATTCATCAGACAGATCGACGCTAACGAACATAGATTCTTTATTGGAATCATCATCTTCGCCCGAACTGCCACTGCTGGTAGTGGCATCCACCGGTCCGCCTTCGCCATCAGTGTCCAGATGAGCAGCAGAATCGCTTTTTTCAGCAAACCCTCCATTCTCCGGTGCCTCGACTTCAAACTGTGCCAGCAACTGCCTGCAGGCTTTGGCAATCTTGGGATCTTGGGCTGATTCGCCAGCCTGCAAAAAGGCTCGGACGATCAGGGGAGCTTTCCCTAACTCCAATTCCAAGTCCGCTTCGGCTTGCATTCTTCCTGACTTGAAGCTTGCCCCGAGTTTCTTAACCATTGTGCAGAGTCTGTCCGCCTGAATAGACGATTCACCGGCTTTTATCGCTTCTTGTTTGGCACTGGCGAGGAGTTCTTCCAAGTGAGAATCATGAACTTTAGTCGCTACTGGTTTAACACCAACGACATCCTCGCTTCGTCCAGCTTCGTCTCCGCCATCGGTTTTGTTGGCGTCTTTAATCGGCTCAATTTCGGAACTCATTTACCCCTCCCCATCGCCCCACACATTTGCGGGGATTTTGCAGTTATGCCCACTGTCGGATAATCGCTGATTAATCGGAGGTCTCAATCTAGATCCAGTAGCGCCACATCAGGCAGGATAGTCCTCAGGTCAGAACAGCTCGACATGTCGAACTGTATGGATTCCCACTGCTTGCTTGCATGTTCCAGAAGCTGCCTTAGCTCGGATGCCAGCCTTGAGCCCAATTGCACTTCTTTATTTTGTTTATCCATTCGTACTTCCCTCTGCCTGTGCTTAGAAAGAGCGTACGATCGAACAATGACATGACGCTGACAGCCTTTTCTGGCCCTATCAATTGCGCTGGGTATAAAACTGGCAATACGGAGTGCTCGACTTTATACGGAGCAAAAACGCCAGCAAAAAAGACGCCGGAGGAACCAGCATGTCGGTTCTACTCCCGTTTCTTATTGAGCGAACCGACGGCAATGACGGCCCCATGCAGTTGGACATAGCCGCTTGCGCACTGGTGTTTGACAATTCCAAGTTTGTTCAGTTGCTCTGCCGACATAACTGAAGCGAGCCTCGCCGCCTCTTGCGAGACCTCAAACCCGCGGTGGATGCGAACTTCACCGGGAGTTTCCTTGTCGACAATTGAAATCACCAAAGGCATTCTGGCGATTATTCTCTGGGTAAGAATGCTTGATATGACAACATCTGCATGACTCGTTTCGCAATGATTTATGTCAGCTGCAAGATTCTCAACGGCCTTCAGTCCCCCTTTCTTATAGGCGTGAGCAAAGGAGGCGGTCAAATTTGAATTCACCCTGGCATCGCCTTTCTCTCTCATTGCAATATCAATACCGGAGCGTCTCGAATCCTTGAATTTCTCTGTCATTAGACGGTCTTGAACCAACAACTGTTCAGACAACTCACGCGCATCACACAAGGTGCCCTTCAATTCTCTTTCTTTTCGGTCTATGCCTTTGTTGAAGACCATGTTCCCGACAAGGTCTTCAAACCCATTTGCACCCAACTCAGCATCAGCCTTGGTCACCCAATCATAAGCCTTAGCAGTTACAGTAACGTCTTGGACCTTACGCGAATTGGGATCCACCTTGGATTTGAGTTGAAATTCAACAGCGAGTTCTTGTCCTTCTGAACGAAAGGAGATCCCCAATCTTGCGGTGCGAACAGTGATACCAGCCTTGCCCATCTCAGCAGCCAGCGTCCACTCAAAGTGTCCGAACATGGAATCGTCGCCACCATGGCTTTCGTAGGCTTCTTTCAGAGACTGCTCAAGAACCTTGAACCGGTTTGCGGGAAATGCGACTGCATCAAACTTGCTCGCCGTATCTTTAGCTAGTTGTTCAATTGTTCTACGCTCACTCGCCTGCCTTTCGCTTGCAGGCGAGGATTCTTTGTCTTTCATTTTGTCAGAATCAAACGCAGGGCCCCTTTCGTGCGCAGCGTAAAACGTTAGTTTCGGAAGGAAGTCCGACGTGCCCGGTGTACTTAACTGCAACGGCTGAGGGACGGTCAACAGCTCCGCGATCGTGTCATTCGAAAAGACCTGTACAACGTCGCGGCGAATTGATTTTGCCTGTTCCAAGTTGATACTCATGATTCAGCCCCCTAAGAAACGAACACCTGTAGTTCATTCGCTACTCTAGGACCAACGACTGGCACAACGCTGACAAAGGTGAATCTTTCGAAAAACTGCAAATGTCAGCGGCGGGCGAGTTATCAGATCGCTGGCGGGAGCGCTCCGTCGGGACATGGCACTGCGCTGACAGCCCTTTTCCCGCCTGTCAAGTGCGCCGGGTATCAAGCTGGCAATACTGAGTCCGCGACTTTGAAAGGCTCAAGAACGCCAGCGAAAAGAGGTCGGAATAACCATCCTGCCTGGTTTACTGCTGTTTCTTATCCAGCGGGACAATCACAGCTCCGGCTCCATGCAGCTTAAAATAGCCGCTTCCCTGCTGGTATTTGACTATGCCAACTTTGTTCAGTTGCTCTGCCGACATAACTGAAGCGAGCCTGGCTTCCTCTTCTGAAACCTCAAACCCTCTGTAAATACAAAGTTCGCCAGGAGTCTTTTTGTCGACGATCGGAATTACAGAAGGCACCCTAGCAATCATCCCCATGAGAGGAGAGCTTATTGTTGCTCCCAACCAATCTTCCATACTTAGGTGTCCGTGATTTACGTCCGCTGCCAGTTTTTCCACGGCTTTCATGCCGCCTTGTTTATAGGCGTGCGCAAAGGAAGCGCTCAAATTTGAATTCATCCTTGCATCGCCCATCTCTCTATTTGCACCATCAATACCAGGGAGTCTCAAACCCTTGAATTTCTCTGACATTAGACGGTCCTGCTCTTGAACCAACAATTGTTCAGACAACTCACGCCCATCACACAAGATACCCTTTGGATCTCTGTCTTTTCGCTCTGCGCCTTTGTCAAAGACCATCTTCCCAACAAAGCGTTCAATCCCATTTGCACCCAGATCAACATCAGCCTTGGTCACCCAATCATAAGCCTTAGCAGTTACAGTAACGTCATGAACCTTACGCGAAGTGGGTTCCACCTTGGATTTCAGTTGAAATTCAACAGCGAGTTCTTGTTCTTCTGAGCGAAAGGAGATCCCCTCTCTTGAGGTGCGAACAGTGATACCAGACTTGCTCATCTCCGTAGCCAGTGTCCGCCCAAAGTGTTGGAACATGGAATGGTCTCCACCATGCTTTTCGTAGGCTTCTTTCAGAGACTGCTCAAGCACTTTAAAACGGTTGGAGGGAAGGGCAACCGCATCAAACTTGCTCGCCGTACCTTTAGCTAGTTGTCCAACGGTGTTAAGCTCCTGATTGCGCAATTTGTTCGCTGCGCACTTAGCAGCCTCGCGTTCCAGCGCGACAGCATCTTCAAATGGGGAACGATCGCGATTTGTGTAAGGATTGATAGATCCGGCACCCCCGAAGCCAGTCGCATATCTAAGAACCCTAGATTGCAGTGGACTTGGGGGTTCTTTGGTCATAGGTCGAAAAGGTTGGACTTCGGGAACCGCAGGCTCTTTTTCGTCAGCCGCACAAAGCATTAATTCAGGAAGGTCGGTTACCTTGCCCATATTCCGCTGCTGCATCGGCTGACGTATTGCCAGCTGCGCTGCGGCTGTTTCGATCCCGGTGTGTAAAAGGTCTCGACTGCCGATTGATTCTGCCTGCTCCGCGTTCCTGATCATTTTTCCGCCCTCTAAGAAACGAACCCCTGCGGTTCATTCGCCAATTTAGAACCGATGAATGGCAACACGCTGACATCGCTGGATCGTTCTTCCAACGGCGCTGGGTATAGAAGCAGGAATGGGGATCTGATCTGATATGAGTGGGCTTGAATTTAATGGCAAACCTAGCCCCAATCGGGCAAGTGATTGACGGACGGTTTCTGATAATGTCTGAGCTCGCCTCAGGCGGATTTGGTTCGCTCTATGTGGCACGTCAACGGGGTTTTGAACGCGAGGTAGCAGTCAAATTCCTCACCCCTAGCCTCTGGCAAGACGCCGATGCTTTGGCGAGATTCGAGCGCGAGGCCAAAATTATCGCCGGTCTCAGCCATAAAAACATAGCGCCCTGTTACGCTTACGGTATCTGGGGTGGCAAAGTTCCGTATCTTGTACTTGAACTTTTGCATGGGACAACTCTTCGTCAAACTCTTCGCGCCGCAGGAAAACTACCCTGGGAACGCAGTTTTTCGCTGGGAGTAGACTTGTGCAGCGCGCTTGCTCAAGCACACGCAGCGGGCGTCGTGCATCGTGATATCAAGCCCGAGAACATCTTCATTACAGATGACGGCACCGTTAAGCTCCTAGATTTTGGTTTGTCACGCGTAGGCGATCAGCAGCTTACAGAAGCCGGCACGTTATTAGGCACCGTCCTATACATGAGCCCAGAACAAGCAGCGGGAAAGACCGCAACCACATCCTCCGACATCTATTCACTTGGTTGCGTTCTTTACGAAAGTATCGCCGGTCATCCACCACATGTGGCCAACGATCCGATGGCAGTACTACACCTTCAGTTAAAAGAGTATCCGCAACTATTGGCCACAGCGAATGATACGATTCCCGCCAAGGTAGACAATGTTCTTTTCAAAGCGATGAGCAAAGAGCCCGAAGGCAGGTACGCCGATGCACTGTCCTTCGGAACAGACCTTCGCAACGCTCTGACGCAAAAAGACTTCATTGGAGTGACTCCATGCGAGATTTCGTCCATGAGCGCATTCGACAAACCCAACGAGAAGCACTCTAAAGGCCATCAGCTCTTCGCCATGATAGCGGTCGTTGCGCTGATTGTCTTACCTTTTGCACTGATCTTCTCCAGTAGCACTCTCTCTCAAGCGTTGCTCGTTTGCGCAAATGCAATTCCTGCGAAACAGCGAACAGCCACAATCGAATCGTGGGCAGATAGTCTGGAAAGCATGCACCTTAGCGAGGCGGCGGCCATCCTATACAAGGCAACGACACAATTGCCTGCAATCGACCCGGTGCAGCGAATCAGGCAGCTCGACAAATTGACAAGAACGTTGCTCCAGCAAAACGATCAGGCAGCAGCAGCAAAGGTAGTTAGTCAAAGCAAAGACTACTTGTCTGCCTTAGAAATGGAAACGCCTCTTTCCACTAGAGATGCTCAAACAATCCTCTCGGCCCTTACGCTCGACTTGCACGTCGTTGATCCGTCACAGTTGGGACGGATCCACAATGAGCTATTCAACGCGGGCACTCACGTCGAAAACGTCCTTTGGAATAACCGAATGTTCGACCAATGGGAGTGTAGTCGCGAACTCAATTTTCGAGAATTCGAATCAGCCCCAATCGACCGATTTTGCCAGGTATTGCTCGGTGTGATGAAACTAGAACAAGAACAGCAGTACGGATTGATTGGGAAACTTGTGAAGCACAAAATGACCGCACTGGAAGGCAATCAGCGACTTGATCCCGATCTGCGTAAGCTCTATGAAAGTTTGATTGCAGAAGCAAATAAGCGCCATAGTGCTAAGAAGCAGAATTATTCCGAACCTTTAGCGTCCGTAACCTACCCATGGCTCGTCGGACCTGCTTTGACTAGCCATGAAAAGAAGCTAGTCCTAGAGGCACTCTGCAACTCGATGGGGGACTATACACAAGAATGGCAAGTGGCACCACTGTATACATTCTTGGTTAAGAGTCGTCCAAGTGAAGATGATTACAGTGACAACGGCTACCAATGTTTAGTGCAGTTCGTTCATGGCGCCGCGCTTATGCAGTCTGGAAAATCCGCCGAGGCAGCAGAAGAATTCATAGCTGTCACCAAGAAATCCGACGAAATTTATCTTCTCCTTAGTGCCTCTAAAACGGCTACAGCTTTACTATCGTCTAAAACACACACGAACATAAAAAGCGCTGGTCAATTGGAAAAATTGGCTAAGATATTGCAGTTGCGCGAAAATGAAAATCGCACAGAGGACTCATCTCTTACAAATTCAATCGGGAATTATGGTCTTTTACAAGGGAAGCTATTGGCGGCAGAAAAGGAACGCGTTCTTAGAATCCGTGACCTCGCTCGCTGAGTCAACCACCACTAGTCGATAACTATCACGTTGCATCACTCAGCATCCATCGTTATTTCCCGACGATGACATGTTCGACGGATGACAGTTTCTTTTGAATTCGGGTGAGCATCTCACTGGCGTGCAATTCCGCTTCGGCGCTTTTCTGATCCTTCTTCAGCTCATTTAATGCTTTCATGATCTTGAGTCGGGTTTGCGCAACCGGCAATGCATCGGCATAACTATCACTTGCCTGCAGCACGAACAACCCCCTATCCAATTCATCAGCGAACTGTTGGAGCACGCTCGGATTCTCGAGAATATGCGCTGACTTAGCAACAGAATCCGCAAAAAATATACACTCTCTTTTGTATCGGGCGTTCAGCCGCTCGGTCAGTTGGCGCGCCGCTTCTTTATCAAGAACGGCCAGCGCCTTTATTTCCTGGATCAATATCGTCCGATCCCATTGAGCTCTGTTGTCAGCACCTTCGATCCTCTGAAATATGTCTATCGCTGTCTGTAATTCGCTCACA
>JADYXS010000197.1 GCA_021772155.1 Candidatus Obscuribacter sp.
AATCACCACCACCGGCTTTGGCGACAAAACTTAGTCTGGAAGACTGTCCAAAAATCTCTTCGGAGATTGTGCTGGACGCCTCTGTGCCCTGGCTGTCATCTTGTCGTTGAATTTCTAACATTGCCGTTCTCCCTGGTCCAAGTGCCTAACCGCGGATTCTAAGCGCCAGTTATTACAAAGTCGCTAAGAAACGATGGGAAGCACTCCTCGATTGAATCTACTTGATGAACATCGACGTATACGGCAGAACCGACAGTCGCTCATTCAGCAGGATCTTCAACGACTCGGAAACAACTGGCGCCTAAGGGAGCAAAGACGACCATCGATCGTCTGCTTAGCGACCCACCTCAGCCTCTTCGCTGCCGCCTGGGTAAACGCGTTGCTCAAGCACTACTGCACGACGAAAATGGCATTCTCGCAAAGCAAGCTAATACCGTGATTTATCGAAGTACGGAATGTCTACTGAAAAGCAGTTGGGGATGAACTCCGCCCCCAAGCGTCCTACCATTCCGGCAAGTCCCAGGGCGACACCGGCTCGCCCCATTTTGATCGAAAACGGGCGAGCTTGCATGCCGTTTGCCATAGTCTTGAGCGTGAAGCCATTGCCCATTGTCGCGTCGGATGCCAGGGCCAGTTCGTATTTCGTTCTGGTCAGGCGATCGGTAGAGTCGTTATAGGCATTTAGATCGTTGATAGCAAGCGGGACGAGCGATAACCCTGCTAGCGACAGACCAAGGTTTATACGCAGTCCCGTTTTCTGCGAAATGGCTTCGTTCAGAGGTGTATTCCGCGAGAGAATGGCGCCGGCGGTAGCTATGGCTAGAGGGACTGAATCCTGCACAAAACCCTTTGGGTTAGCGCGTAGCTGGCCAAAGTAATGTTCCATCCCTGTTTCATACTTTCCTGAGCGCGCAAAGAACTCGTGTTCAGGTAGGTTTTGACCGGAACCCTGCTGAGACCTTTTGATCAAATCTTGCAAGTATTTGCTTGGGGCACAATAGACAGTGTCATCTTGATTACGAACCCCTTTGCGGACAATGGCCGCGACATAACCATTGCGATCCAGAAACGGTGCGCCGGAGCTTCCGTGTGTTACTCCCGGTGCCTCAACTACGAGCAAAGGCTGGCAAAGAAAGGATGCATTCTGAGGGTTGTCGATCATGGCTTGCAGTGCCAGGCGTCTGGAGTTGGACACTTGAGCCTGGGTATTCTGATAGAACTTGAGTTCGTCACAACGTCCCTTGCCCCGGCCTTCGAGTAGCTTTAGCTCTTGCGCTTTTGGATGACCCAAGTGATACAGGCTTTCGCCGCAGTAATCAGCATCGCCTGATGCGATAGGAATCGGTTTGACCGTCGTCGGTTTCCTGCCGTGAATTGTAAGCAAAGCTAAGTCGTGCTCAGGATCCGCATACACTTGCGCCCCGAGGGTATACCACTGCCCTGAAGAATCCTGGGCTTTAAAGGTTCGCGATCCCTTTACTACGTGGTAGTTAGTGGCAATCGTCTGATCATCGACGAAAAAACCTGAGCCGCTGCCGGTTTCTGTCTTGATCTTGAGTACGCTGTCTTTCCACTCGGCGAGGAGTCTCTCTTTAACAGCTGACGCAGTATCTTCGACGCTCGGTGTCGTTGGTTCGGGTTGACCATCCATTTCGATTCCTGAGCAGACACCTGCCCTGAGAGAGTCAGATTAATGTCATTATTAAAGGGGTAATTTGGCGAAACGTACCGTGTTTAGTACTCTTAGAAGACTGTCAAAATCCACAGTGAACTTAGAACCGACCCTCAACCGTGCTGCCTGGCAGTCACATGCGGCAACAGCGCAGAGCCATACGAAGCTGTTTGCGCTACGCGCAACAACCTCCGGGCTTAATGTGAGCCGCTACGCCAGGTTGGGCGAACGACACTACCTGTAGTGCCGTCAGAGTCGAGCAGCCATGGCAGCACAGCAAAAGCGACTAAGACGATAGAACCCATACGTCCGCCATAATTGCTTCCGAATTTAAGATAAGTTCGGAACTCAATCCCAATGATTGGTTATCGTCCCGCTCTGGTGAGAATTTTTTGAATGCCATGATAAAACCTAGTGAGACTCTCTTTATAGAAGAAGTAAGTGCCAGTCATATTCTTTGCAGTCAGCATGTACGTCGTGGCACGATTTGCATTCTAGGAACCGGTTATTACAAAGTCGTTAAGGGCGACAATCCGCTCTGGCGCCGTTTCTCGGGCTCAGGTCCAAGTGCAAGTAATAAAAGCTGCGATAATTGCTGGCGTGAGGTGTCAGGCATCAGAGCACTTCAGATAAATGATCAACGGCAGGCGATAAATGGCAAAGGTTCTCCTTGTTGACGACGACGTTCAGCTAGCAGACTCAATAGAAGAGATGCTGACTTTGCACGGCTTTATCGTTGATAAAGCTGCCTCAGCCTATGATGCGGAATCTTTGCTGTTGGTCTCACCATACGATTTGATCATTCTTGATTGGATGATGCCTGAAAAGAAAGGCATCGACTTTCTCCAGGAGCTGCGAGCTCAGGGGCAGAATGCTCCAATTCTCATGCTCACCGGAAGAGATACAGTGGATGATAAAACGACCGGTCTAGACTTGGGTGCAGACGATTACCTTGTGAAGCCTTTCAATTCCAAAGAGCTCCTCAGCCGTGCCAGAGCGCTCATGCGACGACCTCCGAAATGCGAGAGTCCGCAGATAGAGATAGGCGAGTTCCTGCTAGACACACGCAGCCGCCAGCTGTTGCGCAACGGACAACAGATAACACTGACGAAGCAGGAATATGCCTTGCTGGAATTTCTCATGCGGAATAAGGATGAGGTTTTCAGTGCCGAAGCGCTCGCAAGCCGAGCATGGTCCTCGTTTTCTGAAGCGTCTCCTGACACCGTTCGAGTGCACATTACGCGACTGCGAAAGAAGCTTGAAACAGGTCCTGAGCACAGTCCCATTAGGACGTTGCATAGGCAAGGATATACTTTCGTCTCCATCGCAGAAGAGTAACAGCGGCTGGTTTAAGCCAGCGGATTTGAAGGTGGCGAAACCTTGGCAAGGCAACTGAAATCCTGGGTATATCGAAACTGAGTTAACTTCAAAGGTATAGTTAACTCGAGTTGATGGATATCATGCAGTTAGGATCGAGTGTTATAGGACAATCGCTACTTGCAGCCGGCTTCGCAGTCGCGACGCTAATCGGCTTCTGTCCACAATCCATGGCTGTCATTACTTGGAGTCGTGTGGCCTGTTACGCGCGTCAACGCGCTGCGCACAATGACTTCGACGCTGCTGTTGTCGGTTACAAGAAAGCCATTGAGTTAGCCGCCTCCGAGCGCAACGTGCCAGATGTTACTTTGAACCTGAAATTGTGCCTGGCGGAAACCTACAGAAAGGCGCACAGATTAAAGGAGTGCCAGAGCGTTTTGAACTCTATGACGCCCCAAGTAATGGCTCACACAAAAGGCGATCCCTTGTTGCCGGCCAGATTCTGGGGGCGTAAGGCTGAACTGGATTGGGAACTTGGTCTTAGAATGGAGTCTAGTGCTGCAAGCAGGCGATCCTTTGCCATTAGCACCCGGCACTTGGGCCATACGTACGAATACAAGAGAAAACTGACAGAACATCTGCATATCCTGTCTCTAAATCAGGATGCTGACTCAATTCTTGAGTTGATCCAGGACATTTGGGAACGCGATAGGGAGCTGCTCGAACAGAATGGAGCGGTGCGCGTTAGATTCAACGAAGGATGCGATCTCCTTTGCAAAGAGGCAGCTAAACGAACCCAAGAGAAAAAGCTGGAGCAAGCCGCCTCAATGCTGCACGTACTGAGCAACGTTGGGTATAACAAAGGGCTAGTTGTTTCGGAATGGCTTACTTGGTTGGAAACCTGCTACTTAAACAATCGTACCGCCCTGATACCACATGCGGTGCAGGACGTCTCTGTCATGATTAGCAAAGTAGATGAAACACAACCCGCGGTGCCCAAGCTCACGCTGTTAAAAGCCTCCTACTTTCTGACCTGGGCTCATTGTCATGATCCTGCCGCGGCGCCGGCAGTGAAAGAATGGAATCGATTGCGTATGCTTTACGAGGGCTGCGATGAGCAAACAAAAGCGGAAGGATTACCTATTAGGTTAACGGCCTCATTCAGAATTGCCGAACGAAGTAACAGAGATCCCGAAGACGCATTAGCGCCGCCGATGCAAGAAATATGGCGCAACGAAGTTGCATTCACCAAGGATCTCCGGGGGAAAAACCCATTCGGACTAGTTGAAAACCTGCATTGCGCATCTCGCAGAATGCTATGTCTGGGCTTGTTCAAACAGCACAAACTCGACGAAGCCAGAGCAATCCTGCTGAGTGTCAATCCAAAAGCTCTGCGGGCGCAATCACAGGCAGCAATATCTGACACTTCAGTTCAACACGCAATCCTGGCAGTCGAGTTAGACAAGGTAGGGCGCCGCGACGACGCCATCAGGGAATGGACCCGGGCTAAAGAATTGTGCCGCTGGCTCCACCCGAAAGAACGGGAGGCGTGCATGGCGCGGTTAGTATCGTTTGGTCAGGGACTCAAACTACCAACTATAGAATTTGTCTCTACTGGCATGGGTGCCCATAGACAAGATATTCCAACTCTGCCCGCAGAAAAGGGTCCGCAGAAATGAAGTTGCGCCATCAGATATTGTTCCTGCTTGCCATACCCATTGCATGTCAGTTGTGTACAGTTGCAGTGCTGTTTCAAGCGGTCGGCCGTGTCGATGAAGCCGCCACACAAGAAGCTAAGGCGAAGGAGGTTCTGTCGCTCACCCACGAATTCGGCGGTCTCATCGGAAGGGTCATGTTGGAGGCAGGCGCCAGAACTTTTAACCACAAGCCGGATACATCAGTTCACCCGGAATCAATCGTCGAGCGGCTGCACAACAGGGCACTCAGGTTGCACTCGTTAGTAGCAGGCAATCCGAAAGCTACAGCTTTGATGAACGATCTTGAGGAAGAAACCGCTCGATTTATCACCAACTGGCTCGAATTGGGGCAATCTTACGATCCACGAGAAGGCAAGCTATTTTTTGCTCAATTCTTTTACGAGGACGAGTTTACTGCGTCCATGAGGGTTTTGTTCAACCAGATACTGCAGAACACCGACGAACTGAATGAGCTGTATCGGCCGATATCTCGCGAGTTGCAACCAGAGGGCATCGCAGCCAGAGAGAATTTGCGCAACGCGGCTATAGCAGTGATCATTGCCAATATAGTTCTGGTGCTCGTGGTGGCAGTTTCAGTGAACAAACAAACGCTGATGCGCTTGCAGATACTAATGAATAACATTCGAGCATTCTCACGCAGCGAAAAAACATTCCAATCGCTCGCAGGTCAAGACGAATTGGCCGAACTCGATCAGGCATTCCGCGACATGTCAAAGGAGCGCATGAGATTGGATGAAATTCAAAAGTCCTTGCGAGCAATAGTAAGTCACGATTTGCGTTCACCACTTGCGGTAATAAATATTTCGCTGGAAACGATCCTAGAGACCAAAGCCGAACAGCTAGACGAAGCTACATTACGAAGTCTACGCCGAGTCTCTTCGGAATCGCATCGATTAGCGCGTTTGGCGAAAACGCTTTTGGACATTGACCAGCTCGAAGGTGGACACGTTAATGTTCAAATTGATGACGTTTCAGCCGCCTCAATAATTCAATCGTCAGCGGATGCTGTCATCGCACTGGCCGATCGTAAGTCGGTGAAACTGTGGAAGGAAGTTGACAGCGAATTAGTTCTTCAATGCGATGAAGAACGCACCATTCAATCGATGGTCAATCTATTGGTAAATGCAATCAAATTTGCTCCTGCAAACTCGACTGTGACGATGCGCGCGTTTTTGAAATCACCAGAACTTGTGCAGTTTGAGGTGATCGATGAGGGACCCGGTGTTGCCCAGGCGGGAATCGCCAGTCTCTTCGGTAAGTTTGTTCAGTTAGAACAAGCGGAGCCTGGAAAAAATGACGGAAGCGGATTGGGCTTGTACATTTGCCGGTTGTTGCTGGAGGCCCAAGGTGGAACCATTGGCTACACAAAGCCAGGTGATACGGGCAGTTGTTTTTGGTTTGAACTACCAGTGCTATCGAGAGCCCGACCACTGGTGGGCAAGCAAGGCGCATCCGTTGTGTAGGGGCGCAACGCCCTACAAGGCAGCCGCGACGCCTTGTTCCATTTCTTCAAGAATGCGTTTAGCAGCGTCTCTGGGATCGGAAGCTGCTGTAATTGGTCTGCCGATTACCAAATAATCGGCACCAGATTTGATGGCATCGGCCGGTGTCATGATTCGGCTCTGATCATTCGTAGCTGCCCATTTCGGACGAACACCCGGCGTCACAAGAGCGATGCCGGCACCGACAACGGCGCGAATTTGGCTCACTTCTTCAGGCGAGGCCACAATTCCAGTCAGTCCACTAGATTGGCACAACTTCGCCAGATGCAAGACCTGGTCGCTGACAGAACCGGGCACGCGAAGCTCATCATTAAGCTCAGCCTTGTTCAAACTGGTCAGAACGGTGACGCCAAGAATGATTGGCTCTTGTTTGCCAACCGCCGCGGCTCCGCTCCTGGCCGCTTTTACGCTGGCTTCCATCATTTTCTTGCCGCCGCTGGCATGCACAGTGAGCATGTCCACGCCAACCCGCGCCACAGCTTCCGTGGCCATGGCAACCGTATTGGGGATGTCCAGAAACTTGCCGTCAAAGAAAACCTTCAGATCTTTATCCTGAAAGACTTTTAAGACCTGCGGTCCTTCACTCATGAGCATTTGAAGCCCAATTTTGAAAACGCCGACGTAGTCAGAAAGCTCGTCGATTATTCGACGAGCTTCATCTATGGTCGAGGTATCGACCGCCAAAATCAGTCGATTACGGGCTGACAGCGGTCGTGACGTTTCCGTCACTAGGTAGCTGTACCTGACTTTTCCAACTTGTAACGCTTGACAAAGCGGTCTACACGACCTTCAGTGTCAATTATCTTCTGTTGTCCGGTGTAATAAGGATGACAGCTGCTGCAAATTTCTACACGAATTTGCGGTTTGGTGGATCCGATTTCGACTGAATTGCCGCAAACACAGGAGGCTGTCACCGCCTGGTACTTCGGATGAATGCCTTCCTTCATCTGTAACCTACTTTGTTCTTGCATCTGAAAGACAACGCCTGTTGGCATCGCGAATAGTCATCTTACCAGAGGATCAATCACACTGTCAGCTTATCTATTGATAGGTTGTCGAATTTCTATACCTTCGCCTTCAGAAATATTCAAACGTTTGCCCTCAATGTTCAGGTAGACAGGAGCATCTGCTGCCGAAGCCACGGTTTTCCTGAGCTGCTCCAAGCGGGTTTCAAATGAGGACGTCCCTCCGCCTGAGGCAAACCGCCGCGAAAGGTTGAGCTCAACGGCGGTCGGAGAATGTGTCACCCCAATCAAAATCGTGCCGCGAGGAATTTCCGTCCCTAGACCAGCGTGCTCTTCGTAGGCAGTCGGACCTTCCAAAAGTGCTTCAACAGCCAGCGAAAGGGGGTCCTTACCGAGCGACTTCCGGTTCACAGACACTAACTTTGATTCGCCCTCACTTGGCTTTACAAACCAAACGGCTACTTTCTTGCTCTTGGGACCGTGGTCTTTGGTTGTCTTGGTGCCGTGCAATATTGTTCGGCCGGAACAAGCACTGACTAATACACACGACACCACCAATAGTGCCCATTTGCTACTTCCAATTTTCATGACATTCTTTCTAAGCGTTGCGTGCATCTCTAAATGTATCAAAGCTGAACGCGGTTCGCTAGCTGTTTTTCATCGGCTCTGCCTGTTTTGGCTTCGGCTTGGGTGCAAGCAATAAGCGCCCAGCGAAGTGTACGCGCTCATTTTTCACGCTAAGTTCAGTCAGCCGAAAAGCATGCGTTTCACGATCCATGCGCCCGAAATCAATCAAGGGATTCAACAACTCTTCGACGAAGACAGCGAATTCACTCGGGTCCCGTATATCAGAAGATTCAATTTGTATATCTTTCAGGATGATGAACCTTTCTTTTTCCAAAACAGGTTTTCCGTTTATCACCAGATCAATTCCTGTGTCCGGTGCACCGCCGGCGGTTATCAGGTGAGCTTTGACTTCTACTTTGTCACCCAGAACACGAACACGCGGCTGAAGGATCTGAAGGCGCTGCTCGCCCAATCCGGGCAAATCAAGCTTCAGAAATCGCAAGTTTTCCGAAACGGATTTAGAACGCAGCGCTTTACTAACAAGCTGCTCGGAAATGTCGCCTTCGACTGCCACCAGAACTGGTGTCGTCAGTCCGCGCTTTGTTTTTCGCCAAGGCAAATAACTAACTTTGAACGGAGTAGTGGTGCGCAGCCTCACTGAGCCAATAGGAACACCATGCATTTTGCCCCTTTTAAGCTTGATTTCTATAGAGCGAAATTCGCCTTGCCACAGATCGGAGGCATTGTAGGAACGAACTTTGACACCAGCTGCACCGCGCACATAACTTGAAACTGCAGCAGTCGCCAGGGCACTGGTTAGAGCATTGGCCAGAAAAGTTAGCCCACTGTACTTCTGGACGGCATGACTCATTTTCCCAGCGACGGTAAAGGGCGGTGGCAGCTCGGCCGCCTGTTCTTCGGCTGCCGAGACAGACGCGCCCGACCAAAGTGACATGCACGTCAGGGCAATTGCAACCAGCCTCAATCGACGCACCACACACCCCCAACAGATATCCCAAAGGATACCAAATACCCGTAATGGCAGCATTTTTGCCGCCCAGAAGTGTTGTTATGTGTTGGTCGGCGCGTCTTTGCGCATGCGCTCGTTCAACGCGTCCTTGAGCAGGTCATTTTGCTTCAGGAGTGCCTTTAAGTGTTCGTTGGCGATCGACAACTCGGCCTGCAACTCAGCCACAGTCTGCTCGTAAGTAACACCGGTTACCGGATCGCGACCAGGCATCTTCGGCAAAAGCACGTAACCCAGCTGCACAGCTTTTAAGGCCGCAGCAGTCCGTGTAGGCACTTTCAGCTTAGCGAGAATGCATTCGATATGCTTTTCTACCGTGCGCAGCTTCATATCAAGCTCTTCGGCGATCTCTTTGTTGCGAAGGTCAAGACGAATCAGCACCTCAATTTCACGATCAGTGAGATTGGTGTTCGGCATAGAATTGGAAGGAGTTTGTTTAACCAGCTGAGTGATCTTCGGGTCGCAGTAGGGAAGACCTCTCGTACACTGCTCGATTGCTTCAAAGAGCGTGCGCGGTCCCGAGCTCTTGAGACAAAATCCGCGGACGCCGGAACGCATCAGCTGGTTGTGATACTTGGTGGCATGATAGGAATCGGTCAGGCACAGCATATTGATGTGCGGAAATTCTTGTACAACCCGCCTGGCGACTTCAACTCCGTTGAGTACATCAAGGTCGACATCGAGAATCACAAAGTTGACTTGTGCGCCCTGACGTCGAATGACTTCAGTAGCGGCCATTCCGTCCGATGCTTCGCCGACGATTTCCAGAACCTCAGATACAACGCGTTTAAGCCCGAACCTGATTAGTTCGTGCCGCTCGCATATGATCGTTCGGGGACGGAATATGTTCGGTCTATGAAGCTGTCCCTGTTGCGCAGTATCCAATGAATTCACCGGTCTCTATTTTCGTTTGAAGCGATTTTCGCTTAAAGCGACGGCTTCGGACTGTTTGCAGTTTTTATTGTAACAACGCCATGCAAGCAAAGACGCTCATTACAAGAGCTCGTCATTTGGTAAATTACGTGAATCTTATCTACCCGTCAAGTACATCCCCAAAATCAGACAGATCCAAACGTTCCAAGACCCACTTGGCCTCCTGAGTTGCAACGATTTTTCTAGAGTTACCAACAAGATATATCCTTTTGCTTGAGCTTTTCCATGGGCTGCCTTAGTATGGTCAAGCCTTGGATCAATCACTCCTTGGTCTTTACATCGAATTCCACTTCTAATTTAAGCGGGTCCACGTGCTCCTTACCAGTTTCAAAGAATCCAATCCAACTTGGCATAGAAAGCGGTTTTCAAGCGTGATTAACTTCACTGGTCTGAATATCAGACGCTCGATTTGTCTGGCAACTGCCGCCAGTGCAGCTTTATCAGGCACCGCCGGATTGGCCCAATCGACATTCACAGCTCCAACTCCCGGAATCGTTGGGCAAGCCGGACCTGTTCTGCCGGCTACACCGATTTTTGACACGCCGCGAGTGACCGGCCCATCAGGCACCACAATATTGCCGACGGACGTGCTTCCGCTTCCGACCATCCAAAACAGAATGACGTTCGGCGAAAACCTTCAATTGCGGGTTCTTCAGAAACTTCCAGCTCGCTTCTATATGACCGGCAGCATTGAAAGTTCGTTTCGTTACGAGACTAACATCTTCCAATTTCCGCGTAAGAGCATATTGCTCCGCCAACTGCCACCACCAGAAACCATTCGCAGACTCAGCGCTCAGGATCAACTAACCGTTAGTAACATCCTTTCGCTGGCTAGCCGCGAAGACACCATTTTCCGGGTCCTGCCTAACGTCACCGGCGGTTTCGCAATTACACCAAGAACCCGTGTCTTCACCAACTACTTCATGTTCAGAGACTCTCTGATGCACAATACGCGCCTCAACACCACGATTCATTCAATCGCCGGTGGCGTACAACATGACTTCCCGATTGGTCAGCGCGCAAACCTGCAGGCTGAATTCCAGTGCCGCGAACTCTTCCAGGCGCACCAGCAGCCAGTATTCGACTTTTTGCCGGGACTAACAGTGTCATATGTTGCGACTCCACGTACGGTGCTTTTCGCCAACGCGTTGCTACAGATGCGTGGCAAGAAGTACTTCCAAGCACCGACCAAGGAAATTGATCCGTTCTACACCTGGGGTGCGTTGCACCAACGGGGCGGCTGGTCTTTCTCAGCATCATCTACTTTGGTCCAGAACTTCCGCGAACCATTCCGACGGAATGCAACAATCCCGGTAAACAACTACGCATTCATTTGCGACTTCGAAGTTGCTCGGCGCTTGTTCCGTCAGCTGCCAGGTTTGCAAGCTTTCGTCAGAGCTGAGCCAATCTTCAACTTTCACAGTAACAATCGTCCAGGTCTAGCCGGTCAAGATTTCCGTTTGTTCTGGGGATTGCGGATGGCTGCATCGAAACCAGCGCTGACCACCGCATTGGAATCTCTACGAAGGCAGTTAGAGGAACAAGAAGTAGCACCGCCTACTCCGGAAGAAAAGACCAAGCCTTCGGCTTACTTGATGCCGGAACAAGTGATTGCTGCTGCTCCGCAACCAATTCACGGATTTATGGCTGATAACACAAACGCCTACAAGGGAACTGGCTCAACTGAGAGCTTGCTTTCATTGCACCAAGAACTCCGCGAGAGCTCAGACGCCACTAACGCAGCTGTTGCTATAACGGCAGTTGCAAGCACACCGGTCCTCATGCCAGCACGCACACCGGTTCAGCACCAAATCGCTGAAGCAGAAGCGTCGAGCGAACTATAAATAACGAACAGGAAGTTCAGCTTTCTGTCTACAAAAGGGGGTGCCGCTCTTAGCTGCACCCCCTTTTGATTTCGCTAGTCCGGATTCGTGGGGCAGTTCGCCGGAATTTGCATATGTAAGGTAATCCGCCCAAAAGATGTGACCGCCGTCGCTGTCATACGAAATAGCAATGACTTTAAGTTCAATTGTTAGTCTATAGAAGAGGCTCTATATATGACAGATCCTCCTCAAATGGTGCGTGTGGACTTCAACCTCGCGCGAGCTCGCTCAGGTTTATGGGAGGACCACCATGCCCATGGGATAAACCCCAATTGTCTCTGGTAATAGCAATCGTTAAGCTGTCTTCACGATGAGGGAAGTTGCGGTTCAAATGATTCATGCCATGAAAAGCCGGTTCACACTAAGTTTGCTACTAACCATTGGCATATCAACGTGCGTTTCAGCGTCGGATGTGATGGCAGCCAAACTAGTCGTAGCGCCACTCCCACACGAAAAACATACCAAAAATTTCGATGAGCCGCTGGAGTCAGCACCAGTCGTAAGCCGTTTTTCACGCCGTCTGGACTATCGCGAAGAAGAGAAACAGAAGAAACAGGACGCTGAAGCAGCGCGCAAACAAGCTATCGACCACGCCAGCCGCTCCGAACAGGCAGCAGTTAGTGGCGCAAAGAAGCGCGAACAAAGCTCGATTGAAGCCAACAACCGCGGCGTGTCGCTGGGGCAACAACGTCGCTGGATCGAATCAATTTCCGCTCACGAGCAAGCCTGCCAACTCGACCCGAGCAACAAGCAGTTCCGCATCAACCTTTCCGCTTCTCGCACAGCCTACGGACAAGAGAAGCTTCATGCCGGCGATCTGAATGCCGCTTGCACTCTTTTCCGCAAAGCTTTGTCTGCAGCCGCAGACAACGGACTTGCCGGCAAGCTTCTGGTCGACACGATGAAAAAGCAAGGTCGTGACCCGAACAGTGCCGACATTAGAATGGATATCGGAGATCAACTTTCAGCAATTGGCGATTTAGAAAGTGCCACCGTCGAATTCGGCGCAGCAATGCAACTTGAACCATCGGCTCGCACCTATCTCAAAATGGGCGACATGGCTTTGCGCTACGGACAAGTGTCCACCGCTTCCAACTGGTATCGACAGGCCATCGTCAAAGATCCAAACCACGGTCCAGCTCACAGACAGCTCGGATTACTTGCTCTTGCTCAACGCGACTACACCGGCGCAGCCGCATCGCTACGCAAGGCACTCGTTCTCGATCCAAAAGACGCCGCAGCTGGTCAAACTTTGACTGAAATCTGGCGCCGCCAGGTTGCTCAAAATCCTTTGTTGGCAGAAAACCACCTTGGTCTTGCCGGCGCATTGCAGTTAACCGGTGACTTCGCTGGTGCAGACGGCGAATACAGAAAACTCGAAGCGCTCGATGCGAAACACCCCGGGCTCGACGCTGGTCGCATGAGCTTGGGTCGCGCCATTCAGCACGCTGAGGCCGAGAAGCACAAAACTGCTGCCGACACCCTCTTTGGGCAAAACCTTCATCGCGAAGCCCTGGGCGAAATTAGCCGCGCAGTTCAAATGGAGCCACGTAACGCTCGCTATCAATTCTTGTTCGCCGAGTGCCTTGAAGCAAACGGCAACTACCAAGGAGCCCATCAGGCTTACCTCACCTGTGTGCTGATGGATCCCGAAAACAACAAAGAAGCCGCGTCTCGCATGAGAGAAATGCAAAAGAGCTTTGCTGGTCGGGTGAACCTCGGACAACAAGCACAACAGATCGCCAATCAATATAGTCAGCAATCACAACAAGTGCCGGGACAAGTGTCCGCGCAGCAAATGGCCATGCAGACTATGCCCGGTCAACAACAACAGCCGCAGCAGCAACAACAGCAGCAATTTCAGCCTTCTGCACCGAATGCGGTGCAAGCACAGCCGCCGATTCAAGCCGCCCCGGTCCAAACACAACAGCAAAACGCCAACGGTGCCCTCAACGACTTAATGTCCAAGGTCACCTCACTCGAAGCGGATAAGAAGTACGAAGCTGCAGTAGGTGTCCTTCGCCAGGCTCTCCAAGCCGATTTGAAGAACGCCGATGTCCATCACCGTCTGGCAGTCAATCTGTTAGCCGCCGGACAAATCAGCGAATCGATCTCTGAGTTCCGCATTTCCTCTGCCCTCCGTCCAGATAATCAAGATTATGCAGCGGATATGGCTCGCGCTTTAGCTATCCACAAACGTTCTCTCCAATCTGAACATGGCGTTGCTTCCTCATCGGAGACCGCGAAATGAGTTCCTTCTACTTCCAACCTCCCGATCTTGCAGAGTTTCCGCGGCGCTCATATCGTCGATTCATGGAGACCACAATCGGCAATCTTTTCGCAGACATCTCTCCGATCGCCAGCGAGTTTAATCCACGCTTCGAGCTGTCCTTCGTCGGTCAAGATGGCAAAGTTCACTGGCGCTTCGAAGACTACGCCCATGACTCCGGTTATCCAACCACTTCCGAGCAAGCGCGCAAGACTAACATGACTCATACCCGCCGCCTGCAAATGGAAGTCTGGCTGCGTGATCTGCAAACCAACGAATTGCGTAAATCAACTGCATATATGGGCGATGTACCGGTTATTACCGACCGCGGAACCTTCGTCATTAACGGTTCAGAGCGCGTTGTGCTCGGACAATTGGTCCGTGCACCAGGCGTCTACTTCCAACAAAACAGCTCGATGATCTACAAGGGTCTTATCCTTGCTGAAACTGGCGCCCCGGTATCCATGGAACTGGATTTGGAAACAGGCACCGGCAAAACAAGCCGTGCAAAATGCCGGATCAAATTGCCCAAGCGTGGTTGGGTCACGGCAACGACCGTTCTTACCGCAATGGGTGTGGATCCGGCAGAGTTAGAAAAGCGCATTGGATCCTTACTTCAACGCAACAGAATTGAATGGAAACAAATAACGCAAGCTGAAGCAACATCCGTTGTTGGTCGTGCGTGGAAGCCAGATGGCGGCGGCGGCAGCGGCGCTGGTCAAACTGCGTTGAAAGAATTGACCGACAAACGCCGCTATTCGATGGGCTCACTTGGTCGTCGTCGTTTCAACGAAAAATTGCATTTGGAAGAGACCAACACCCAGATGTCGGCTGAAGATTTGCTCACAGCCGTGGAATATCTTTTGGGATTGCCGCTCGGCATGGGCAAGACCGACAATATTGATTCACTGGAAAACCGCCACCTGCGCGGTATAGGCGAAGTGCTCACCCGTGCAGTACGTCCGGCACTTGCCCAGATGACCCGCTCCATTCGCACTCGCTTGGAATTATTTGAAGAAGACGAAATCGGCAGTCCTAACGATTTTATCGACACACGTCCGTTCATCAACGCCATCAATAAATTCTTCTCCGGCAATCCGCTGGTCCAGTACCTCGACCAACAAAATCCTTTATCCGAGCTATCTCACCGCAGACGCATCACCTCATTTGGACCAGGTGGGATCGATCCCAACGCAGCGCCAACTGAAATGCGCGATGTACATCCAAGCCAAATCGGTCGGGTGTGCCTGGTTGAATCACCAGAAGGTAAGAACTGCGGCATGGTGTCGTACCTCGCAACTTTCTGCCGCATCGACGATGATGGCTTCATGACCGTGCCTTACCGCCGGGTCGTCGGCGGTCGCGTCACTGATGAAGTGTGTTATCTGACACCGGCTGACGATAAAAAGTACACGCTTGCACCACCGGACACCAAGCAAGAAAATGGCATGGTTGTTGGTCAAGTCGAAGCGCGCCGTGGAGAATCATTCTTCCTTGTCGCTCCAGAAGAAGTCGACATGGTCGGTATTGCACCGCAAGGTTTCCTCTCGGTCGGGTCCGGTTTGATTCCGTTCCTGGAGCACGATGATACAGGTCGCGCCCTCATGGGTGGCGGCATGATGCGCCAAACTTTGCCTCTGGTGCGTGCGGAACGTCCGCGCGTAGGCACCGGTATGGAAAAAGTTGTCGCCCGTTCGTCCGGTCACTCCATAGTGGCACGCCGCGCCGGTACGGTAACCAAGGTTACCGGGACAGAAATTATGGTTCAGCAAGCTGGCGGAGAATCACGCTGGTATCCGTTGATTCGCTACGACCGCACCAATCAAAACACCATCCTGGATCAACGCCCAATCGTTCGCGAAGGCGACAAGATTGAAGCTGGCCAAATCATCGCCGATGGTCCCGGGATCGACCAAGGTGAACTGTCGCTCGGTCGCAACGTCCTGGTAGCCTTCATGCCATGGAACGGATACAACTATGAAGATGCCATCATCGTGCGCCAAGGTTTCATTCGCGACCAAAAGCTGACCCACATTGAAATTGAGAAGCATTCGTCCAGCGTGCACCAAACGTTGCGCGGACCGGAAATTCTCACACCAGAACTGCCAAACATCACCAGCAAAGACCTTGAGCATCTGGACGAACGCGGTGTCGCCAAAATTGGCAGCTACGTAAATCCAGGCG
>JADYXS010000198.1 GCA_021772155.1 Candidatus Obscuribacter sp.
CGCATGACCTCTTTATCTTCAGCTATTAGTACGGAGACCAACTCTGTTGCCAAACTCAGTGATTTCCTAGGCGATTTACTACTGTCTTCTAATCTGCATTTTACCGCGTAGTGGGTATAGCGCATACCCCTCCATGGACAGACGGCGCCAGGCATTGTTTGGCACTGCAGACCAATTCACCACATTTAGACGGAGACCAATACCCCCAGAGGGCTAGTCCTCTTTGCTAAAGCGGCCCCCTGACAAACAGGCGATCTGTATGCGTTTATGAAAGACAAGCGTGAACAAAAACTGCATCATTGCCAACGTTTTCCGTTTGCACCCAGAGTTATTGCTCTTCCTCGAAGGGGGAAGTTTTTTGGTTCAGCAAGTGCTGATAGCGCGCCCACCAGTATTGAACTCGCTCGCTGGAGTTACCGTATTCTTTTTCCAGCAGGGACATCGCTTGCTTAAACTCGCCAGAAGCGGCATCCTTCTGCCCTGAGCAAATCAGAACCTTGCCAAACACCTCGTGCCCGAGCGCCAATTCGACATTGTTCGAGGCTAGATGCGTATTTTTGAGGGCCAGAGAATCTTTGGCCAAGGTTGTTGCCTCGGCTGTTTGCCCCTTCAGCGCATAAATCTGAGCAAGTAACTCCCTGGCGTTAAAGCCGGAACGTGAGTCCACCAAAAAGCGATCGTCTATTAGTTCCAGTTGTTTCGCTGCTGCGATAGCCTCGTCCCAGCGCTTCTGGGCGATGAAGGACTTGACCGTGGAATCCAATATATAGCCTTTGCTCAACTCGTCCGGCGGCGATAAGGCTTCCGCTTGTTTAAGCGTTTCTGCTAACAGCTTGTCGCTTTCGGCATACCTTTTACCTTTGTAGAGATAGTCAGCCAGATACGACTTCAGGATCAGCACTGACGGATGGTTTTCGCCTACCAGCCTGCGCTTCATGTCGATTGCATGCTGAGCCGTTCGCACAGCATCTTTGTAGCGCGGCACCTTGGAATAGCAGTGCCCCAGTTCGGCCCAGGCATTCGCCAATCGCGCGCTTTCTACCCCCAGAACGGTTTGGATGGAAGTGAACATCTCAAGGCAAGATATAGCGGGCAACAGGCTGCCCTCGCCGTACCAAGATTTGGCTACAGCATCAAGATTGGAAATGGTCAAAACGGCCACAAGGGACGTGCAAATAACCACGCCAGCAACTCGTTGAGCGCCGATCTTTTGCTTGTCTTTCTTATCGGCAGAAGGGCTTCTTGTAAGTTCAGTCACACTTACAGTATGCCCATCTCCATGCGCGCATCTTCGCTTGCCATTGTGCGCGGATCCCAACGAGGACTCCAAACCAGTTCAACCTTCGGCTCTTTGACCCAAGGCAGTTTGGTCAGAGCTTGATGAACTTGTGCTTGGATGACGGCGCCAAGCGGGCAGGCGGGACTAGTCAAGGTCATTTTTACAATGACCTTGCCTTCGGCAAGAATCTCAATTGCATAGATCAGCCCGAGGTCAACTATGCTCACGTTAAGCTCAGGATCAATGATTGTCCGGAGAGTCTCACGCACTACATCTTCTTGAATAGTAGACATTGCACCACCTTACTCAGTCGATACAGTTTTGCCTTTTACAGGCTTGCCAGCTTCTGATTCGCGCGCCGTTTCAATTCCTTCAAGCAGCGTGTTCCAAGGTAAAAGCGCGCACTTGATTCGCACCGGATATTTTTTCACGCCCTGTAATGCTTCTAAATCTTCCATCTCTTCCGGCAATTCAACGGTTTCATCTTTGTTGAGCATCATGAATTTGAACAGGTCAACCAGTTCCTGGGCTCGCTCCAATGGCAAGCCGGCCATCAGCTCAGTCATCATCGAACCGCTGGCAGTGTTGATACTGCATCCGCGCGATTTGATTTTAATATCTTTGATCGAGCCTTCAGCAACATCGAGAAAGAGAGTTAGCTCGTCACCGCAAAGCGGATTTACACCCTCGACCTCAACGGTCGCACCATCCATTTCTCCCTGATTACGGGGGTTGTGGTAGTGATCGAGAATTGTTTCTCGGTAAAGCTCATCTGAGAGCGACATTGCCCATTACCTTTTCGGCCTCTTCCAACGCTTGGAAGAAAAGATCGATTTCTTGCTTTGTATTATAGATGTAGAAACTTACGCGGGCAGTTCCCGATACGTCCAAATCTCTCATCAACGGCTGACAGCAGTGATGGCCGGCTCGAACAGCTACGCCGGAATCATTGAGAAGATGTCCTAAGTCATGCGGATGAACACCGTCGAGATTGAATGAAATCACGCCACCGCGCTTACTGGAATCCAACGGACCGTATATGGTGGCATGCTTGAACGCAGCGAAGCGATCGAGAGCGTAGCTAGTTAGATCAATTTCGTGCTCTCTCACCTGGCTCATGCCAAGTGCTTGCAGGTAATCGATAGCGGCGGCTGAAGCAATAACGTCAGCGATGCTTGGCGTGCCGGCTTCGAACTTCCAGGGCAGTTCGTTGTAGCGAGACTTTTCACGCCAGACAGCAGCGATCATGTCACCGCCTCCCATGAACGGCGGCATCTTTTGCAGCAGTTCTGTACGTCCCCAAAGTACTCCGACACCGGTAGGTCCAAGCATTTTATGGAACGAGAAGACAAGAAAATCACACTTCAATTGTTGAACGGAAACTGGTAGGTGCGGCACACCTTGAGCCCCATCCACCAAAATCAAAGCACCGTGGGCGTGGGCCAGATCAGCCAACTCAGCAACAGGAACGATTGTGCCCAAGACATTCGACATCATGGTGACGGAAACAAGTTTAGTCTTTGGTCCGATCAGGTTTTTGGCTGACTCCATATCCAATTCGCCGGTAGCAGTCACTTCCATGAAGACTAGCTTGGCGCCGGTATCTTTAGCCAGCATCTGCCATGGAACGAGATTTGAATGGTGTTCCATAGCACTGAGGACGATTTCATCGCCTTCATGGATGTTCTGCCTTCCCCACGTTTGCATGACGAGGTTTATCGCCTCGGTAGTGTTGCGCGTAAAAATGACGGATTTAGTTTCCGGCGCATCAATGAAACGAGCGATCGTTTCGCGAGCGCCTTCGTAAGCTATGGTAGCTTCTTCACTAAGCGTATGAATACCGCGATGAATGTTCGCGTTGGTATTTTCGTAGTAGTTAGTCAGCGCCCGGATCACTTGAACCGGTTTCTGCGACGTCGCTGCATTGTCCAGATAGACCAGCTGCTTGCCGTTTATCTGGCGCTGCAAAATCGGAAAGTCTGCTCTGATCTTAGCGACATCAAACATTGCCTTCTCAATCACTTGTTGGTAAACCAAGCCAAATATCTCCATCTCGAATCTCAACAGGGTACGTTTTCACAGCACCCACGGCCGGGAAACAAAGTGCTTTTCCAGTCTTGATATCAAAACGAGCGCCGTGCCTCGGGCACTCAATCTCACCATCATTCAACTCGCCTTCGCCTAGGGGACCGTTGTCGTGCGTACATCGGTCATCGATAGCGTAAACGCCCGCGTCAGAATGGCACACAGCAATACGCTTGGCACTGACCTCAAATACTTGAGCTCGCCCGGAAGGAACATCCTCCAGTGCGGCAACTCGGACGAATCGTGTCGTCTCGCTGGTCATAATTACTTGCCTTTGAGTACTGCTGACGCGGCTGCGGCAGTTCTATAGATCTTGGTCGATACCACTTCAGTCAGCCATTCTCTTGCCGCAGTTATCGGGAACTGCTCAAATACCTGACGGAAGAAGCCGAGCACTATCAGCTCTTCTGCTTCCATTGGCGTTAGTCCACGACTGCGCAAGTAGAAAAGTTGCTCGCGGTCGACGGGCCCAACAGTAGCTCCGTGTGAGCACTTAACGTCATCAGCGAGAATTTCCAGCTTGGGAATCGAGTCCGCTTTCGCTTCTCCACTGAGCAAGAGGTTCTTGTTCGATTGAAAGGCGTTGGTGCGCTGAGCAATTTTGTCGACCCTGATTATGCCTTGGTATACAGAGGCGGAGGTGTCTTTAACTGCTACTCGAAAATTGATATCGGATGTAGTGTCAGGCGAATTGTGCTCTTGAATCGTGTTATAGCTGAACTTTTCGTTATCGCTGCCCAGTACAGCACCAAGAACTGAGCTGTTTGCACCTGGTCCGCGCAGATAGGTGGCGATATCAGCTTTCGTCTGCTTTCCGCCCAGCGCCACACAGAGGGAGTTGAACGAAGCATCTTTATCAACTTTGCTATTCAAGTGTTCTACATAAAACACATCTTGAGCAAAGTCCTGCACTTCTAGATAATTGAGCTTAGATCCAGGCTTGAGATGAAAATCAGCCAGGACGGAAGCCAGCGATACATTTGAAGCACGCGGAGCACCGGCAGGCGAAGCCATCATCAAGACGAAGTCGGCGCTGCTATTGTCTTCAACCACAACGAAGATTCTCGGGAAAATCGCAGCACCTTGATCATCGGCATCGTCTTGCCCGACGAAGTCCAGAGCAAAGATAAACGGTTCGGCGATCTGCACGTTCCGCGGGATATAGAGGAATGAACCGCAATTGAACAAAGCGCTGGTGAGCAAGGTGAACTTGCCCTTCTCAGCCGATTCCAGCAACAATGGACGAATTTTGTCCGCGTGGCTCTCAATAGCCGTCGCGATATCGCAAAAAATTACGCCTTGTTTCTGCGCACCAGCCGACAAAGTAACAGAGGCACCAGATACGGTGCTCTGATAGAGAGCTCCGGCGCGTGAGGGAAAATGGGCTGCTGCCGCCTCAAACCAAGGCGGTAACTGAGTACTGCCTTCTTTCAAGGCACCGAAATTCGAAGCGCGAAGTCTCGTTAGATCAAGAACACCAAGATCTGTACGTCGCCAATCCTCGTCACGTCCGGTAGGCATAGGAGTCTGCAAATACGCTTCCCATGCTTCCAGACGACTATCTGCCAACCAGGTTGGCTCGGAAAATGTGGTTGTTAGTTCTTTCACGCGATCTATGTTTATTCTCACTACTACCCTACTGAACCTTCCATCTCCAGTTGAATCAGGCGGTTCAACTCGACAGCGTATTCCAGCGGCAATTCTTTCGTGAAGGGTTCAAAGAATCCATTCACGATCATTGTTGTCGCTTCTGTTTGAGTCAATCCGCGACTCATGAGATAGAACAACTGCTCTTCTCCGACCTTCGAAACAGTTGCTTCGTGCTCGATTGTCACATCCTTCTGATCGATTTCCATCGTCGGATAGGTATCCGAACGCGAATTTTCGTCCATCAACAGTGCATCGCAACGCACGCTGGATTTGACATTGGTCGCTTGTTCGTAAACTTTGACCAAGCCACGATAGGAGGTGCGTCCACCGTCTTTAGCAATAGATTTCGATACGATGATTGATGTTGTGTCAGGAGCAAAGTGCACCATTTTGGCACCGGCATCCTGATGCTGTCCTTCGCCTGAAAAAGCGATCGACAATACTTCCCCGTGCGCCCGTGGTCCCATCAAGTAGATCGCCGGGTACTTCATAGTCAACTTGGAGCCGATGTTGCCATCAACCCATTCGACCTTCGAATCTTCGTATGCCACAGCTCGCTTGGTGACGAGATTGTAGACATTCTTCGACCAGTTTTGGATGGTTGTATACCGAATGTGCGAATTCGGCTGGGCGATCAGTTCAACCACAGCAGAGTGAAGCGAATCGCTCGAATACGTTGGTGCTGTGCATCCTTCGATGTAATGCACGAAACTGCCCGGTTCGGTAATGATCAGCGTGCGTTCGAACTGCCCCATGTTCTCCGTGTTGATGCGGAAATAGGCTTGCAGTGGAATGTCCACCTTCACGCCTTTGGGCACGTAAACGAAGCTACCCCCCGACCAGACGGCGGAGTTAAGTGCGGCAAACTTGTTATCCGCTGAAGGAATGACCGTGCCGAAGTGCTTGCGCACGACATCTTCGTACTGTTTCAGAGCAGAATCCATATCGAGGAATATGACGCCCTGCTTTTCCAGATCTTCGCGAATAGAGTGGTAGACCACTTCTGATTCGTACTGCGCTGACACTCCAGCCAAGAACTTCCGCTCAGCTTCAGGAATGCCCAGGCGGTCAAAAGTATTCTTGATACCTTCCGGCACTTCATCCCAAGTACGCCCTTGCTTTTCAGTGGCGCGCACATAGTAATGAATATTGGCAAAGTCGATATCATCAAGAAGCTTGCAGTTGCCCCAACGCGGCATCGGCTTCTTGTGAAAAATTTCCAAAGCGCGCAGACGGTACTTGAGCATCCATTCCGGCTCGTCTTTCATCCGCGAAATCTCAGTCACGATTTCGGTCGTCAAACCTCTGCCCGATTTGAAGGAATAGTCCTTCTCCGAGTCGTGGAAGCCGTATTTATAATCGTCGCCGACGCCCTTGAGCAATCGCTGATCTTGTGTAAGTTCCGCTGCCATCTATGCCTCCTTAACCTCAGGCTGTGGGTACAAGCTCTTGCGTGACCCAGTCATAACCCTTGGCTTCGAGCTCTTTAGCGAGCTCACTTCCACCAGACTTGATGATCTCGCCATTGTGCATTACATGCACAAAATGCGGTGTCACATAGTCCAGCACTCGTTGATAGTGTGTAATCAAAAGCATTGCGTTGTCTTCGTTGGCTTGGGCATTGATGCCGTCAGCTACAGTGCGTAGCGCATCAATATCTAAGCCGGAATCGGTCTCATCAAGAAGCGCGAATTCCGGATTCAGCAAAGCCATGTGCAAGATTTCCAGGCGCTTTTTCTCGCCGCCGGAAAATCCGTCGTTAACATAACGAGAAAGGAACTCGTTGCTCACGCCTAGCGTAGCCATTTTTTCCTTCAATTCTTTGCGGAATTCCTTGACCGGAACGTCGGTTCCACGGCGCGCTTTGACCGATGCCCGCAGGAAATTCGAAACAGAAACGCCAGGTATCGCGACCGGGTACTGGAATGCTAGATAAATACCGCTGCGCGCCCGTTGATCGACCGGCATCGCCAGCAAATCCTTGCCGTGGTACAAGACGGTGCCCTTGGTGACGGTGTAGCGCGGATGACCCATGAGGGTGTACGACAAGGTTGATTTACCGGAGCCGTTGCGCCCCATCAACGCGTGCACTTCACCAGCATTAATGGTGAGGTTAACGCCCTTCAAGATGGGCTTACCCTCGACCTCTACATGCAGGTCTTCAATTCTCAGGATTTCTCTTTTGGCTGTCATCGGTCGGTGTCCTAGGTTAACTGTCCGGGGAAAGCATTAAATGGGCTGAATATATGGTCCCACGGCTTTTGTAGATATAATAGTATCAAAAATCGCCTGATGGGGTCAAACTGGACATATCTCCGCAAATCAAGCACTGCCGACGTTTTTCGTAAGTGCTAACCAGTGAAAGTCGCTACAGGCGCTATTATGGTAATCATGAAAGGTTAACATTCCGGCGTCCAGCGCTTTAGAGAAGGTTTTTAATGGTCACTCAACCATTGACTGATAATCCCGAAAACACGCACCAAGCCGTGCTGCATCATCTCAAGCACAACAACGATATGAGCGTTGCAGAACTTTGCGAAGTCCTTGATATCACTTCGATGGCTGTCCGGCGGCACCTGAGCGGATTGCAGAAAGAAGGGCTTGTCGACTGTCGACTGGTAAGACAGTCCCGCGGTCGCCCAACTTATAGATACAGTTTGACCGAAAAGGCCCAGTCGCTCTTCCCTTCCGGCCTCGGCATAATGGCGTTTGACCTGCTGGACGCTGTCTTTGAGACCAAAGGACATCAAGGGGTCATGGAGCTGTTGAAGATGCGCGATGAGTGGCTCGTCAAAAAGCATCGCCCACGCCTGGAAGCTCTGGAATTTGAAGCGCGAGTAGAAGAAGTAGTAAAAATTTATTCCGAGAACGGCTTCATGAGCAAGTGGGAGCAGCTGCCAGATGGAAATTACTTCATCTTTCAGCAGCACTGCGCCATACATCACCTGGCGACCCAATACAGACAGATTTGCGTGCTTGAACCAAAGCTCATGGAGAGCTTGCTGGGCGTCCCGGTCACACGCGAGAAGTACATGCTCAAAGACGATCCGATCTGCGGCTACCTCATTCACGTGGCGTAGAGCTGACCTAAAGATGGGCTTGTCCCCTCCCCTACCTATGATCCAGACGAGTTAAGGGCGGCGCCCTGGCGCACGCCCCTACAGTCCCTAAATACCCTTCATTTGGCGATAACGCGCGGGAGGCTTTTGCGGAATGTTGGAGAGCTTGACGAAGTTAGCTGGGCCGCGAGCGGCGATCGGCAAC
>JADYXS010000199.1 GCA_021772155.1 Candidatus Obscuribacter sp.
ATTGAATACGCAAATCTGCATTGAATCTGAGAGCGTATTGCACATGCATATGTCGCCGGACAAATAAAGATCTAAAAAAGCGGTCACGTAAAGATCAAAAATACCGGACAAATAAAGATCAAATTCACATGGCGCATGCCCAAACAACGGGAGGGGACACCACTAGGGGACCGTCCTCGGCACCACTAGGGGACCGCTCGCGGCACAGCAAAGCTGTGCACGCGTTACGGTCCAGCAAGCTGTGCATGCGCGACGGTCAGCCCCTCCCCTTACGAACACAAGGCATTTTGCAAGAAACATGAAACCTACAAAGTATCAGGATCGCCGCTTATTGCTTGCGTCTGCGTCTTCGCTTTATGTCCGGCATAGTTCAGTATCGCTTGCACTTGTTGCAGATAGCTGGTGATGTACTGAGCACGGAAGCCGCGTTGAACAAAAGCTTCAATACGCAACCAATCATGCACCATATTTTGCAAACTTGTGACGCCTCTGTTTGCCTCAGCGATTTCCTCCGCGCTCGATGAAGCGCGCAATTCGTGCATCTGACGCTGAACAGTCTCAATCTGACTGAGAACTTCGTTGGTGCTGGCCTGATCAGACAAAATGTGTTTTTGCGGATCCTGCAGATAACGATTGACCAGAGCAGAAAAGTCATCGATGAGTAGTCTGCTGGCTTTGACAGGATCTTGCTGCGGTGTCAGTAAAGGCATCCGACGATAGGGTCCCATTTTCAGGATATTTACCTTTTTATCGTCGAGCTGCGCCACCGCGAACATCGTTGTGCCAAGCGTGCCAATCAATCTGGACGTATCCATTTGTTCAATCAAACCAGCAGTATCAAGCTGGCGGATCGATAGGCCAGGAAATACAAGAGCCTTGTCGGCAGTCGTTTCGCGAACATAGCCGGCGTTTGTCGCCAGCTCCTTGGCAGAACCGACGTATGTCATCGGATTGAGCGTATCTACCCAGCCATTGGCCACCCACGTTTCCCATTCTTGCTGAATGTTGCCAGTGCGCAGGCGGCGCGGAGTGGCGTACACAGCAGCGGAAATGCGCAGTCCCGGTCTGAGCTTTCGCAGATACTGCGATGTATCACGAACGAAGCTGCTCACCTGGGAGATCTTCCAGGCCTGCCAGACCGTCCGCGTCTCTTCATCCATCCGGTCGAGGTTCAACCCGGTTTCGCGTTCGAAGCGCATTCGTCCGGCCCAATCAAACCCCATCTCCGTACCTTTGCCATTGAAAGGGTAGCGGATGTAGTCAAACTGAACCCCGTCTACTGGGTAGTTCTGCACGATCTCTCGCGCGAGATCTTTAATGAATTGCCGACCTTGCAAGTTGGATGGATCAATCCAAAATTCCGGCTGGTTGTTCGGTAACAATGCACCGTTGGCTCGTGCCAGTGCCCAACTGAAATCCTTGGTCGAAAGCACCGGACCTGGGAAATCAGCGTCCTTTCCAATAATGGGGTTGTGGCGCAGATTGCCGACTGCAAAGGTCCACATCCAAGCGTGGATTTCCATGCCTCGCTTGCGAGCTTCCTTCACGGCACTTCCTAGTGGATCCCAACCGATTGTCTCTGGGTTCTGAACGGAGACCTTTGTTGGGTATGTGCAATATCCAGCATTGTTAGTCTCGAAGTAGACCACGTTTATGCCGGCGTTCCGCAACTTGTCGAATATAGCCGCCATGCCGGCCGGTGAGCGTGCCGCAATTATCGTGCCGCGATCTAACCACACAGCTCTGGCTTCCACCGGACGGACAGGCAGTGACTGGGCGAAAGCCAGGGCAAAATCCTGGCGAGCAGAAGCCAGTTCCTCGTCCGCCTGGTAAAAACGACGCTGTCCGTATGAATCATGAAAGCTCTTTACGTGCGCTAAAGCAGATTCGTAATGAGCCTGAATCGTTTTGAAGGGTACTGCCAGATCTGCTTGTTTAGCGGTCTTGATCGCCTCATCAGTCCGCTTGCCCAAATAATCCAGCTCTTGTTGAATGTTTTGATAGTCGGCGAAACTAATTTGCACCGCTGCTTGCTGCGTAACTCCAGGCACCGCATCTTCAAAAGCCAATGTCAGGATCTGGGCATTTGTAGTCAGTTCACCCTGCAATCCCGGCGCCCAGCTCAAAAAAGTATTTCCGTTGCTGCGCGAAATTGCAGTACCAAGGTCGCGCCCTTCTGCATCCATCCACTTCGCCACCGAAGCAGAAGGGTCTGTGACCTCAAGATCTGCTTTCAATGTCCCCACGGCGAAATCTTGCTTGAAAGGCTGCGGCTGCCGTTGCCAGCTAAGTTGATTTTGCTCAGCCATACTGGTGTGCTTGGTTACTTGCACTCCGGTCGATCGAATTACTGCTTGGGCATGGGCACTAGGTGTGCCACCACCATCGGTGATCAATAACTTTCCGCCGCCGCGCACATAATCGGCCAGAATCGGTACCGCTTCCTCTGGTACGTCGACCAAATACGGCAACAAGATCATCTTGTACGGCGCCAATTTCCCGATACCGGATTTGAGGTCTTTGTCAGTTAGAGTGTCATAGCGAACGTTGGCACTTTCCAGAGTCCGCTTAAATGACAGCCAGTCTTCATCATAAGTACCGAGATGCTGCTCAGAGTACGTCTCTGCATTCTTCTCGCTCTTTAGCACCGCAAGCGGCGATTCAGCAAGTGCAGGATGACCGCTGAAAAAGAGGAAACCGAATATTGCACACACAACCAACACACGAATTCTGTTCAATTTATCTAGCTGCCTTTGTAGGTTTGCTTCACGAGTCGGTCAAGCTCCCGTTTTGAATCTCTACTTGCGATGGCGTCGCGCTTATCATAGAGGTGCTTGCCGCGCACAAGTGCAAGATCCACTTTAACCCAATTTTTCTTGAAATAGAGCTTCAGGGGAACCAGCGTCAATCCCTTCTCTTTCATTTCTTGATTCAGACGAAATATTTCATTTCGATGAGCAAGCAACCGTCGACGCCGGATCGGATCGTGATTGTTTCGGTTGCCGAACTCATAAGGCGCGATATGGCAGTTGTATAGCCACAATTCCCCATCTTCAATCCGGGCATAAGCATCCTGGAGATTGGCTTTACCCATGCGCATGGATTTCACTTCGGTGCCGGTAAGTTCAATTCCGGTTTCAACGGTGTCTAAAATTTCGTACTCATGGCGCGCGCGTCGATTATCCGCCACAACTTTTGGTTTTGGCTTCGCTTCAAGCTTCTGCTGTTTTCTTTGTACGGTGTTTTTCACAATGAGCTCGTCTGTCGAAATTGCTCACTGATGGCGGCTTTTCGAGTAAGGCACGATGTTACAATATTAACGGGTAAGGAGCAAATTCTGAATGATCAAGATTGGCCCATTGATTGCCACGGATTACGCCCAAGTATGCGCCCTCCTTGACGAGCAGGTCGAGCCTGTTCTGGACGTTTCGTCGCTCACTCAGACTAGCTTGATGCTTCGCAGCCTGGCCTTCTGGCAGCACTGGCTGCCGTGTCAATATCATGTCAGCCCATCTGTCTATCTGGCCCGAGAAGAGGGGCGCGTTCTCGGCTTTATCTCGCTTCACAACATGAACAAAGCCAAAAGCTGTTGGCGCATCGATAACCTGGTCGTAGATCCTGAGCACCGCGGTCGCGGCATCGCCCACGAATTGTTGCGTTACGTTTTCGCGCAGTTCGGCAGCCAGGGTGTCAGCCATTTCATGGCTGAGATTGCCAGCCACAATGATGGTGCAATGTCGCTTTTTGCTGGTGGCGGATTCTGCCGGACAGCACTGATCACTTATTACAAGCTTGATCCAGCTACTGCGGCAGTAGAGTTGAAGCAAGAAGTCAACCAGGGCTTCCGCGTCGGCACCCAGTTGCACAAACACATGCTCTACCAATTGCACCAGGATGCGCTTCCGCCAGATCTGCGACTGGTGCTGGCCCAATCGCCGGATGACTTCAATGTAAAGGATTTGTTGCCATTCACATCGGTAGAGCGCAATAAGAATCGACTGTTACGCTCCCGGGTCTGGTACTGGATTAGCGAGGATCTGGACCGCAAAACGTTGACGGCCGCAGCAAAAGTGACAGCTCAACCCGGTCTAGGTTATACGCTGGAATTCGCCGTGCATCCTGGCTGGAAGCATGTCACCGAAGACCTTGTCAACTTTGCAGTTGCCAGCTTGCGCTCCAACATGCCTCAAATGGCAATCTGGGTAAGGGTTTACGACTTCCATCCAGAAATTCACGAGTCTCTCAAGAGCAAGGGCTTCGAGCGAATGGGCGATTATTTCGTGCTCACACGCGAGCATTGGCAAAGAGCCAAGCGCCTGAAACGCGCGGAATCAACCGTCCAGCTCAAGCCTATTACCTCTCCAGCTCTTAACTTTCCGCTTGCCACAGAACGGCAACGTTTGGGAAAGCCACGTAATTAGCGTCTAGACGTGCGATACTCCTGGCAATCCTCGCGGATCGGGGACCAAAGCTCGGAATCATAAAGTTTTCTTTTCGTTTGGGAGCCTGAGCAGCCCATTCGTTGACACGTTCCGGCTTTTGTCGGTATGATTCCAAACCGCTTTATTTCCTTTTTTATACTCTTCTACAGGAGCCTGGTGTGCCTACCATCAATCAGTTGATCCGCCGTGAAAGGCGGGCAGCGACAGTGAAAACGAAGTCGCCTGCACTTAAAAGTTGTCCCCAACGTCGTGGAGTCTGCACGCAAGTAAAGACCACCACCCCCAAGAAGCCGAACTCAGCTTTGCGCAAAATTGCCCGTGTGCGCCTGACAAACGGTATCGAAATCACCGCTTACATCCCTGGTGTTGGCCATAACCTGCAAGAGCACTCTGTCGTTCTGGTCAGAGGCGGTCGGGTTAAAGATTTGCCGGGCGTTCGCTACCACATCGTTCGCGGAGCACTTGACACCGCTGGTGTTAAGGACAGAAAGCAAAGCCGCTCGAAATACGGCGCCAAGCGAGTTAAGCCAGGCGCAGCAGCAGCAGCTAAGAAGAAATAGTTTATTTGGGACGTATGACGCACTTGTGTGTCAGTCCTCTTTTGACATCGGGCTTGCGCCCACCTACTAAAGAGTTTGGAGTACAAAATGCCAAGACGCGCTGTAATTTCAAAGAGACCGACGCCTCCGGATGCCGTGTTCGGCAGCCAGGTGATTCAAAGATTCATTCACCGCATGATGACGCGAGGCAAGAAAAGCACTGCCCAGCGCGCTTTCTACGATGCAATGCACCTTGTCAAAGAGCGCACCAAGGTAGAGCCGGTCGAAATCTTCAACAAGGCACTTAAGAACGTAACGCCTCTAGTGGAAGTGAAAGCTCGCCGAGTCGGCGGTTCCACATACCAAGTTCCAGTCGAAGTAAAGCAATCTCGCGGTAATGCGCTGGCAACCGCCTGGATCATCGCTAACAGCCGCAAACGCGGCGGCCGTAGCTTCGCTGAGCGTCTTTCTGCAGAGATCGTCGATGCAGCCAACGGTACCGGTGCATCCGTCCGCAAACGCGACGAAACGCACAAGATGGCAGAAGCCAACAAAGCGTTTGCTCACTATCGTTATTAATAACGAAGATAAAGAGATGTCAAACATTATGGCTAAAGCTACAGCTTTCGGGTTGTAATTAGACTTAGGCAAATTACGCTGATGGATCTGCACTTGGGCAGTTCAGCGCGCGACCCTCTTTTTAAGTCGAGGGCACAATAACTCGTTTACGGTCCCCTTCTTTGGATTCAAAACTATGCAAACCGCAGGAACAGAGCCACCTACCACTACTGACAAGAAGGTAGCTAAGGTGTCCGAAAAACACGCAGCCTTGGCCAACATCCGCAATATGGGTATTGCTGCTCACATTGATGCAGGCAAGACAACCACAACAGAACGCATCCTTTTTTATTCCGGCTTGATTCACAAGATCGGTGAAGTGCATGACGGCACAACCGTAACTGACTGGATGGAGCAAGAGAAAGAGCGCGGCATTACGATCACAGCTGCTGCTATCACGTCGTTCTGGAACGGCAGACGTATCAACTTGATCGATACCCCCGGACACGTTGACTTCACCGTTGAAGTAGAACGATCCATGCGGGTTCTGGACGGCGTTGTCATCGTGCTTTGCGCTGTGGCAGGGGTTCAACCGCAAACAGCAACTGTTTGGAAACAAGCAAACCGCTATCAAGTACCACGCATGATTCTCGTCAACAAAATGGACAGAACCGGCGCTGACTTCTATCGCGTCGTTAAACAGTGCAAAGAACAGCTTGTCGGGCTGCACACCAGCTGGGCGAATGCTCATCCTATTCAATTGCCGATAGGCAAGGATGGCGCGCTCTTCGACGGCATGGGCGACTTCGACGGCATGGTCGACCTTGTCGAAATGAAGGCGTACATGTTCGACGAAACCGACAAACTCGGCCGGGCGATGAACGAAATTGCTGTTCCGGAAGAGATGAAGGAATTGGTTGAACAGTATCGCCGCCAGTTGTATGAAGCAATCGTCGAAACCGACGAAGCGCTAATGGCTAAGTACTTGGAAGGAACAGAGTGCAATAACGAAGAGCTAAAAGTGGCTCTACGTAAGGCAGTTTGCGAAAACCACATCGTGCCAATTCTTTGCGGCTCCGCCTTCAAGAACAAAGGCGTTCAGCCTCTGTTGGATGCTGTCGTTGATTACTTGCCTTCGCCGCTTGATGTAATTTCCATCAAAGGCGTTTTGCCGGATGGCACCGAAGCGGAACGTCAGTGCAATCCAGATGAACCGTTTGCAGCACTAGCCTTTAAGGTGATGAACGATCCGTTTGTCGGAAAGCTCACGTTCTTGCGGATTTACAGCGGCAAACTCACCGCCGGCTCGTACGTCATGAACAGCGTAAAAGGTCGTCGCGAGCGCATCAGCCGGTTGATTCAATTGCAAGCTGACCAACGTACAGACGTTTCCGAAGCAATGGCTGGTGACATCGTCGCTGCTGTTGGTTTGAAAGACACCACCACCGGTGATACTCTCTGCGCTGACGATCATCAAATCATTCTGGAATCGATCAAATTCCCAGAGCCTGTTATTTCGGTCGCCATCGAACCGAAGACCAAAGGCGACTCCGACAAACTCGGCGTTGCTCTGGGCAAACTGGCAGAAGAAGATCCGACCTTCCGCGTACGGGTTGACCAGGAAACTGGTCAAACGATCATTGCCGGGATGGGCGAGCTTCACTTGGAAATCATCGTTGACCGCCTGCTCCGTGAATTTAAAGTTGAAGCCAACGTTGGTAAACCGCAGGTTGCTTATCGCGAAACGATTCGCAAAGCAGTCAAACAGGAAGGACGCTTCATCAGACAATCTGGTGGACGTGGTCAATTCGGTCACGTTGTGCTTGAACTGGAACCACGCCTTCCTGGCGAAGGGTATGAATTCGTCAACGCAATTGTCGGTGGTGTCATTCCCAAGGAATACATTCCGGGCGTTGATAAAGGGATTCAAGAAGCCATGGAAGGCGGCGTGCTTGCCGGTTATCCATGTATCGACTTCCGCGCCAAGCTCGTGTTCGGTTCATACCACGAAGTTGACTCTTCAGAAATGGCTTTCCGTATCGCCGGTTCCATGGCGTTCAAAGAAGGCTTCATGAAGGCTAAGCCGGTTCTCTTGGAACCAGTTATGAAAGTAGAAGTTGAAGTGCCGGAAGATTACATGGGCGACGTTATTGGAGACATCTCCAGCCGCCGCGGACGCATTGAAGGTATGGACACAGTCGATTCACTTTCCAGAGTGAAAGCCATGGTTCCGCTATCAATGATGTTCGGTTATGCAACAGACATCCGAAACAAAACCAGAGGACAAGGAACCTTCGTGATGGAGTTCTGCCAGTACGAAGAAGTGCCGAACAGCATCGCCGAAGAGGTTATCAAAGGCACCAAGTCCTAGTTCAAAAACCAAAATCATCAAGGAGGGCGCGGCTACAACCGCGCCCTTTTTGCCCGTCGGGCTAGGAAATCGGTTACACTGTAGCTGCTCTTTTACCAAGTTGACAATATGACGCGCGGCTTGCGCGCACGGGAAGGACAGTACATGAAGTATCTGCACAGCGGCTACGTTCTATTCTGCGACCGCGCAGATCACGCTGAAGATGGCAGGATCAATGCTCTTGGTTTGTTCGACCTCTGCAGTGGCAAGAACATGCCACTGCGAATGAAGTGCGACGTAATCATCGGCTTCGGAACGCCTTATGAGCGACGCCAATACAAGGGCGTCTTAACCGTCGACGATCCGACCGGCAAAGAATTGGTCAATCATGAATTCAATGCCAACGATCCTAACGACCTGTTCAAGGGGCACTTTATATACCCAATGGATATCAACATCATGCAAGAAGGTTCGTATACCGCGCGCGTGGTGCTCTCGAATTGGAAAAATGAGACAGTCTGGGAGTTCAATCGCCAGTTCTGGGCAATGGTAGTTGGAGACGCTCCGCCGGATCCCTAAACGAAGGGAATGTATTCGTAGCGCTGCCCTAAAATTTCGCGACTGTCGGCACCCATCCAGCGATCCAACAAAGTCGCGTAGACGCAGCGAAAGTCCATTTTGTACTTGAGGTCGCCGTCATCGAGCGCTGTCATGCTCGGGTGCTCACCGTAGACGCCGCCCTTCACCTTACTGCCGATGACATAAACTGGAGCGGCGGTGCCATGATCGGTGCCACGTCCATTATTTTCCACCACTCGCCGCCCGAATTCACTGAAGCCGAATAGCACCACATCGTCTTGCAAGTTGTTCCGTTCAAGATCCTTGTAGAAGGCCGCCACTCCTTCAGAAAACTGCTTGAGCAGCTTGTTCTGTCCGTTGGCTTGATTTGTATGCGTATCAAAACCATCAAGGTTTACCGTGAATATTCGCGAATCGACGCCACCGGAAATCATCTGAGAGATAAACTTGAGACCATTGCCAAAACTGCCGTCCGGATATTTGATCTCGCTTTGATATTCTCTGACGATCTTTTGTAAGTAGTCTGAGGCCTTGTTCGCTTCCAGACCGGCATTGCGCAGCAGCTCTGCGTTCGGACGTTTGGATTGAAAGGTTCCATAGATATCTTCGAAGGCACGAACTTGCGTTTCTCGGTCTTGGAGATAACGCGGATCGGTTCGGAATTTAAAATCAAATACATTACTGACAGACGGCACCATTATCTTGTTCGACTGTAGTGTTTTAGGTAACGTGGGCTCAACATTGACCGCGGCAAATATATTTCCATTCTTAGTGCAATCAGCGCAATCCAGGTAACGCCCCAGCCATCCGGTTTCGACGATCTTATCCGGCTGAGCGGTTTGCCAGATTTCGATGGAACGAAAATGCGAGCGACTGGGATTTGGATAACCAACGCCCTGCACCACTGCGACCTTGCCATTCTTAAAGAGTTCGTGCAAGCCGATCATGTTCGGGTTAAGCCCGATTTCTCGATCCAGCGGCAATACTTTGTCTGGCTCAATTGCCAGTGTTGGGCGCAATTGATAGTACGCGCCATTATTATAAGGAACGACAGTGTTTAGCCCGTCATTGCCACCACTCATCTGCACAAGCACTAGAATCTTGGACTTTCCGGCGGTGCGCGGTGCATATTCGGCAGCCTTAGCCGAAAGTAAGAGAGCCTCAGGAGCAGACAAATAGACTGACATCAACCCTAAGCCTTGCAAGAATGTCCTGCGAGATATGCTCATTTCATTGCCCTCAAGCGAGTTGATACGTGGGAAGAGTCATGATCAGATGTACTAAGCCTCGAAGTTTAGCATCGAGCGTCTTCTCGTCCGGGATATTTGAAACAGGCTTTCCGCTGAGATCGCTTGAGACATATGACACTAACTTGGCTCTTGTAGATGCTGGCACATCAGCATCCACAAGTAAATCCAAGAAGTAGTCCACCAATTTACCAGCAGAGGTAAGCCCTTGGTTGTCTACGATTTCTTGAGCCGAGGAAAACTTGGACATTTCAGAAAACTTCGTTGTAGTCACTCTGTTGGCGAAGTTGAATCGCTCCATCATGGTATCAGTAGCAATCCAGGCCGTTCCACCATCCCAACCTTTCACATTGGGTGGCATAAGCAGATCTTGTCCCATGCGGGCCATCGTCATTGGCAAGTCACCGTCCAGCTTCCGTATCTGCAATGTCTTCAACGAGCCGATAACAAGTTCGGCAGGGCTCTTAATTTTTGCATGAAAGGCACGCTCGCTCAGGAATGCTGGATCTGTAAGAATTGCTCGAACCACTTTACGCATATTGTATTTGGACGTCATGTATACATCTGCAATTCGACTGACCATCGCTGGATCGGGATCATCAAAGGCAAAGTACTTGATTAGCTTGGTGGCAAGAAACTTGCTTGTTTCCTTTTGCTTTACCAGAATCGCAACTACATCATCTCCATTCAAATTACCTGACACACCGAGCACTGTCTTGGCACCATAATCATGCTGTCTCTGATTAAAGAAGAAGCCACTAGGCAGAGTCTGCCAGCCAGTAAACGCCCGTGCAGCTTCTTTGATGTCTTGCTCGGAGTAGTTTCCGATCCCAAGCGTGAATAGCTCCATAATTTCGCGTGCATAATTCTCGTTCGGTTTGCCTTTGCGATTCTGCTGGTTGTCCAACCAGAGGATCATCGCCGGATCTTTCGATGCGTTGTAGAGAATCTCGTGAAAATTGCCTAACGCATGCTTTCTAAAAAGCATGTTCTGCCCGTACATCGCGTAGGCGTTGTTCACTTTTCGATCGGAGGTAGCGAAGTGACCATGCCAAAACAGAGTCATCTTTTCTTCCAGAGGACATCGCGTAAATGCCATCCGATAGATCCACCACCGCTTCAAGTCATTGATTGCCGTGTAATCAAAATCCTGCTGCTTGATCGATTCTTCCAGTTGCATGTTATCAACATTTTCCGGGTTAAGTAGTTCATTTACTGTGCCGTCGTATCCCAGGGCGACGTAGCGCTTAAGCTCTCGCGGAGTAACACCAAAACCAGCACGACGCAGTAAATGATTTATCCAAAACACATCGGACTTACCGCCAGTCATTGCCTGCCTCCACCGGTCATCGGTTCATTGAACGTCGCCGGCTGGAGTTCCCCTTTTCGCATCGCTGCTAACTCTATCAATTGCCCTTGGGTCAATTTCGGTTTGATTTCTTCCCAGCTCTTTGTACGCAATGCTTGAATCTGTGTACGCAGCTGCAAGATCTGCGCCCGCACTTGGGGATCAACTATGCCACCAGGTCGACCTGCCGATCGCGCGCCTTCCGACTTCGGGCGTAATTGCTTCATTTTAGTAAGCAGTACCTGCATTTGCGCCCTGGTCGACTCGAGCGCCGCCTTCAGCTCTCGCCGTTGAACCATCGTCAAGGACGGGAGCATTTTTAGTTGTTTAAAGTCCGGTATGTCATCGCGTTGGTTGCCCAGTAACATCTTGCGAGCACGCCCTTCACCACCTCTTTCCTCAGTGAACGACGGCACAACGTTCGAGTCTTCACTGCAGCTAAAAATATTTTGACCGGATGCAGCTTCCTCTACCATGGCCGGTCCGGCAACTGAAGGCAGCAAGGCGAGGCTGGAGCACCCAAGAAACGTAAACAAAAGGACGTGTAAACGAAGCATGCTGGAACAACTCCTACCGGTCATCCCTTCCTCCTACGCTGAAAGTTCCCGAAAGGTTCAATGAGGAACATTAAATTGCTCCTGCGACCGACGACACCTTGCCAGAGCTGCCTGAGAGGGTCCATCATCCGGCAAGAGCCGCAAAGCTGACTCTAATAACCGTTCGGCCTCTTCCCTATCGTGCTCCTCAAGAGCAAGCATTGCTCGGCGGTACAGAGACGTCGCCTCTTCAAGAGCGCCCGAAAGTCGCCCCTTTTCGCCAAGCAGTTCAAATACTCGGCGGTGTTCGACTCCGTCCGAGCTAGCGGCATGCGAAAGTTCTCTAGTTTCAAGTGCCGTGTCACCAAGGGATCTAAGCACCGAATTCGACACCAGGTATCGCGTTCCGAAAATTCTATTGTCAGCGGTCAACTGGAAAGCTTCATCCACCGGTCTTCCCATGGCTGTATAAAGGGCATTGTCAGCAGTTCCAACCATTCCGCAAACAGCAGTGCCACTGCAAATGCCAATCAAACACTGCGGGCTTTCATAGGTTTCCGCTCCTAACTCCACCTTTGCTAACTCCTGAGAGATGGTCATAGCCGTCGAAGCTGCACTCTTAGCTCGTTCGTTCTCAGGTTGCGAAAGAGGAGCACCCCAGATCGCCACAACCCCGTGATTCAAGTATCGTTCAATGACGCCACCATTTGTGGTGACTGCATCAGAAATGGCCCGTATACAATCATTGGCGATCTTGATCGCTACTTGCGGCTGCTTGCCCTCGAGCAAAGCCGTCAGATTGCTTATTTCGCAGACCAACACCGTTATAGAGGCCTCTTTACCTTCCAGGCAAAGTTCTTTTAATTGATGCTTCTCGATCTCATCGGCCACTTGCCGTGAAGCCAGTTTACGGAAGAGCCGCGTCTTGCGTTTGCGTTGCTCAGAACGCACAACGTTTTCATCAATCCAAACAATAATACACGACGTACAAAATATCCCCATTATTGGCACCATGCACGGTACCAGCAGCGAGAACTGAAAATATGCAACAGCGCAAATGACAAACCATACCGCAGACAATCCAGCAGTCAAAGTCAAAAGATTGGCTGTGCTTCCTCGCGACAAACCTGCTCCAAATGCAAACAGCCCTGTTAACACAATTAGTGTAAGAACCTCTTGCCAGCGGTCGATTTCAGTAAGAAATCTACCGCTCAACAAATTGGAGATAATGTTGGCTTGTACTTCCGCATCCGACATTTTGCGCACCGAACCACCGAATGGCGTAGCAACGCCATAGAGCAATTTGCCGCCAATTCCACTTGTGTCGGACCTTGATTCTGGCACCGAAAGGTCCTGATAGCCAATAATTACGATTTTGTCGGCAAATGGATTTTGCACCAGCGAATCGCCTTGCAGATGAGAAGCCTTATTATGAAAATGGGTCCACTCAAGAGCCTTCCACAACGGGATAGATTCAAAAGTGCCCGGAGGTCCGGCATAATCGATCTTGAAATTACGCGGGATAAATCGTCCGGCGATAAATTCGCCAGCCGGGTTTTCTACCGCCGGCGAATGAAGTTGCTTTTCCAATACGCGTAAAGCGAAAGAAGTGTTCAGGGAACGGTGCCCGGGAAATTTATCACCGCATATGGTGGCACGACGAACAACGCCATCGGAATCAGATTGCAGTGAAACGTTGCCGAGGCTGGCACCTCCACCCAGGGCACGAACAAACTTTTCGTATGGAGTAAGGAGCTGAAGTTGCCCACCGAGAGGCTTTTTACCAACAGCCTCAATTTGAGCCCCCAGAACAATGTTATCTCGATTCTGAAGGGCCTCAGCCAGAGCCTGGTCATCGGCAACCGACGAAGTCTTAAGCGATTCTCCGAAGGCCTGCTTGAAGTAACGTTTCATCTGCTCAGATGGAGTGTGCCCGTTTCGAAAGGCGGGAGATTCACCGTCAAAGACAATCTGAAAACCCACAACCGAAGCCTGCGCTTCCGCCAAGGCCCGACAAAGGCGCGCATAAATTTGCCGCGGCAAAGGCGGGTTATTCCCCAAAACACGCATAGACTCATCGTCGATACTCAAAATTACGATATTTTTGCCGGAATCTGCAGGACCCCGACCCGCTTGCGTAGCTTTTTCAACTTGCAAAAAAGCGTCTTGGATCGTCACGTCAGCAGCTTCCCAGAGCCAAGTAAACGGCGGAAGCCTGAACGTCCAAATCACGGTAATGAAGCAACCGACAATCAAAGCAATCGAACGCCCACGATTGGCCGAGCTGTCCAACCAGCGCGAGCGTTCTTTGTTCAGTTGTGGGGTTTTCGCTGCGTCTGTCATCGACATCTATTCTGCGCTGCAGAACAGATATGCCCAGTTTGAGGATAAAAAATTTGGGCGGTACAGGGCTCGAACCTGTGACCTCTTCGATGTCACCGAAGCGCTCTACCAGCTGAGCTAACCGCCCAAGGATGGAACATTCTATCGCAGACTAGTCCAAGGGTAAACCCCTTTGGCGGGAACCGGCTACCGAGGTTTCGGCGTTCCATATCATGCCGGTGCGAGAAGATTGGAGGCGGCACCCAGATTCGAACTGGGGGATAGAGGTTTTGCAGACCTCTGCCTTACCACTTGGCTATGCCGCCGTATCGAACGGAATAAAATCCTAGTTCGCCGAGAAGCAATTTGTCAAACGCCGCGGCAAGAGGTTACATCCGCTAAATGCTCGAAAATTCGTTGCTGTTGTTGCTTCCGGGCTACTCCCCTTGCTCCGGCAATTGCTGGACCTTAACTTCAAAATCCTTATCAACGCCGTTTCTGCGCACTTTAATCTTTACGTTGTCCCCGATTCTCCTTTTGGAAACGGCATTGCTGACATCTCCAGGATTGGCCATCAGAGAACTATCAACTTGAACAATCAAATCGCCGGCTGCCATGCCTGCGCTTGAGGCAGGGCTTCCATTTCGCACTTCTGCTACTTCAACTCCTGGAGGCAGCTCATTGCCAACTTCCTTCATCGTAATTCCGATGTATGGATGAGCAATAGTGCCGCTGTTCGCCAGTTTCTCCGCAACTTCCTGAGCGATATTGGAGGGAATGGCAAAGCCGATGTTCTGGGCATCATCGCGAATGAAGGTATTGATGCCGACAACTTCACCTTTCAGGTTAAGAAGCGGACCACCTGAGCTTCCCGGGTTAATCGGCGCATCTGTTTGAATGAATCTGACAGCGCCAGTGCGTGCGCCAAAACTCTTGTCAAA
>JADYXS010000200.1 GCA_021772155.1 Candidatus Obscuribacter sp.
CTGCTGCAATGAAACCGGCGCGCACGCCTTTCATCTTATAGGCCATCCAGTATGTCAACAGCACGGTGCCGGTCGCCATCAATGCCGATGGAAGTCTTGCTGCCAGTTCATTCACGCCTAATAGCTTGTATGACCCGATGATCAACCAGTAGATCATGATCGGTTTGGAAAAATAAATCTGACCGTTCAGATAAGGAACTATGTACTCACCGCGCGCGAGCATCTCCCTCGATGCTTCAGCAAAATAGCCATCACCTGGATCCATGAGCGGATAAGACCCGAGCCCTAAGAAAAAAGCAAACAGGACGATGATGCCGATTCCAGAAAGTGCGATGATTTTGGCCGACGCATTCATCGTTGTGTTTCCGTGCAGAAGATGTAGTTGAGTGAAAAATGCTGCCGCAGTGCCGCGCAAACTAAAGCGGATGCCCGAGATCAACACTGGTGATAATACTTGCCCTCACTGTTGAGATTGTGATCAATCTATAATGACATCTCGTCAGCCGGACAGGGCGCCTGCTTTTAGCACCTTCAAGATTTCTTACTTAGCCCGGCTGTATTGTCTGGTTTGTTCACCACATGCCGATTTAACCTGCTATTTTTGCGTAGTTGACTGTCACAGTATCGTGTCTTTTTGCTTGAGGTGGTAGATGGTGTCCGAATTCAAAGTCTTGTCTTTAGCCAGCGCTGCGGTTTTGGCATTTTGCAGTTTGACAAGCGTGCCGCTGTCGGCACAAGGCAGCGAGTATCGCCCTGCGGACGTGCAAACGGCAGTGCAGAATCTCTACAGTCAGGATGCCGAAGAGCGCAAAACGGCTGTAAATGCTATCAGTGACATGGGTCCGGACGCCAAAGCGGCTGTGCCGAAGTTGACTGAAATCTTGCAGAGCGACCCTTCCATGTCCACTCGCGGGAATGCGGCGCAGGCGTTGGGCAAAATTGGTTTGGCCGCAGGCAGTGCGGTTCCGGCGTTGATCGAGTTTTTGCTGGGACAGGAAGGAGGCATCGAACGGGCCTATGCCGCCACCGCGCTTGGTAGCATCAAACAATCACCGGACACGGTGGTGCCGGCGTTAGCTAAGGCTTTATCCACAAGTGATAATCAAGTGGTGCGTCAACTTGCCGCCAGAGCGCTGGGTGATTTCGGTGCCGACGCGCGACCGGCTGGACCAGAGCTGATCGATGCGATAAAGAGTGGCGACAAAGAGTTGCGCGATGCAGCAAGCGATGCAATAACGACGATTCCTCCGACAATCAAGGATCTGCCTTTATCATTGCCTTTGTTGAACGATCAAGTCGATTCTGTGCGCCTCGCCGCCTGTGCGTCAATCGGGCGCGCCGGGCCTGATGGTCTTGCCGCTGTACCGGCTCTTGTTAAACTCTTGACCGAAAGCAATATCAACGTTAGAGCGGCTGCTGCTAAGGCACTTGGCGCTATTGGACCAGGGGCGAAATCGGCGCTGCCTGTGCTCAAAAAAGCGCAAAAGGACTCTCAAATAGCAGCAGTGGTGTCCCAAGCTATCAAAGACATCAAACACTCACAGCACTAGGCCGCTGTGCCGGTGGGACTTGTCGGAGGCTGTGCCTGGATCCGGTCTTCAACTGCAGGGCCGCACACTTACCTGGTGGCACCTGAGAGTTCTTGCTTACTTAATAGGAACATAGAAGTCGAACTCGCTGTCCGCTGAAGTCGGATTGAACCGTTCGTCGTAGAGTTCGAAATCAGGGGCTTCCCGACGCTCGTACTCGCCTTTGGGAAGCCAGGTACCCCAGATGTAATTTAGCGTGTGCATGATTTCAGTGATCGGACCTTTGTGAGTGAATACCGCATAACGTCCGGCGGACAGCTCGGTACCAACCATGCCGGTTGGAACATCAGTAATGGCCTCTACAGGAAGTGCTGCGATATAGGCGAACTGATCAGGGGAGTTGATCGGAATTTGAGGGTGACTCGGCGAACAGACGCCAACCGCGTAAGGACGACTCTTTTTGATCGCAGGCATTCTTGGTTGGAATCGCTCCCATAATTTACCGATCGATTGACTATCACCTTGCTGAAAGGCACCGCCCATGCCTATCACGCACTCTTTCTCTCTGGTAACAATTTTCGGTTGCATCGTTAAACCTCCTTGTAGGTGCTCGAGCATTTCCCAAGTCGCCTTGAACTTTTCCGGATATGGTGCCATTGGTCGTAAGGATCTGTATCGTCCGGGAGTGATACCAAACATTTTCTTAAATGCGCGTGTGAAAACTTCCTGGCTGTCAAAGCCATACGCTAGCGCTATATCCAGCAGGGGTTTATCCGTAGAATGGACTAATTGTGCCGCTTCCGATAGGCGGCGCTTGCGTATGTATTCCGCAACAGATTCGCCCAAAACACCTGTGAACAACCTGTGAAAGTAATAGGGCGAGAATCCAACATGAGATGCCACCATCTCAGTAGATAACAGTTGATCAAGCTTGCTTTCGATGAATTCGATCGCTTCGGAGATGGCTTTGAATTGGTGCGTCTTAGGCAATGTCATGGACCAATATTACCGGTTTAGCGAAAATCGTTTTGACTTTTCCTGCTCTGTTGGCACCGCTGTCAGATGGTCCGATGGATCACTACCGCCGCTGCCTTACTGCCGAGATACGGACTCATCTGTCATGACATCTTGTCTGTCGGGAAGGCGTCGCCCTGGCTTAAGGCGCGCCTTACAGAAGGTCGCCTGATTCATTTTGTGCAGTCAGTGTGAACACAGGGATGGCATCCGTTTCATCAGCAACAAAGCTCCATGACTTGACCGGCGAAGGCTCCTGCGCTTGCGCATGTGCGATTCCTTCTTTTGAAGCACTCCATGAATAGGTGTAAGTTCCGTCAATTTCAATTTCTAACTGCACCCTGGCTTCGTACCAAACCAGCGTCGCAAGCAGTGCTTCGAATTTCGCAACCCAGTCTTTGATATCGCAATTGTCTAGATTCTTGATTGATGCGGCAAAGTGCATCATTTCGTAAAAGCTATTTGTACGGCTGCCGGTGGTGAGAGCAAACATGCCGCGAGTTAAATACGGGAACTCCTCAGTTTCAGGCAACTGCGCCAAGCGAGCTTTGTTGATGGCGTGGACTTGCTCGAAGTTATTGCTGGTATACGTCGACGGGCCAGCGATGTACCCATGAAGCAAACAGTATTTACTCACTTGGAACCGTCACCATTTTTAGACCGAGACGAACTTACGGTAGCTTATTGCCTGCGCCTTGTCGCGGCTCAGAACCCTCGGCATAGCGATCGATGACCAATCTGAACAAGCGCCAGTGGCGACTGAGCGGGCAGCTGGAACTGGATGAACATTCTTTCAGAAACATGCCCCAGTGGGGATTACCACATTGTTCATTAAGTGCAGCAAATCTATCCTATATACGCGCGCAAGGCAGGGACTCTCGGAGACTCGGGGGTTCAGGAATTTTTCAGACTGCTTCGCTTAACATTCCGTGAAAAATCTGGAGAAGAGAAATCGAAGTGATCAGCCGACATTTCACCAACGGGCGACGATGAGCGAATGGCTTTCTGAGAAAGCCAATCCAGAACAGGTGCCAAAAGCCGCTCCTGAAAAACTCGACATTGATAGATTTATCGGCAACGGCAACTTTCGCGACAACGCCTTTGCCGTCTCGTTACTCACGCCACCGCCTACGAGTGCCGAGCATTCGCGAAAGAGCTACCTTGAGACCGCTGTAAATAGCTTGACCTCCAACCTGATTTCAGACGAGGAGCAGCTGAACACTGTCAATCACTATGCCACTGAATTCATAAAGACAACCGCCCTATTCACTCCTGGAAAAGTTGGTGTGTTTGGTACCGTTGCGCTACAGGGTCTTGGTCAGGCCAGTCCAACTGACGCCCTTGGTGCTCAAGCTGGTGATATGGCCCTTGGTATGGCCAAAGGCGGTGTAATGCGCGGCGCCTTTTCCGTCGTCGGCAAGAACTTCTCTTTTGCCCCAACCAAGGGGATCTTGATCGGCACTTCCGTTCGAGCCGCCGACGCTTTTTTTCAACGCGACCTCTTTACTGATCCTTCGGCAGTGCGGAAACGCCTAGGTCAAGAGCTGCTGAATCCCCAGGCTTTGGTGCTTGATGCTGCTGTCTTCGGGCTGGGCGAAGGCTTGTTTGGGCTAGGGAACAAGGCGACCGCCGGGGCATTGGCACGAAACAAGATTCTCGGTTCGATGAGCATGGGTGCTAGCTTCGGGATGGTCGGAGGCGGCACTGGAGAAATCATTCGACAGCAAACAGCGGGAGAAGATCTCGATGTGGTAGCCGTAGTAAAAAGCAGCTTACTGCAAGGTTCGATCGATGCCCTTGCCGGGGGCTTGGGCGGGAAAGTCGGCGAGTTGTCTCTTTCGCGAGCGACCAATATCGAGAGAGCAACCAACGGTCAGGTCAAAGAGTACAAGCTCACGTCCGGTCGCGAAGCGCTGGAGGCTTTCCGCAGAAATGAAAGTGATACTGCAACTGTGCTTGTCCGGGCACTCGGCGCTCCAGGCGAGCAGCCGATCCAGCGCATGCTTGTGCAGAGAATGGATTCAACAGAAGCGAAATTGAGTCCTTTGGCAAAGACTGTAGATCTTATAGCGTCCTGCCATCCGGAAAATCTTTCAGCAGCAGAACGCGCCAAACACGTATTTCCTGAGGCCACTGGACGAGTCTGGCTGCTCAATGGCGCTGTCGATACTATCGCGATATCGACTGAGCATGTCCCGATGAGCGTGTGGCGCAATGGCGGCTATCGCGATCCACTTCGACTCGACTTCGGTCAAACTACAATCAATGTCATGTCCCCACTGCTTGTCGGCGATCCTGCCAATCCCAAAGGTGTTGAGTCGGTAGAAGC
>JADYXS010000201.1 GCA_021772155.1 Candidatus Obscuribacter sp.
CAGCATGGCAGAATATTGTTACCTGCTCCACCGCCGCCCCCGGCACCAAGTATCGGCCCGGCGGAAGTGAAGCTGCCCAAAGTGGTGACATTGATGTCACCGGCATTGCCACCGATGCCTCCCGATGTGCCTGGCACGCCGGACGCAGAAAGTCCACCGCCACCACCGCCTGACGTGTTTATTTCGCCATTTACAAAGATATTGGCGGGCGCTCGCAGAACAACATCGCCACCGGCACCGCCGGCTCCACCGGAAGCCCCAGTGGCATAACCACCCGCTCCACCGCCACCAAAAGCTCGAATCGCGCCCGTGATAATCCCCGAGCTGGAAGTAACCGTGATTGAGCCAGCGCTCTGACCCGATGCAGCTTGTACTCCCGTCAAGGTGTAGCAACATGCCCCGCCGGCACCGGAGCTATCCAATAATCCGACAGTGACGACACCAAACGAAGTCAATCCCTCGTTGGCCTGAACTGAAATTGTATTTCCATTCGTGCGAAGTGCTACGCCACCAAGGTCAACACTTCCTCCAGTAATACTTGATGGGCAAGTTGCGCATAGGATTGGGTTACCGAACACATCGAAACTCGAAGTCCCTGCCGCAATTAAAATCTGTCCGCCTGTTCCACTGGCATTGCTAGCATCAACTGTCGCTCCAACCGGTGCACCAATCGCCGAGATACTTCCAGAGGCGTATGCAATAAAGTCGGCGCCTCCGGTAGCAAATAGCGGTCCGCCACCAAAGATCCCCTGTCCGACGAGGTCAAGATTTCCGCCGGAATTTGACAATACCGGATCGCCGGTGAGGGAAAGTTCGGCGATTGTAAGGGTGCCTTCCGTTACACCTATTTTTGCATCACATCCGGAAACTCGAACCGCGCCATCGATTCGATCAAGATGCGCATCCACTAGCCCATTGAGGCTATTAAATGATACCGACTCTGCGGCAACCGTGCCGCCAAATACAGTGACGTCTAACTTGTCGAGGGCAGATGATTGCACGGGCACGTTAAGGGATTCAAAAGTGACACTGTTCAGCGCATTAATTGTTCCCAAAACATTGTTGACCGAAAGCCGCCCGCCCAATTCATTCTGGACGGATATCAGTCCCTGAAGGGACTGCAACACGCCTTGATTTTGCAACTGCGATGTTATTGCGGTAAGCGCACCGAGCTGCGCCGAGATTAGTCCCATATTCGTGATCTGTGGTGCCTGGATATTGACGCTGTTCATCGCTTCAATAACCGGCGCAAGTCCACTCACCCCGGAGGGCAGTGCATTTATTATCGATCCGCCGGCAATGAGGGATAGGTTTCCCGAGCTGCTGATGGTGCCGGCATTTACAATGTTATTGACGGCAGTCAGGTTGAGAGCGAGAGTATTGACGAAAGCTAGTTGTGAAAAGGAAGTTGGGAGAATCGAAGACAAGACAGCGCCTTGTTGGTTGAAGATGTTCGTAGCTGAAATTGAGACGGCTGTCGCTGATGGATTGGAAGAGTAAGCGTACAGAGCCCCGCCGTTCACCAAGTTCCCAGATATATTCAGTGCAGAAGTTGCCAGGTCAGCCAAGGCTGTGACGCCCACGGGTACGACTATCTGACCTATATTGTGCCCGGGTTGAAGATTAAAGCTACCTCCGATCGCATCACCGGCATTGCCAATCACCAATGATTGAGATCCGGACGCAAGAACCTGTTGCACTGCCACCGCTTCCGCTGGAGTAAGCAAGGAGTCCGGTGTAACAGTGCTTTGCTGAGCGCCAACATTTAGCTCGACTGACTTCGACTCCAATATACCGGCAGCCGAAATCGAACGATTGGTCGAAGATAAATCGATATCCTGGCGTTCCTCACCATAAGCCGCAATAGGTAGTAAAACTGTGGAGCAAACGAAAACTACCGTGAGGCAAAATGTGGAGATACGAAAAATTTGCATGGCTTGATCCATCGTGATGTCTTGTGCTTGGGTGACAAAAGCAAATCAATTATAAATCCTGGTTCAGGCTGCCACACGTTAATAATATATTCAATGTATGAAGGTAGCGTCATCAGTACAGGGTGGCCTACATGGCCGGAAGCGCCAGAATGCAGATGCGAAGCAATGATTCGCAAATCCGGTTGGGTGTATCCCGTTGGTTGAACCGAAAGTGAAAGCAAGAGTTCCCTTAACAGCCAGCTGTCATTTTGTTCCATTGGGACTTATTGCCACGCATGATCATTTGAAGCTGTCTCGCTGTGAATTCAGGCGTGGCACCCAATACGTGATTGCAATGTGCTATCTTTTGAACCGATATTGATACTAGATACGGTGTCACATTGGTAGAGTAACCAGTTGCCTGCTAAATGGCCAGCCTGACAACTTTGTTGAATCGACGAGCAAACCGGAATGCCCGATCCAGGTAGGGTTATCCGAGAAAAGGTTAAATCGGAAACAGCATCTGGAAGCCGGCGCTCAGGTTTAAGTGAACGGCATTGGGCACCACCCCAATACAATCAAGCCTAACGGATGAGTTGCTGGCGGATAAGACCGGCATAAATCGTGTCCGATGCCAGTCGATGTCCCTTCAGTGAAAGGTGAGCTTTGTCATACAAGTAAGGCGTTGGTTGCATCGGACCGATTGAGGGGAAGGCTTCGTGCAGGTTGACGTATCCGAACCCTTCCCTGCCTGATTGTTGTTGTATGCGTTTGATTTCCCGAAAGTAGAAAAAGGAGTTGTTTGGGGCCGGCATGCAGGTGACCATAAGTGAGGCACCGTCTTGCTGGCACGCTTTGTTCAGGCGATGGAATATGGCTTCCGTAACCTGAGTTTTAATGTCATTTGAATTGACCATCGCCTGGAACATTCGCGCTGACGGGTCCGCCGCTGTTACCTTGATCGGTTGAATGGTTGACGCTGGAATTGGCGCTGTAGCTAAGGGATCTAGTGTGATCAAGGTTGGTTCGTTGGGCATTGCCGGTGGTGGCAAAGTCTTGATCGCTCGTGAAACGGTTGGTCCCAAGAAGCTAAAAAGCTTGCTTGTGAATTTGAATGCACGATCACCTTGAAGGTCCATCTCTAGAGCTGTGAGTACGCCTACTATGCGGCTGTGGCGCCGGAACCAGTCTAGTTTCTGATTGATCCGCGCCCGTTCGCAGGTGGACCAATTTTTCAATGCCGACCAATCTAGCTGGAGCCGTCCATCGTTTGCCAGTAAGAAATAAGGTCTTGGAGTCGGGTTGGGGTCACCAAATGGTAGTACGTTTTCTTCTGTGTCCAAGCAGTTGTAGAACACACAAACGACGTCTGGCCGGTACTTTCGCACCGTGTTTAAGTAAAGAAGATATTCTTGTCCAGTGCTGAAAGCCGACATGCCGAAATTCAGGACTTCAACTTTACTGAATTGTAGGGGAGGGGCTTGTTTGCTGAGTGGTAGGGGAGGGGCTTGTCCCCTTCCGTCAGAACCTTGCCCGTGAGCTGATTCGATTGAATGTATTGTTGTTGTGAGTTCTGCATAACGGGAGGGCTCGTCCCCTACGAGCGCGAGTGTGGCATCAGGTCGTACACGTGTGTTGAACATCGCCTCAAGACGCTTTCCGAATGTCTTGTTCAGCGGAACCTGAAAGGATTCCGTGCGCGAATCGCCGAGCAGCGCGATACGCAACACATCTGTGGGTTTGGCAAGCGTGTGTTCGCTATCGCGGAATCCGGCTGCGTTTATTTTGTCGGACGAATATCCTTCGGACCGAAAGGTGATTTGTTTGTTTTCGAAGTGCATGTATCCGAGAAGCGGGTCGAATCTCATGTATTCTTCTTCGCCGATATGGGCGAGGTGGAAGATTGCTTCTACCAGCATGAGGACGGCAGCTAAGCAAAGCATCGACCAAAGGCAGCTGCGAAGGCCGCGCAAAAAGATCGGCTTTCGGGAAAAGACGATCGGAGTCTTCGGGATTGTGGTGGAGTTTAGTGTGCTGTGCATGGAGCCCAATTTCCAAGTGTAAGTTACACTCTTCGGGTTAGCGGCACATTAGCTAAAGTGAACACTTGAAAAGAGCCGCTGGAAACGCCAGCCTGCTGGCTTTTCGGAAGTTGCAATTTAGCCATAAATCGAATCACTTCCTTGTGACAAAATGTCGGAACTGACAAGCTGTATGACAGCTTGGGGTTCAAGAATTCACGAAACCGGCACATGATTTGTGTGTTCGAGGAGTTGGCAAAACTTAAGTAGCCTACTTTTACCTTCATTCAAGGTTTGGGGTATAAGGATAGGGCGCGGCAAATCCAAAGCTGGTCTCATGAAAAAGATCTCCGTTTTAGTCGTCGAGGACCATGCCACAACGCGTGTTGGCTTGCGAGTTGAACTTTCGCAGGAATTAGACATAGACGTTGTGGATGTAGCTGCAACAGCCTCGGAAGCCGTTGAAAAGTGCGTTGCCCTGAGGCCACAAGTCGTGCTCCTCGATTTGCACTTGCCGGATTCGAACGGTCCAAAGTCATTGATAGCGACTTTCGTTCCACTAGCGAAGGTAGTCGTGTTCTCTGCCGAAGGCAGCAAGGCCGTAATCCGCAAAATTATGGAAATGGGTGCCGCTGGATTCGTTTCAAAATCGGATTCGACAGCGGTTTTATTGGTCGCGATTCGCAGTGCAGTGGCGGTAGCACCGACGCTAGTTGTTGCACCACCGGCGCAGCCCGTATCGCACTCTGCATCGGCAGCTACCGACCTGCCAGCACCTCACCATGACTTTGAAGATCAACATATCGGCAAGATCATCGACGAGCGGTATCGAGTCAATGATGTGCTCGGTTCCGGTAGTTATAGCGTTGTATATCGCGCCACCGATTTGGCGGAAAACCGCCAGGTCGCGTTGAAAATATTGCATCCGCATCTTGCAATGATGCGCGAATCGAGCGCTCGTCTAGAACGGGAAGCCACTATTTGCATGCGTCTAAACCACCCGAACATTGCCACCACATATAGTTGCGGCGTAACAAGCATAGGACAGCCCTATCTTGCGCTGGAGTATCTTTCCGGCGTGACTTTGGATCGCGAGCTGGAAGATAAGGGTCCTATGCCGGGTCACAAGGTTGTTTTCATTATTCAACAGCTTTGTGCCGGATTAGCGGCCGCCCATTCCATTGGCGTGGTGCACCGCGATATTAAGCCGGCAAACATTCACGTTGCAACTGGCAATGCGGTGAAGATACTCGACTTTGGTCTGGTAAAGGCAGTGTCAGGTGGACCGACAGAGATGGCTGCCTTGACGGCCAGCGGCGAAACTATCGGTACGCCTTGCTATATGAGCCCTGAACAATGCCGCGGGGAAGAGCTAGACGCGCGTTCAGACCTTTACGCCGTTGGCTGTCTGATGTCCGAGATGCTGACCGGAGAGGTGCTTTTTCAGGGAAATACGGTCGTTGAAGTACTCATGAACCATATCTCTTCCAAGCCGAACCTGAAATCATTGACCACGGTAAATGCACCGAAAGAGTTGATTCTGACAATCGAAAAAACCTTGCAGAAAGACCCGCACCAGCGATTTCAATCGGCTGAAGCACTTGGTAATCGGCTTGGCCAGATTAGTTTTGAAGATGAATCGAAGAAATTTCCGCTTTTCAAGAATTGGCCGTAAGGTGATACTTCGAGGGCGACCGCTGCTAGTTGATTGGCTCCTTTAACAAGCTACTTGCTGGAAGTCTTAACCTGTTCTTGGTACGAAACCTGAGATCATGATGCGGATTACGGAGCGCATTTCGCTTGAAAACGATTGACGAAGAAGAAACAATCGAGCAAGAGCTATGGCAAATCTTAGCCGAAGCGCGCAAGCTGAGCCTACACGGCGAACCGCTGCGGGCGGAATGGCTTTATGAAGAAGCGCTCGACATGACTGAATCTGTTTTCGGCGTAAGAAGCAGTCAGTGCGCTCACGTCTTGTTCTGCACGGCAGCGTTTTATAGCGACCAGCACAAACCTAAATCGGCGCAGTACAACTGGCAGAAAATGCGCGAAATCATGCGTTTTTGATAACTTTTCAGGGTGGGCTTCCGGCTTCCCCTGTGGCGTTGTATCTTCATTTTTCTGTTCGTCAGGAATATGAAGGATTAGTTCACGTTTTAGGGAATGCCAAGGGGGGTGCCAATTTTATCCTTGGCCGGGTGTCCAGCTCAGGGTCAACCTAACAGCAAAAAACAGATCATTGGTTATGCGGATCACTTTCAAAGTTTGGACATCATTCAAAAATGGCAACCGCTCACGCACGGGCTGACTGGTCGGCCGCAATCATCCTGTGGCAGGCGGCCACCGTTCCTTGTAATGTTATCGGGCAATTTGTGAGTGTATGCATCAAAAAATCATAAGTCAGAACCTTACAGCGAACACTTTGTCGGAAGTTTCCACGCCTTTCGCGAACTGTGCGCGCCTTCCACTGGCGAACCTTCCAACTCCCGTTGAAAGTCTCGTTCAGTTCAGTAAGAGCCTCGGAGGTCCGGAAATCTTCATTAAAAGAGATGATTTAACGGGACTTGCTACCGGCGGGAATAAGACCCGCAAATTGGAATTTATTATCGGCGATGCCTTAGCAAAGGGCGCTGATACGGTTATTACTGCCGGCGCTCCGCAGTCGAACCATTGCCGGCAAACAGCGGCCGCCGCCGCGCGCGCGGGACTCGAGTGCCATCTTGTTTTTGGCGGCTCGAGCGAAAGTCCGATGATTGGCAATAGATTTCTGGATCAACTGTTAGGAGCAAAGGAGCATTGGACTCCGAAAGGCACGCGCGAAGCGAAAATGGCCGCATTGGAAACAGAATTAACTGGCCAAGGCAGGAAACCCTACGTGATCCCCGTTGGCGGCTCCAACTCTGTCGGAGCGCTAGGATATGTTGCTGCCATGTACGAATTGCAACTGCAAATAGAACAGTTCGCCTTGAGATTTGATCATCTAATTTTTGCTACTAGCTCTGGCGGCTCTCAGGCCGGATTGACTGTCGGATCGAAGCTCACAAATTTTGAAGGCAAAATAACCGCGATCAGTATCGACCAAACTCCAGACAATGAATCGCCCTTCAAATACAAAGAATTTGTTCTAGATATTGCTAGGGGAGTAAGCGCCAACCTCAGTTTGGGATTGGATTTATCACTGAACGACTTTCCGATTAATTATGACTTTCTCGGTCAGGGTTACGGGGTTGTCGGAGATCCTGAGAAAGAAGCGATCTCAATGCTTGCGCGAACAGAAGGTGTTTTAGTGGATCCGGTTTATGCTGGAAGAGCATTGGCCGGATTGATTCGGCTTGTGCGCCAGAACGAATTCAAAAGCACCGACAGGGTTTTGTTTTGGCATACTGGCGGAGAAACGGCGCTCCATGCGTACGTAGATGTTTTGATATAAAATCGACGCTGAGAGCCGCGACTGTCTTTATTCCCATCCGGCGAACTCAAGCCTAGTCGGTGCGAATTGGAGCTTGAGTTCCGTCTGCGCACGGCGAGCGGCCTTTACCCGGTTCGATACGGTGATGCACCTGGGGTGTTCATACCGAACATTGGTACTTTGTTTTTGAACGTCTCCTCATCTTTGATGATCGCTTGCGGAATCAGATTGCTTGTTTGTGGTCGAATATCGGGCATCTTCTTTATTGCAGTGCCAATTGCTATCAATTCAATTACACCGCCACCAAGATCGTAAACGTAAGTTTTGACTCCCACAACATCTTCAGCACCACACCCTGCCGCATCCTCTTCTATCATGCTGAGAGCCTTAACCCGGGCTTGATAGATGAGATACGTTAGCTCCTTCACTTCGCCGCGTACGAAACTTTTTAGCATCGCTTTGAACCCGCCGGCAAAGCCGACTGAAAATACGGAAACGCCTAGAACGAGTTTAATTGGGCAATATCCGGCGTGAATTACATTCCACATCTCTTCATTGGTCAGGTCGCTCGTGATCGGTGAATCTTTGTACTGAGCCGGTAATGCCGGGTGGTAGGAGGCGGTCCCTGTCATAAGCATTTCTTGCATTCCAATCAGTGGCGATATCAAAGTTTGTATGCCAAGAACCGCATTTGCGCCCGCTTCCCTCGCTTCTGTTGATATTCGTTCAAGCGCCAAGTGTCTTGTCCTATTCAGCATGCCCGAATATTCAATAACCTCTCCGCTTTTTAGACTTCTAAGCGCACCCATGACACCACCACCGATACCAATCGAGTAGGCGACATTTCCGAATACGAATTGCACGGGCTGAAAACCGCAATCAAGCTGACAATATAATTCCTGTCCGTTAGCGGAGGTCGAGAAAACGTGGTCAAATGCATGTGGCTCTACTTCAGTTGTGCGGTGAATCGTTGATCCAATTGATAGATACTCGACATTGCTGTCGTGAAATATCAATTGACTTGAAACGCCGGTTACGCCCTCACCGCCATGTCTACGCGCTTCTTCCACCATTCGCATATAAGAGAGGGCGCGTCCTTCCTTGATGATCGAGGTGATTTCATGGATTTCTCCTCCACCTAAAGTGCGAACGGTTGAGGCAAGACCGCCTACGACTCCGAGGGCAAAGACGCTGTTGCCTATGACAAGATTGCCAGGCTCAAAGCCCTTTTCTCTTAAGCAAAAGAGTTCGTTGCCGGACAAGCCCGTGATAATAGCCATTGTTCACACCCCGGATTCATTATTCACAATAGAGCGATAACGGAGCAGACCGAACCGTGGTTATAAAAGATTGGCCAGTAGTGCGAAATATTGTTCGAGATCGGCGCGCGATATTCCATCGTTCGGGCGATTCTGGGTTTCATCCGCTTGCGTAATCTGCTCCCGGTTATTCAGTAAAAACAAGACGAATGATTTTTCACGATTATCGAGGGAGTTGCCTTCTATCAGTTGTGTTAACTCATTGGCCTCGATGAATCCATTCAAGTCCAGATCCAAGCGATCGAAAGAGTTGTAGGCGAACTCTTTTACCGCATTCAAATTTTTTATTACTGTCGACAGCTCATAATCCTGCGTGGATTCGTGCAGCCATCTTGTATCGAAGTTGTCATCGTCCGGCAAAGATGTCATTCCCCTGTCTCCTGTGCGCAAAGACTAAGTACCCTGAATCGGGCTTTGGCGAAACAGGGCCGGTCCCCACTTACTTCCTGACGTCTACGATTATCGCCGAATACCGAGAAGCACGTCTGGACCAGAATTCGGGAAATTCCTACTCGAATTCCACAAATCCTCCTAATTTGCCGGGACGGTCAGTTAAGACTAAGCAACTCAGGAGGAGCGCCAGTATGAAAGCATTCTTGCCCTTGATGATTCTTGTTCTCGGATTCGCAGCTTCGGTATCCACTGTTCAAGCCGAGACTACATCGGCTGATAATGTCTCAAAAAACTCAACCATAGTGACTAAATCTGGATCCAGTTGCCGACCTGGCGGTGGTTGGGACCTGAACAACCTCAGAATTTCTGTGTCCCACACCAAGTTGATTGGTTCGGTGGGTACGGGCATCGAGAAGTAAGGCCAACGGGGCTTTCGTCCAGGTTCGCCGAACTCGCGGCGTAAGCAATTTAAAGCAAATTTTGCAAACTCTCTCTAATTCTTTTGGGGGTTGAGTAGAACGTGTATGACCCGCGAGGACCTACAAAATGAGAACCATCTTGCCATTTATGATTCTTGTTGTCGGATTTGCCGCTTCTGTCACCAGTGTGCAAGCCCAAGGAACTGCCACTAATGATCTTTCCGAGAAGGCAGTAGATGCAAGCGCGTCCGCTGGACGAATCCCTCGTGGTGGTTGGGACGGCAACAATCTTAGAATCGCTGTATCTCGATCCAAGCTGATTCGTTCTTCGACAAACATCAACAAATAGGGTAGGAACCGCGCTTCGACACGATGTCGGTTCTCACGAGTTAGCGGCTTCCCGAAGCTGCTTCTTTTGGTTGGTCAAATTTAGTTGGTATTTGCTTGTATCGCTCCAGAATGAAAAGACAATCCGGAGCGGATTTTTGGCTTTCTGGAAGGTTTTTCACGATATCGACTGCCCTTTTCAGTGCGTCTTTGCCTTCCGTTGACCGATTCATACGATTTAGGACTTCGGCCAAGTTCGCCAAGCTAACGGCATAAGCAATGGTTCGACCTGCTGCGGACCTTTTCTCAGTTACTAACACATAGGCTGCACGCGCTGCTTCAAGGTCGTTTTGCTCAAAGTGTGCGGTACCAAGTTCTTCTAACGTGTCCGCATAGTCCTGATCTGATCGCTCGCCGGCGGCTTTGTATATGTCAGCGCTCCTTTGTAGCAGCAACAAGGCTTCGTCGTTTTCACCGGTGGCCACTTCGATGCGCGCGGCGGAGCGAAGACCGGCTGCGTATTCGGAGCTGGTGGTGCCATAGACATTTTTTCTTATTGTCAGCGAGTCTGCCTGGTGACGGCGCGCTTGCTTGAGACGCCCTTCGTGTACAAGAACGTTAGCATAGTCGTCTTGGTACTGAGCAAGATCCGGATGCTTAGTGCCCAGCGAGTGTTTTGCTGTTCGCACGCAGTAAGCGAGCAGCGGCAACGCTCTTTTTTTATTACCAACTGACTCTAGTGTCACGGCTAAGTTTGCCATTGCAGATAATGTCTCCGGGTGGGTCTTTCCTAACTTGCGCTGCCTTATATCCAGAGCCTTTGATAAATGATCGATTGCCAGATCTGTCTGCCCCAGCCTGAATTCTGTACACCCCAGGTCCAGATATGAATTTGCGATGTCCGGGTGATCTGCCTCAAGCGTCGCAAGACGCAAATGCAGACCTTCTCCCAGTACAATCAGGGCTTTTGGGTAGTCGCCCAGCCAAAAATAGAGTGCGCCCAAATTGTTGGTGGCAGTCGCAAGCAGAGCTTCATTCCTCGGAGGCTTAGTGAGGATTGGCATTGCAGTTTCGAGGTTGCGCATGGCTTCTTGATACTTGCCTTGTTGCCTCAAGGCGTTGGCCAGCACGACCATGTGCATGGCACCGACATCCTCTGGCAGACTTGCCTCTTTGGACATAGCCAGGGCCTTCCGTGCACTGGCTTCGGAATCGGAAAACGCGCCGGCGCTGTTTTGCAACAGAGCCAAATAATTGTATGCGGCAGACATTCGCGCAGGATCGCAAGGGTGACTGCGCTCTAGAGCAGTGATACCACGGTTCACCCATCGGTCCGCTTGAGAATAGTGTCCTTGAAGTCTGTAGAGGTTGCCCAGAATTATCCATGACTCGGGTAGTTCATCCGGGTCGAAGCGCTTTCTCAGCGCCATCTCTTCGCGTAGAACTTGGATTGCCTGCTTGAAATTGCTCGTGTCAGCGTAGTGTCTCGACATATCTCTAAGTTGTGCAGTGCGTTGTTCGACGCTGGCGGCGAGGTCCTCATGGGCGCTTGCCGCTCCTTCTGATTCCTGCACACTGAGTTTTTGTTGTGACAAAATTGGTGTCTGGGTGTGCGCGGCGCTGCTCGTAATCAATGTGAGGCACGCAGCGACAGAAAAGACTCTGAAAACTCTTCTAAAAACAAATAGACTAAACGTGCAAATACTCTGCTGCATCAGATCCTTGACCGGGAATCAACGGAGCCTTGTTGGGCTAAATGAATGACCGACACACAGTATAGAAGTAACTCTGAAAAGTGCGAATACTCATTTTAAATACGCCGTCGTCAAGCTGCTCGAAATCGAGATGTTTTGGATCGCTGGATAGCGCGAATGAAGCGCCATTTTTTCCGTGCGGATTGCGGAGCGTAATCATATTGCGTGACGGATCGAAATCTATGATCGTATAAGCATGCCGGGACACAGCTATCGCAGGCAATCCGGGAAACGATGGGTATGTGGCGGCAACGATTGGATTTTGCGACTTGATGGCCGATCCGATGAATGATGAAAGTTCTTGTGGACTGCAGCTGCTAACCGAACCGATTACTTCGGCATTTTTGCCCGTTATGCATCGAAGACCAATTTCCAGTCTTGATTGATCTCCTTCAGAACCATTGGCCCCCGCATTATCAGGAAACTTCCGTGTTTGAGCACATTCGATCAAGGAGGCCCACAAAGCGCTGTCATGAATTCCAGTTTTGTTTAGATCTGCTGTTGTTATGACGTATTCAACGCCATCTCCGGGGAAGCGGACTACGTAGTCTGACCCCTTGCCGCGAATCATGCTGGCGATCAGTTTCTGCCCCCGGGGTAATTCAGCCAGAGCGGCCATTGATGCTTCGAACCAGCAATTTGGATATCTCATCTGATCGATTGCAGCAGCACCAGTTTTTGCGATGTCCTGTGCGGTAAACGGATAGTCTTTTATTTGACCCGGAGTGGATACGCTGGCACCAGGACTGGTTGGGACTCCAGAGGGCCGCCCGGCAGTCGCTGCAAATACTGAGCGTGCGCCACCGGTCGCTGCAGAGACGGCGTCGGCCATTTTGCCTGAGTTCAACAGCCCAGCGTTGTCCGCCTTCCTGATCGTAGCCATTTTCGATTCATTCATCTTCATTGCGTCCGCGAGCGCTTGCTTACCGGCTGGCGTATTCATCATCTTTTGCATCTCTGGCGGTATCAATGCCTTCATGCTCTCCGGCATGCCTTGCAAACTCGATCCGCTGTCGACACTACTTGTCACAGCTGACTGCGGCGCGCCTAGAACTTGTTTTGAATAAGCCGCTTCTTGCGAATTCGGGAACGTCGTCACGACAAATTGAAAGAGTTGTCTTGCTCGAGTTCCCTGGCGGTCGGCCTGATTCGCCAATGCCGCGTGGTAGCAATATGACGCAGTAGGTTGGCGTTTAATTATTTTTTCGAAGCTGGCTGACGCCATGGCGTACTTGTGCTGACGATAGAACTCAAAGGCGGTTTTCACTTCGCTTGGGGAAACCGGCTGTGCCAACGCCGCAGGCACTAGAAAAATCCCCAATGAAAGCAGGAGAACGCTATACAAGTATTTGGGTGACATGAAAGGTGTCCTTAGAGTCCCAACGTCAATCTTGTACCCAGAAAAGTCCTGAAAGGTTCAGGAGCTTCCGCGTTCAGCTCGACTACACTTCCGGTCGACGTTTCAGTGATTGTTGGCATGCCGCCGAAGGTGCGCAGGAAAACCGAAAATTACAGAAAGGCAAAACACCGGCTCGGGCGACACTGAGCTTGAGTAAGACCAGGCCTTCCTTAAAGATTGCTTCAGGTTAAGGTATGAAAGGTTTCACTGTCTTATCATCAGGGATTACAGTCCCGGACCAAAGTGGCGGTAACAGTGAAGTTTTTCATGAACTTCTTAGACCAAGTGAATGAGTGCGAGGAGGTCATTGCCTTGTCGATATTCACAATCGTGCCTGGAATTGCCATTCTTCTTCTTATGTATGCCGTTGGATATCTACAGTCCATGACCGGCGCCACAGTGTTCGAGCATAAGCTGCCCGAAGGTGCGCCTGGTTTGCAAGTGGCTGCTCCGATACACATTCCAACTTCGACTTTTGCGTCCGCCCCGCAGTCTCCATTGGATTCGTCGTTCATGCAGGTGCCTTCAAATCCCGCGCACTTCGGTCGCCCGCGACAGATGTCCTATGGGCAGCCTAATTTAGCCGGATTGGCTGGAGCCGCAGAACAACTTCACTAATGTTAGCCGTTCAGACTATTCCGCTGCCGTGTTGTGTCAGGCGCGCAAGTTCTGTTTGCTTGGATGTCTCAGGACTGGTCAATAGATGGGGACTCTCGGCGCGAAGTAAGAATCGACAGTTATTCGGTACACTGGTCTGTGGCACGGCGAAAGGGCATTGACCTGCATATGATCGGTACAAACCAGGAGAGCCAGGTTCTCATTCTATCTACGGAGAGCGCACTGGCTGCCTTTGTCGAAACCATTTTCAATGAAGAAGCGCAAAAGTCCGAACTGGCATGGACAGCAAAGTCCGCAGAGCTAGCGAGCGCCGGGTCAGAATTGTTGCCTGCAAGCAAAACTGATTTGGTTATTGTTCTTGCCTCGATGAATCGACGGCGTGCAATTGAGCAACAACTGTCATCATGGAAACTACCTGTTGAATTTTGGGACGCTGAAGGAG
>JADYXS010000202.1 GCA_021772155.1 Candidatus Obscuribacter sp.
GTAGAAGACTTCTGTCGTGGACTTGAACCGCCCGGACAGTTGTTCGTTCTTCGCCGAAAGTGCGACATCGGCAGTTAGCCGAAATAGAGGATGCTTGAGGCGTGTTGCCATTCAGAAAGAGCTCATTGTTAAGTCGGGCTAATATATGAAAGCCTTTTAAGAATAGTCGGCGCGCCGCTCCCTGTCAAGGTGGATCAAGAATAACGCCAGTCCTCTTGCTAGGCTCACAAGGAAGAGGGCACCGAAAAGCCCGTAGACCTGATGCGACAGTTGGATGGCGGCATAGATTGCCGCTACAGAAAGTCCAAAAATCACCTGGGCCTTCTTATTTATTGGCGTGGTCGCCGGGTCGGGAATCATATATAGGGTAAAGATAACGAAAGCCGTTCCGGTCATTGGAATTAGTGGAGTGACGAGCGGAATTCCCGTGAACCAGTGGCGCATCAATGCCTGCAGCACGAAACCGCCAAGCCAACCCATAACAAGCGGCAATCTGCCCGTGGCATAGCCATGCACTGCGATACCAGAGGCCAGAATTACCGCCGGCACCAGCCAGTTCCAGATACCTTCAGCATTAACCATAAAGTGATAAGGCGGAGCGACGCTTATCCATGGACAAAGAAACAGAGTCAGGACTATTCCGAAGTTTGATGGATTGAAGACGTGCTGCGTTTTGCCTTCGCCAATTGGAGTGCGGAAAACGACCTTTGAGCCGATGGCGACAAAGGATGCAAATACCAGAGGCAGCAGCAATTGGTTCGGATAAAGAAGCATGCCGATTGCCAGTCCGGAAATAATTGCCGGCGCGAAAAAGATGAGCACTTTAAGTGGTCCACCCTGCAGGCGGAACTGCCGACCTTTGACTTTGGCATCAACGACTTCAAACGTGAATTGGGCAAGGCAGGCGGAAGCTGCAGCCAAAATCATTTGCGCCCACGATTGTTCAAATCCCAGAATCGTGTGCCCAAGCAGGTTCCAGAACAACAGCAAGGACATGAAGTAAAGCAAGGCGAATGATCGCAGCTCAGGCTTCTTTTGGGGATAAAGAAGATCTGTAGCGGTGTTGCTGGCGGCCTGAGTCACGCTTTATCTCCTGCGTCCAAATTGAGATCATGCCAGCCCGGGGCAAGTGCAAAGTCTCTGTGGCGCACTTTGGCGTCGGCCCCACGCCATTCAACTGAGACTTTTACCTTCGTTGCATCCGGCAATCTTCCCAGCCCGAAGTGGACTTCTTGCGCCCGTTTGCCGGAGTGCCCGCTGCCTCCATCGACAAGAGCAAGTTGCTTGGTGCCGTCTGGCTGTGTGACCGTGACACGGGCGCCAATTGCGGTGCCCCTATTGTCCGACAGGCGCAGGCTCAGTCCCTGCTGCGCGTTGTTGCATTCATTTTTATAGAAATACGAAGGTCCCCACTGGTTGGCTACCACCATGTCAACGTCTCCGTCTGCATCCACGTCGCCGAGCGCAATTCCGCGGCTTACCTGCATGTTGCCCAGGCCGAGTGGTTTAGCGATGTCGTAAAACTTTCCGTTCGGTGCTTTTGCAAAGAAGCAGCCTTGCTCGTGACCGCTCACATCGTCCTTGAGGCCAAATCCAGGCCAATTAGCCGGATTGCTTAGGATTGTGCTGTTGCTGGTGCCGATGGCCTGTAATTCCGGCCAGCGGTTGATTTGTCCTTTGAGAAATCCGGTAGCTTGGACCGCTTCCAGTTGACCATCGTTGTTGAAGTCGGCCAGGCGGCAGTCCCAGGACCAGCCGCTGCGGGATAGCCCGAGCGATTCGCTTGCCTGAGTGTAAGGAGCAATACCTTCTTTCAAAAGCGAGACATTGTCGTTGCTTAGCCAGACGAAGTGGCTCTCTTCCAGTCCGAATGGTGCGGCTATATTGCTGACATAGATATCCGGTACGCCATCTTTGTTTAGATCACCGAAGTCTATGCCCATGCCCTTGAATGAATCATTGCCGAGCACAAAGGAAGTTGGGGTGGTCAGCCCGCCTCGACCTTCGACAAGGGAGAACCTAAATGCATTCTTTTGAGAGTCGTTATGAAGTAATCGATCGGGCCCGGTATCGTTCGCCAGGTAGATCTCTGGAAGTAAATCTCCATCCAGGTCGCAGACGCCGACGGCGATCGTCCAGCCGCGATCGACTTGATCACTGAACAGCGATCTGTGCTCGGCAAACTGCACTGACTCTGGTGTGGCAGCAACGAATCGAAGCAAGTGCTTCTTGCCACCATTCAATGCTCTTGCAATTGATTCTTGCAGTTGAATGGTGCCAGGCGCCTGGGCATCCAATACCTTCGCGCCGTCCTGGTAGTAGTTACAGAAAAATAAATCGTTGTGCCCATCCCCATCAAAGTCGGCAATGGCTCCGCAACTGGTGTTCCATATTTCGTTGCCAGGCACCAATTCTTGGGATGTAAAAGAGCTTGCAGACAAACCTGTATTTTCGTTGCGCAAAAAGGCAACTGGTGTTCGTCCCCAGTAATAGACCACGATATCAGGACGATGGTCTTCGTTCAGATCGGCGGTGATAGCGCCCATTGGAGCCATCTTGGAGGGATCGAAGTTGATGCCCTTGTGGTTTAGAACGAACCTGTCGAATCTGTCTCCGGTTGAAGGCACTGGCATCACGGCAACTTCATCGGTTCTCGGATCGATTTGAATCAGATCGTTGTTTTTTCCGTCGCTGTCCAAATCCTGCATCGCAACAGAGGCACCTGTAGCGGAAATCCAGGCACCAATTCGTTTAAGGGACGGATGTACTTCTCTAATCCGTTTCAAGGGGTGCTTAGTCGGTTCTGGCAGTTGATATTGCGTGAAGCGGAAGGAGTCTGCAAGAGCTACCTGTTCGGCGCTGGATATTTTCTGCGGTTGAATGACAGCGAACAAACCCGCGCAGAAAGCTAGGGCTGTCAGCGAAGTAGCATACTTAGACAGGTTGCCTGAGAGGGGCAATGCAATCCTCGCAGAATAGATAGATTGCTATCTTAGCAGCACATTTTCATCATAGCGGCTGTCTTTGCGGGTGACATTCCCGGTCAGGTTCATGCGAGTTTATGCGAACGGCGTGTTCGATGCCATTGGGGTAATTACGCACTTGGAAAGCTTGTCTTCGTAAAGGTTGAACGAAAGAGTCGCTTCTTTCGGCGCCGCAGTAGTCTTCGCTTTGCTACCTTATTTGCACATCACATCAGTACAGCAGCCAATAGAGGAGTTCTCTACAACAACAACCTTTCCCGACTCTTGCAGCTGTGCGTGTGATTCCTTTTGAATGGAGACAATCTTGACCGATTACATCGTAATCGCGGTACTTTCGCTGCTTGGTGTAGCGTTTGTGGCCGGCGTTGGTTTTCTTATCTGGTGTCGGCAGACGTTGTTGAAAAACGTCGCGACTGTCGACGTGGATGATGTGGATCCGGTGCTTCTGAGGAAGATCGAGAGTCTACAACTGGAGTACGACGTGGCCGTTGAGCTTGGTTACCCAGGTGAAGTCCTCGTGCACCTCGAAGCCAAACTGAACGCAGCGAAGCTTGCTGCTGGAAACGATCCGAACGCCGTGAACGTGACCTTGGTGGTTGCGCCGGCAGTGTGCCCCAATCAAGTCGGCGTCTTTACGTCGGCAGTAATGGGCGTGCTCAGCAATCAACCAGCTTGGACAGACGTCATCGTGCCTCGGCCTTCGCCGATTCCCAACCTGCGATCGGAAGGCTAATGACGGAAAAAGACAAACCGGAAGTGTTGCCGCCGCCGCCCGGCGTGCCACCTGCAGAACCGAAAGAAGGGCCCCCGTCTCCCCCACCTGTTGAATGGCGCCCATTTCCATGGTGCGAACCGGGGCAGATAGAGGAAATCGGCGAATTGCCTCCTTTCACCGGTTAGTGAGGCCGCAGTTGGTTTGGCGTGAAATAGTAACATAGCGAAAGCGGAGAACTGGAAGCTCTTTAGCAACCGGTTCTTTTTTGACGAACTGTACTAATGGTGATAGTAGTAATTTGCGAAATCGTAAGTTGGTCTGGACAGATGTAAGGGAGGGGCTTGTCCCCTCCCGTTGCACTAACCTTCTTGCAGGCCGTAGTCCTAAGCGGTAGGAGACAGGCCCCTCTCCTACGCACACGCATCCGATGTCTTTCTCCCCATTTCCTACGAGTTAGCCGAATCCTTACGCGGAAGACCGCGTTATTTCGGGTCAACTTTTTTCAATGTCGTCGCAGCAGTTTCTGCGCTGATGTCCAGAATCGGGCGGGGTCCTGCGGTACCAAGCCAGGTACGCATCTGATAGGACGTCTTTGATGGTAGTGTGGCCAGATCTATTTCCACAACCCCAACTGGCAATCTCAGGCGCGCATTACGTTGCAGAAAACCGAGGACGCCATCTCCTGGAGAATTTGGATATGTTGCCATCAACTGTCCACCGAGTTCTTTCACCTGTAGTGCACGATCCACAAGTATGGGAGCTGTCTTTTGTAGCTCTGCAATTTTAGGGCCGCTGATTCTCCAGGTCATATCAAAGTCCGTGGGTGCCGCTTTCGCTGTGACGAAACTGCCCCCAACGTAGACTTTTTCAGTGCCGCCGGCGTGTTTCTTTGCTTGCTGCAAAAGAGCTTCCATGTTTGCCAGCAAGTCCTGGCGGCGAGGGCTGGTGCCGTATCTTGCGCTGAATTCTTGCCACGTCGCTGGGTGGATGCCCTCTGGCAGTAACCCATGTTTGTTGAGCTCCGGCAACATCGGCTCGAAAGTGCGGGAGCGCATGAAGCGGGCACCGCCGTATCCGCCTACAAGTCCGGCGCCGACTGCCAAAGTAGTGTCAAAGGCGAAGGGCGCGAAGTGATTTTTCATCACCGCGGCGTTTTCATTCCAGTTATCGGCAGAGGAAAGATTGTCACTAAATGCGCCGGCAATTGGAGCGATATTGCGACCAAAGTCGCCCACGGCAGAAACTCCCATACCAACGCCAATGGATTGCGCCACACCTCTCATTAGCCCGCCCTTGCTGACAGCACAGCGTAGTGCGAATGATAAGCCGGCGGCGGCAGTGAGCTTCAGTCCGGTTTCACCTGGACGTTCTGTGAATGCTGTGACCGCAGCGTCAGGGATGGCAGCTAAACCTACGCCGAGCAATTGCACTTCGCGAACGGCCTTATCGGCCCAACTATCGGATGTCGGTTGCTCGGAAGTCTTGTTGATGTAGTCTTCTAACGGCATACACAGATACCACTTTTAAACATACTAGTGGTTTTGGCGTCTGCTGTCTCCCGTAACTTGCACAGCAAGGTCCTGCTTAATTAGGCATTCTCGCCGAAGCAAACCCCGTTCATGCCGCGGATCTTCAGTACCGCTATTCAATTCCCTGAATTATGCGCTCCAGTACTGTTCGAAATTCGCGCATCGATTGAAAGCGCTCAGTTGGTTTCCGGGCTAGTAGCTTTGCCACGACCACCTCAAGGTCCTTGGGTAAGTTCAAATCTGGGCGGATCTCGCGCAGTGGAATCGCATCCTCTTCTAGGTGCTTAGCCATAATTTGATTGATGTTGGTGCCCATATGCGGAAGGAAACCGCTAATTACTTCGTATGTCAGGCACCCAAATGAATAGATATCAGAGCGCTCATCGACTTTATCTCCTCTCACTTGCTCAGGGCTCATGTATGGAGGACTGCCTAAGATATCGCCTCTTTGAGTAAGTTCAAGTCGCGGGGCATCGGAAGCGCGTATTTTAGCCAAACCGAAATCCAAAATCTTCGCCTCTGGGGGTCTGCCTTGAACTTTTTTCAGAACGATATTGGAAGGCTTAATATCGCGATGGAGGATGCTCATCTCGTGTGCATGCGCTAGTCCGTCACAGATTTGAAGGCAAACAGTGAGTCCGGTCTTCAATGGGGGCGGTCCCAGCTTTTCTAACATGTCAGCCAACGTGTTGCCAGTCACGTATTCCATGACCATATAGGGTTGTCCTTGTTCAGTCACTCCGAAGTCATAGATGGTGACAATGCTTGGGTGGTCGAGACGGCTGATGGCTTTGGCTTCAATTTTGAAACGTTCAATGTTTTCCTTGTCGTACTCGTCGGAGTTGTCCGAGAGCAACATCTTGATGGCAACTAGCTTTTCCATGATCGGATGCCGAGCTTTGAAGACGATCCCCGATCCTCCGGCTCCTGCTACCTCGAGAAATTCGTATCTCGATGCCAGCAAACTCCCCGCAAGATCAGCCCTTTTCAAAACATGCTCGTTATTGGTGCCTAAGGTTTGACAGGCAGGCTTGTGGGCATCCTGTCGCCGCAGAAGCGCTCTCACCCTGGCTGATAGCTCTGTTACGTGAAATGGCTTGGTCAGATAATCGTCTGCTCCAGCGTCTAGCGCTTGCGTTTTATTGTCGACCGAACTGCGCCCGGTGAGCATGATAACGTGAGTGACACCACCCATTGCTCGAAATCGTTTTAGTATGTCGATGCCGTTTACGTCCGGTAAATCCCAGTCCAAGATCAGCAGGTCATACTGCTGGCTGCTTGCACGTTCCCAGCCCTCCAGACCCGTGTGGACATTTTCCACGCTGTGTTTGTCAGATACTAACCAGCCCGAAAGCGACCTTGATAGTTCTAAATCGTCATCTACGAGAAGAATCCTTGCCATTTTTTTAGCACCAATGACGACCAATTAGCATCAATGTTGAAGTTACCCACTTTTCGGTCGGAATTCACAGGGCTAGTTTGGCGGTTCCGTATGAGCTTACAATTTGATGACATCATGCTACCAGCTTAAAGGCTCCTCTACTCTATCTCCGCCTGTGCCAGCTTCTTCCGGAGTGGGTGTAGGAATCCGGAACCAGAACCGGCTTCCCTTGCCTAACTCACTGTCGACTCCGATCGTTCCGCCATGTGCCTCGACAAGGTTTTTGCAGATGTAGAGCCCAAGCCCGCTGCTGCCAACCTTAGGTGCGCCATCGCCCTTGTTTTGTTCAAACCGACCGAAGATCTTTTCTTTGAATTCAGGCTCGATACCGCGACCTTGATCTGTAATTGAGAACTCGATCTCTTCGTCTTTTTTGCGGGCATCAATCGTGATCGTACTTCCGGCAGGGGAGAACTTGATCGAGTTTGCACACAGGTTTACGACCACCTGAACTATCCGCGGGGCATCACCGAACACCATGAGTTTGCTGTTAGCAGCCTGGATCTTAATTTGCTTTTGATCTCCTGTGCCTTTGAGAACTATAGATGCCTCCTCAATGAGTTCATCCACATTGGCCCAGGATTTGTTGATCAGTAATTTTCCAGATGCCATTTTTTCTACGTCGAGCAAATCATTGATCATGAAGATGAGCCGCTCTGTATTGTGCTCAGCTCGCTCAATTTCCAGTCTCACATTCTGATCAAAATGCCCGACCATGTTTCTCAAAAGCAAGGTCATGGAAACATTTACCGACATTATCGGTGAACGCAAATCGTGGCTGACCATTTCAAGAAGGTCTTTTTTGAGCTGTTCTACTCGTTTTCGGTCGGTAATGTCATGGCAAACACAAAACAAAGTCCTGTCGCTTTCCGACCAATTCACAGACCAGAGCATGTCAATGAACCCACCCGACTGTTTTCTGACCTTGGTTTCAAACGCAACCTCTTCGCGACTTTTTTTCATTCTAGTAATTGCACTTTCGGTGCTTTCGTGCATATCTTTCGGCACAATGGTGAGCAATGATTCGCCCACCAGATCTTCAGGCACATATCCCCAAACTGTCAGGCAGGCCGGGCTGATTCGTGTAAAACACAAGTTGTTGTCCAGAGAGCAAATAACCTCCTGAGCGTTTTTTATTATTGCCCGTTCTCGCGCTGCGCTTTCCGTCACCGCTCCTGCCATTTCGTGAAAGGCTTTATCCAGCACGCCTATTTCGTCATCACCGGTAAGCGGTGCGTGCAAAGGTTTTTCGTCTCTGAATTGACGTGCATTGGCCAGCAATATCAATAATCGACTCATCGTGTCCCGATGAAAGTATGTGGCAAGAGCCAGAGCCAGCAAGGCTCCAACTGCCAGGAATGAACACAAAAGAAGTTTCAGGTTTGCTCGATGCTGCCCAATGGAGGCAGCGGTTTGTTCCTCTACTGCTCTTGCATCGGAAACAAGACGGTCTTGCTGTTCTTCCAGTATGGTTAGTTCCCCCTTCAGCAAAGCCATGAGCTTCAAATGCTTAATGCCAAATGCGCCTTCCGCCTCGGCATGCCGGGTAACGTCCATGAGCCTGACTACTTTTTTGGCTTGATCTTCGGCAAGCTGAATGTCGGATAACCATTTTTTGTCGTCTTTTGCTGCGATTTTCAAATCTACAAACGCCTGCGGCATAGGTCCCAGCGCTTCGGCAATCTTGACGTCATAACTACCCAACGGGACGCTACGTCCAAGAGAAATAATTTTCCACTTGCAGGCCTGATTGATACAGGTTGTGAGCACGTACGCTTGCACCAGAATTTTCTTGGCTTGTTGTTCCTTTGCAATGTCCTGCTCGGTTTCATTTAAGAGGAAAAGCAAAAAGCTGACCGTTATCGCTTCAAAAAGAAACGGCAGGGCAACAAGAACAATGGCTTTGTGAAAGAGGCTGGGTGCGGTGGACAAATGTGTGTGTCTCCGAATTGATTTCCTCAGAGGACCTGATCAGATTACTCCACGATGCTCTTCGATAATAACCTTACAAATGAACAAACTCGGCGGTTTCGCTTAGCAAGAACGTAAGGCGGGTATGTCAACTCAGGTAGTCGCTTCTCAACAAGGTTTAAAGTCAGTCCAAAGAGTTGCCGCTTTTGTCAGGCGCACTCCGGCATAGCGCTACTACTAAACGCTCAGCTTGTATCCTTTTCTCTTGATGGTGACAATAGGAGATGGTTCCTGGAGCTTGATACGCAGCCGGTTTAAACATGAACGTACGGTGTCGTCTGAAACAGCAGCGTCCAACTTCCAGATGCGGCTTAGCAATTCTTCGCTGCTAAAAACAGTGTTTGGATAGCGCATCATCAGTTCAAGCACGGCGAACTCTTTCACTGTTAGTGAAATTGTTGTACCATTTCGCTTGGCGCAGAAGGCTTTCAAATCGAGGACGAACTCGCCGACGCAAATGGTATCACCAACGTATTGCTTGGGTCGTTTCAACAGGGCGGATACACGAGCCATTAACTCACGCATGTTGAAAGGCTTTGTTAGATAATCATCGGCTCCTTGCTCAAAAGCGATAGTTTTTTCATCGATGTGGGTTTTTCCGGTTAAGAAGAGAATTGGAGTGGTACCACCGGTGGAGCGAAACTGAGTGCAGATTTCGATACCGGTGATCCCAGGCAATCCCCAGTCCACAATTACAAGGTCGTACTGACGCGACTGAAGTTGCTCCAGACCTTCGGAGCCACTCACGAACGAGTCTAACTCGTGTCCAGCGGCAGTCAACGCGCATGAGATTACCTCGGATAAAACCAGGTCATCTTCTACTAACAGGATCGTTGGCATCAAAAAACCTTAGGGGCGCAACAGCAAATGAACCTTTTCACAAATGTGCCACGAATTTGTCCGGTCAAGACATGAGCTCAGAAGGTCGACCCTCTAGGTATTGGAGATACTGGACACTTCGATCATTGCTTCTGGAAGGTATATATAAGATTCGGCATACCTTGACTCGCTGCCGATCTTTGGCGGGCGCTTTCGCCGGAGCTGGCCTTGGTAGACTGCCAAAAGGGACTCAATTCGGAGACAAATGCACTTGACTATCACGCCAAGTCTCTTTCACAAAGCGATTGTTCTTGTTGCTCTTCCGTTTCTGTTTGAAGCAATAACGGTCAGTTTGTTGCTTTTCCTGCTCAACGAAACTGAGCAGGACATTGCAAAGGAACAGCAAGCCAAGAAAATTCTGGTTCAAGCGTACGTTCTCACAACCTGTATCAATCAGGCCTGCAAGTGGAAAATTATTTCTCTTGGACGTAGCGTCCCGTTGGGTAGTTATGACGCCAAAATTGCTGAAGCACTGGCGCCTATGCCGCAGGCTTTTATAGATTTAAAGGTCGCCGCAAAAGACGACAAAAAATGGTTGGGCGATATTCAGCTTGCCGAGGATCAAGCCAAGAAAGTAGTCAGGCTCATGGACGTTACCCGGCATGCCGAGGCGGAAGGCGCCTTTGGAATAAAGCATTTGAAGCTCATGGCTTTGCTGAAGGGGGAACTAACCATACTGGAAGAACAGCAAGACCGTCTTGTTGCTAACGCCAGAGAAGTAGAGCTACAGACCGCTGCCTCCCTTGGGCAGCACCGAGGAACCCTGAAACTACTTTTGTGTTCATTCCTGGCGGTCGGAGCCTTGATGGCTGTGGCTCTGGCTGCATACTTTCACCGGGACACAATGCGCCGACTGCTAATTTTGCTGGCCAATGCACGTCAATTCAGAGACGAAAAGCCCTTGCACGCACCACTTACCGGTGAGGACGAAATAGGTGTGCTGGACAAAGCCTTTCACGAAATGGCAGCTACTGTAACAGAAAGCGCAGCGCGAGAGCGTGAAACCATAAAGAATGTCGATCAGATAAAGCGAGACTTCGTAAATATGATCAGTCATGACCTTCGGACTCCGCTAACGTCTGTTCAATTGCTATTGGAGGTCCTTGCCGACACTGTTTCGGAAGAAGACGCAAGCGCGCACAAACTTGTGCGCACTGCCTCCATGGAGGTTGAGCGCCTGATTGCACTGGCCAATCAATTGCTTGATGTTGAACGAATATCATCCGGAAACATTGGACTGGAACTACAACCTATACTGATACAAAAAGTGCTGTTGCAATCTACCGACTCAGTCAATCAGCTTGCTAAAAAGCTGGGAATAGATATCCTGGTCGATGCTCCAGATGAATTAGTCGTTTCTGCTGACGAACAGCGCTTGATGCAAGTGTTGATCAACTTGTTATCGAACGCTTTGAAGTTTTCGCCGCGCAACTCTACGATTTCGATATGCGCGACACCAATCGATGGTGGGCTCGTGAGCGTCGAGGTCCGGGACGAGGGACGTGGTGTACCTGATGGAATGGAAGGAGCGATTTTTGAAAGATTCAAACAAGTCGAAAGAGCAGATGCTACCAGCAAGAAGGGCAGTGGATTGGGATTGTACATTTGCAAACTAATTATCGAAGAGCACGGTGGCCGAATCAGGGCCCAGCGAAATGAAGAAAAGGGCACCACAATCACTTTTACGCTTCCTGCTATCGAGAATCAGGCGCTGCGTCCTGAACAGGAGTCTGCTCAGGCTCTCTAAGGACGTATCCGTCATTACCAATTTTCTCTATTGTCACGCTACTTTCTGCAATCTTTAGTTTTGAACGCAACGAAGAGATGTGCCAGGCCAATGTCCCAGATTCGCCCGATTGCGTCCAACCAAGATTGTGAATTGTCGTCACTGACAAGATCTGTTCTGGATGCTTCATGAACACTGCTAGCAGATCCAGTTCTTTTGTCCTGAGGTCCAATATCTTGCTGCCGCATTTTGCCTCAGCGGCTGAAAGACTGGCTGACAGCTCTTTGAACGTTAGTTCGCCTTCACCAATTGGCACCGGGCGCCGAGTCAACGCTTTAATGCGACTTGTAAGCTCCGTCTTGTGAAATGGCTTTGTCAGATAATCATCAGCCCCGCTTTCAAATGCCTGTTCTTTCTCATCTATGGTAGCTTTGCCGGTAAGCATAAGTACGGGGGTTTGCTTCCCTGAGCTTTTTATGTGAGCACAGACCTCGATGCCGGTAACTTTGGGCAATTCCCAATCCAGAATGACGAGGTCAAAATGATAGGCTTGCAAGTATTCCAGGGCCTGTTCGCCGTCGAGGACGTGTTGCGCTTCGTGGCGGTCCGCACGCAAGCATGCCTGTATCACCTCAGCGAGGGTAAGATCATCTTCAACTACGAGAATTTTGGCCATCAAGTTGTCGCTTTATAGAGAGTCTTAAAGTCAGTTATCTTCTCATCTTTTGCACTGCGGTCCTGCCTTGACAGTTCGTGTAGTGTCACGCGTTGATTGTACAACCTGTTTGATTGCTGCATGATTTCACAGAATTGCCACAAATTTGTCCGGCTGGGGACATTGGCCGACCTTATAGTCCTGCTACAGGGTCACCGGCTCGTGGAGGATTGAAGTATGACAAAGCTGGCGTCAGAAGCATCAAGAAAGCGAGCCACAGCGGGAAACAGCGTTGTGGAGTTGCCGATTTGTCTCTCGCTATTGTTTTTGATGTTTTTTTTACCGTTAACAAATCTCACGATGATTGGTATGCGAGCATTTGCAGTGTTCTCGGCTGCTCGCTCGGCCGCGAGCGTAGCTGGGCGTAGTTTCTCGTTTGCCGAAAACTCTGCCCAGGACAAACCTTCGGCAAAGCACGTTGCTCCCGGTGCGGCCATTTTGGCAGCACAAGCATGCCCGGCCGGTGCTCGACTCAAACACAACCAGGTGAAAGTCTTTCTGATTGCTATTCCTATAAAGCCTGGTGGCGCGTCGATAAAGCAAGACTATCCTTTAGTGGTGGTTGATACCGATAACTATGTCTATCAGATCGAAGTATCTGTGTCCGCCGAAGTAGAACCTTTGGTCAGGCTCAACTCCAATGTTTTCGGCGAAGTGCCGGGACTTACTCGACCATTTTGGGTTCAGGCCAGCTGTCGGGAATTTGCGGAACATCCTTCGGGACTATCCCGCTAAAAGTGGCAGCGTTTCTTACAATGGAGATACAACAATGAAATTTCAGTTTCTCAGAATGTCAAAAGCACGAAGAGCATCCGGCACATTTATGGTGCTTACCACGATGGTGGCTACGATGGTTATTTTGCCACTGGCCATGGTTGGCTTTGAACTTTCTCGCGTGCACCTGATGCAAAGACAGCTTCGGGCCAGCACCGATTCCGCCGCCCTTGGCGCCGCAACAGCCTACGGTGGTGATGAAAGGTCCGACAAACTAGAGCGATCACGTAATTCGGCGCTCAATATTTTCAAACGGAACACCACTTGCGGTGGCAACCTTGCCATCACTCATCTTGTATCTTCCATCGGAGGAACTCATCCTGCACCGAAGGAATGCCTGCTGGAAGTAACACATGATAAATCCAAAAGCGAGTTTGTTGCGAAAGCGTCCTTCGGCTATACACCAGCATTTGCGAGCTTCCTTGGTTTGGGCATGCTACCGATTGTGTCATTTTCCAAAGCTTCCGCCGCCGCTCACAAGAGAGACATTGTTGTCGTTTTTGACACATCGGGCTCGATGGCAGCAGCCGGTAACGGACAACCGATGATGAGTGCGAAGGCGGCTCTAGCAGACTTCTTGAGGAAACTGCATGATTCCGGAGATGTTCATTTCGGAGTGGTGACATATGCCACGCATGTCGCTGGAAACAAGAAAGCCTCAGCGCAAATGAGACGAGTAGA
>JADYXS010000203.1 GCA_021772155.1 Candidatus Obscuribacter sp.
CGACGGACCTGATGGATTCGACGGACCTGATGGATTCGACGGACCTGATGGATTCGACGGACCTGATGGATTCGACGGACCTGATGGATTCGACGGACCCGATGGGTGCGACGGACCTGATGGATTCGACGGACCCGATGGATTCGACGGACCTGATGGATTCGACGGACCTGATGGATTCGACGGACCACCAGCGGTTTTGGCATCGTGGTGTCCAGCATGCCGAACGTCATTGACACCATGGCCGCCACCACTGCGCCCAGTACCATCATCTCGTCCGCCATGACCATCCGGCGCATGATGCCCTGGGACCGCTAGCCCAGTGCCACCATTCCCCATGCCGTGTGGGCGCGTTGCGATGCTGTTGGTTGCTTTGCCAGCAGTTCGATCTGCAGACTGAGTGCGCTGAGGTTTTGGTGCCCAATCCCATTGATCGTGGTCGAAAACGACGTCAGTTCGTGCATCAATGTTTTGCGTAGCTGCTTTCGTGACTATTTGCAGCTCTGGCGTCCTTGGCGAGCCTCCGCCGTGCAAGCTGGCTCCGCCCATGCTCGCTGGATTGGCTTTTAAATCGTTGAGCGTGCGCTCCTGGCGCTGAGTGCTGGTCGGACTTGTTCGCGCACCACCCAATGTATTGATTACGGAAGATTTTCCATCAACCGGGACGGTGCCCTTGATATTTTGCTGTATGTTGCTACCACCAAATTTGGTGCCTTCCGTGCCAGCTCGAACTCCGCTGGTGGCATTGAGCCCTTGGGACTTTCCGCTGCCATGGAACGCACTGCTTGGGTTCAGTGCCGGCAGTTTGCCACCGCCCTGGAAGCCCGTGCCTGGATTGAGTCCTGGCAGTTTGCCACCACCTTGAAAGACTGCGCCTGGATTGAGCCCCGGCAGCTTGCCACCACCCTGGAAGCCACCGCCCGGGTTGACGCCACCGCCTTGGAAGCCCGAGCCAGGATTGGCGCCACCACCCTGGAAGCCACCGCCCGGATTGGCGCCTTGCGGTCTGCCACCACCCTGTCCGTTGCCGGGATTGGCGCCACCCCCCTGATGGTGACCGCCGCCGGAGTTGTGCCCGTGCGAATTGTTGTCAGCTGAAGCTGTCCATTGCCAAAACAATGACACCGAGAACGCTAAAGAAAGGACAATCAATACCTGAGTTTTGTGAGTCATAATAGGACTGCCTTTGCATTTAGCTGCACGCTTCGTGCGTTTTGATTGGGGTTACCGGTTTTCGACTGACTGCCTATGCCTAGTTATGGTGGTGGCTCTTACGTAGTTTTTGCCGCCGCCGACAGGAAATCAGTTCCGCTGATCACGCCAGCGGACTTCTTCGACAACGAAGCTGGCATCGCTTCGCTGCCTAGACTGAACTAGTAAGCTGACCGCAGACGCACTCAAACCGGAAGACAAGCCGTGGCTTCCTTGGCTTTGAAGGCGAGAGAATGCGAAATTCGTTTCAGCCGGTTCGGTCTCCACCGGATGACTGCAATGTGTTCCACTTCACATTGTGGAGCATCGGCCGTAACCTCAGTAGCCGTGGAAACATGAGCTTACATAGTGGAAACCCACAGTCGTTAGACTTTCTCCTCAGGACTACGCGATCCCGATGAACGCCACACGCCGACTACTGACACTGTATACAGTGAAGCATCTTTTCCCTAGTTCGATCTCTGATCCACGAAAACATCCTCGCAATCAGGATGTATTTCTCACCATCCAGCATCCGGCGCGCAGCACACGCAGCACACGAAGCACACGAAGCAATCGCACTTCAATTGCGCGTATGACTAATCATTAAAAACAGGACGGACGGCAGAGTATAAGGCTATGAAAGCATCACCATGTCCGAATCTCTTCTAAACGTCGGCGTGCAGACTACTGACGTCGACAGAACATCTATTGTCTATAATAGATAGATGGAAAATTAACAGGTCACCCCGTAAATGAGCCGAATTCCTTGGTTGTATGGGCTAATTGCCGCGGTTCTGTTCGGCTTGAGCACCCCGTTCACAAAGCTCTTGCTTGGCACTACTTCTCCTACATTGATGGCCGGTCTCCTCTACCTAGGTTCGGGAATCGGACTGGGCTGTTGGTACCTGATTACAAAGGAACGCAGTCGCGGTCGCGAACCTGGTCTATCGCGCAGTGACTATTCATGGCTGGCCTGCGCGATCGTTTTCGGTGGTATTGCTGCCCCAATTTTACTGTTGTTTGGACTCTCGCAAACTACCGCCTACTCGGCATCCCTTCTTCTGAATTTGGAAGGGGTACTCACGGCAGTGATCGCCTGGAGGTTTTTCAAGGAGCACTGGAACAGAAGAGTCCTGGTCGGTATGGTCTGTATCACCGCAGGCGGCGTTCTTCTCTCGTCTGGCTCGCTCAATGAGCGCGCGCTGCTCGGCAATTTAGCAGTTGCCGGTGCCTGCTTTTGCTGGGCGATAGACAATAATATGACTCGCAATATCTCAGCTGCTAATCCTGTCCAGATCGCAGCACTCAAAGGACTTATCGCAGGGACGTGCAACGTGATCCTTGGTCTTGTTGTTGGTGCCTCAATGCCACCAGTTGCAGCTGTGGCAACAATTGTGGTGCTTGGTCTGTGCACTTACGGGATAAGCCTTGTCTTTTATATCATTTCACTTCGCTCCATCGGGACAGCAAGAACAGGCGCGTATTTCTCAACAGCACCCTTTGTCGGAGCAGTAGTTTCGTGGTTGCTGCTGCACGAGCCATTCATGGCTAACTCGGGGCTAGCTGCAATCCTCATGGCTGCAGGCGTTTGGCTGCACCTGACGGAAGATCATGAGCATCACCACCATCACATGGAAATGACTCACGAGCACAGTCACGCGCACGATGATCATCACCAACACGAGCATCGCTCCGATGATCCTGCGGGTGAGCCGCACAGCCACGTGCATGTGCACCAGGCAGTAACTCACAAACATCCGCACTATCCGGATCTACATCACAGGCACTCGCACGACTAAGAAGGAACATGCACTCGGCACTGTGTAAACACACGATCGCCCTTCGTGCAAAGCCGATTGCTCGGGTGCACCTGCGGTCGTTAAATGCATGAATCCGCCGAATTATGCTGTCAGCATCAACTCTGCCAGAGGTTTCTAACAATGACTCAACAACCACAACCACCACAAGACATACCAATCCTCGAAAAGCCTGGTGCCAGCGGCTCAGTAGCTGACGGATTGGACAGCATCATGAAAGAGGTCAACGCGATTCGTTCCGCCAATCCCGTAAACGAAGCCAATACTGCCGACAACGCCAGGACCGCTCAAGCGGCTGCCGGAGAATTACCATCATTACAAATCGGCGATCAGGCGGCGCGTTCAGCCAAGGTCGGCGATGCATTGGGTGAACTCAAAGTACTAGACTTCGCCGACAAGTTCAAAACCAAGGAAATCCCTCTTAGCCGCACAGAGAATCTAATCCTCAACGGTCTAACTGCAGCCATTGGTAAGCAAGATATTGCAGGCATGCAAGAAATGCTCAGCACAATTGCGGAAAATCCTGGATCAATGGACCGCATACTCAATGCTGCCAGGGAACAGATGGCCAAAACCAATCCGAACGTGCACGTGGGCTGGGAAAGCGGCACTGACGACCAGGGCAACAATTTTGTTCGCCTAAAGATGGATATGACGGGCTCCAAGTCGGGACCTTTCACACATCTCACAGTTGGAAGCGACGGCACCACGAACGGAAGCCATACTCCTTTTATGCAATATGATCGTCCGGCACAAGCTCTAACCGGTGAACAGGCGCTGAGAATGCTGATGGCACCACCCAAATTCGACCGCTACGAAAGGCTCCGTCCGGATCCGGTTAAGCCCATTTATGAGAACTTCATTGATCGCCCAGCCAACCCATCGAACAAGATAGAAAAACAATAAAAACCCATTTCGCATGGAAGAGCATCAAGCAGATCCGCTTGATGCTCTTTTGTTTCTACTCTATTTCGACAGAGATCCTGCACCAGGTGTTTAACATACCTGCTGCGTGCTAATTGACTTGATTCTCCGGAGATATTCGAAGAAATGAGCGGTGGCCGCACTTATAGGATAGAATTCGAGGCGCTAGAAGAAGAGGGATTATGGGCTGGCGTGAATTGACCGTAGAACAGCTGATCAGTCTGAAAAATCCGCTACTGATCGATGTGCGATCCCCATGCGAACATGAAGCTGAGCGTTTGCCAGATTCTATAAACATTCCGCTGTTAACAGATCAAGAGCGTGCCGTGGTTGGCACCATCTACAAGGACGAAGGTGAAGTGGTCGCGCGGCGTCATGCGCTGAAATTGATCGCTCCCAAGATTCCATCTATGATCGACGAAATTCTCGCACTACGAACATTGCATGGACAGGCTACAGTCGTGTATTGCTGGCGCGGTGGACTGCGAAGTGAATCAGTAGCGAGTTTGCTTAGTATGGCTGGGGTCGACTGCTTCCGTTTAAAGGGTGGCTACAAAAGCTGGCGCAAACATATGCTCAATGACTTTGCAGCCGACAAGTATCATTTCATCCCTGTGGTACTGCATGGATTGACTGGGGTCGGCAAGACAGAGATATTGAAAGAACTCAGGTGCCGCGATTTGCGGGTGCTTGATCTTGAGGACCTTGCCTGTCACCGAGGTTCTGCCTTTGGCAGCATGGGGCTACCGCACCAACCAACTCAAAAGAATTTTGATGCATTTGTGTGGCAGCAATTACGGGAGATGGGCACCGATGTCGTCTTCATGGAGGCTGAAAGCAGAAGGGTCGGACGCGTTTCTTTACCGGATTGCATTTATTCACGCATTAAGTCCGGCATGCCGGTCCTAATCACCGGCACACTTGAAAAACGTGTGGAACGTATCATCTCTGATTACCTACTGACCAACACACCGAGCGAACTAGAAGACGCGCTAGATCTTTTGGCTGACCTTAAAGAGCGACTCGGGTCTGAAAAGGCAAAAGAGATAAAGGAGTTCGTGCTCTCTGGCGACTTACATTCCGGCATCCGTGCGCTTTTGACCGACTACTATGATCCGTTGTATCTGAAACACATTCAAGCTTTCTCGCCGTTTAAACTAGAGGTGTCAGGAGACGAGCCGGCTCATGCCGCTGAACAGATCGTGTCGTGGTCTGATAAGCTCGCACTTGGCTCCGGGCAACTAGGTTGATTGCCCTGCGTGCTTAATTTGACGATCAAGTTATCCAAACCGTTGATTCGCAATAAATCGGGTTTGTGCTTTGCTCCGCAATCTAGTGCTTGAGCGATTTTCGCAAAGCAATCACATCACTTTCCGATCGGACCAAATACCTCGAATGAGTGAGCATCATTGGGTAAACTATAATACTGGACTAACCGGACCTGACGATCTTCAAATGAATCCTACCCTGGCTAAATTACGCACGCAGATACAGCAATGCGAACAGTTCCTCGCTCTTTGCGAGCGCATCAAGCATTTGGAGAAACTTCAGGACGGACGATCAGAGCTGAAAAAAATCGAGTTACAAACTCAGAAAATAGAAATCTTGAATCAACTAGACTTGGTCTCCGCTGAAATTCAGAATTACGAAGCGATACTGAGCAGCGGTGATCGACCTATCGGCGTCGTCGAAGAACAGCAATTGAAAGGACTCATCAAAAATGCTCGAATACGAATAGGATCGCTACGGCTTAGTGTTGATAGTTCGACCAAAGAGATCGAGCGCATCGATGAAAACACGAGAAACAATGCTCAAGAGTTACACGAACTGTATTCCAAGCTGGAAGATGGCATTCTCCTCGAAGGGCTTGATCCCAACACAATCGTTGAAAAACTCGCAGAACTACGGCAAGAAAGAACTACTCTCAACGAAGCGATGAAAGCAGACATATCGACGCGGACGAGGCCAGACACAAGGCGAGAGACACAAGACAAAAAACAACCGCCAGTTGAAGGCGCGCCGGTCCATGAGTCCGAATTCTACGAAGGTCTTTTGGCGGATTTCACACAGGCAAAAACCAGCGTTGAGATTATCAGTCCATTCCTGGACACTGAACGAGCGCGCCAGATTATGACGGAACTGGCGCGATTGGCGGCACAAGGGCGTAACGTGATCGTGTATACGAGACCGCCGAATGAGCAAATTCCGCATATGCAGTCCGATTCGCAGAACATCATTACTGATGCACATCGGCTACTCATCACCGTAATTCAGCGCAGCGGCATTCAATACAATGCTGCCATCATTGATAATGTCATTTGCTGGGAAGGCACCATCAACATACTCGGAACTAGCGAGTCGCACGAGACGATGCGGCGAACTGTCGCTAGCTCCCATGTCCGAGAACTGCGTCATTTTATCTTCAGTGAATCTGGCTAGCAAAGGGACCAACAGTTCATACGTCCATAAGAATTAAAATTTGGAATCGTCGCGACAAAACAGCGCACTTAAACTTTATTGGGAGACGTCACGTGCGGAGTGAGCGCCCAACTGTATGCATACTTCTGCGCCCGGGACATGCTGATTGGTCCGCACCTGAGCACGTTACAAGTGAATGGCAGGAACGCGGTTACAGTGGTTACCACCGAAACGTCTCCATCAACTACTCCTCCAAACGCCCTCACCGGTAATGGCTTCCGTATAGACTCAGAGACCTGGCACGTAGGCATGACTCGGACGAGCCCGTGCCTAGCTGCCAAATTTGCTAATGCAGACTCGGCATTTCTTTTCGGCGCACCGCACTGAAACGCCTCCGGAGGGCCCATTGATGCAGCCCGACACGCTGTTGCACAGGCTTCGTTGCTAAGCCCTAAAGCCCAGACAAATATGCAACCATCTACGAGCATCAAGAACAACACCGACAGAACCACCAGCAGCGATACCACCTCCAGCAGTGCTTGCCCATTCTTAGTACGACCTGTCGGCCCTGCAGAACGTGCATAGATGGTCATCTGCTGTCGCCCCGGGAGCGCGGGCATCCTGCCCGCTGCTCTCTGCTTAAAAGCAGGCGGGACGCATGCGCTCCCAGGGTAACCAGTTGCCTTCATGGACGTCCTCCTTGAGTTGATAAGGTACACAAACAAACGCAGATCCCGTCCGGATGTTCGACAAGTTTGCTTGCTGTAAAGTTCAACACGAGGGGTTTATTGACATAGTCGATACCCGGGCATCGAAGCACTGGAGGCAAAGACAAGCCGGTCGCAAAATGAACAACTAGCCTGTAAGAGTACGTTTTCTTCTCCCGATCGATGACGCCAACATAAGGTACGTTGGGCCCAATTGTTACTACGTGATCCGACAGCTTGTCTCTTATATCAACGAACAAGTCGGCGCCTGAGCATCGATAACCAGCCACCGGTCGTATCTGAGCTAAAGATCCAAATCCAGATTGAGTGAATGCTTTGACTTCGTCGACACACGAGGCCAGAGCACCGTCATAAGAAACAGCCTTAGACACAGGGTCTACTGCATACGCTGCGATGTATTGTCCAACCGCAAGAGTGGTGAGCAGGCGGCCGGCAGCTGCAATTGGCAAGATAACCGCAAGCAGAAGGAGACCTAAGGCCGCTGCAAATTCCACTAACTGCGCGGCTCCTCGTTTCGACCGAGCATCACTAGCACTGCGCCATCGTTCACCTGATCTCTGACTTCGTTGCATTCTAGCCATCTCCTTGCGCAAAAGCACACTGCAAAAATCGGAATTCCACAGCTAGCCCTCCGGAGTAGAAAGTCTTTCTGGGCTGGGTAGGCAAGGCAGTGCCGTCGCGGTTTCGAAACTCTGCACTTTGCACGGAGATGCCACCGCTGCCTTCCGGGCAACCTTCTGAATTCCCATTGAGAGTGACTCCGCGAGCCGTGCCCCCCTTCAGCCTTTCACCAGCTCGGGTTTCATTCCCTCCGTAAAATGGTAACTCACACCAGTTCAACGGATTCGGTGGCATCGCTTCACCGGCATGCTTGCCACCGGTTGCGGTGCCCAAATTACGAACTTGATCTCGGAAATACATTGTCCAGTGAGTACCATTCAACACATACGCATCAACTTTACTTGCACACTTTTGATTTTGCGAAACAACTTCATCCAGAAATGGGTTTTGCGCTTGATCAGTTCTGAGCACATTGCCATGACCATCAAGCTCATAATTTAGAACAAGCCTTTGAGTTTCGCCAGAGTGAAAAAGCTTTTCTTCCGAAAAGGGCGAAGCGATCATTGAAAGGACTGAATCAAGGCGAGCTTTGTTGTGAGTTGATCTCAGCCAATCGAACAATCCCAACGCCACAATGGAAGTCATTGAACGACTGCCGTCAGTGCCATCGGTCAGAGAGAGTCGTGATCCATGATCGGTCGGATAGTCCCCATCTTGTGCAGTCAAAACGTCCGTCCGCGAGCTGCTCAAAATATGGTTATTGAGCAAATCCTGTATTGATGAAAGTCTCGGCACCAACCCGTCTTCGAAACTGAGGCGTAAGATGCCAGGGACACTGATATCAGCATTAGCTCTCGGTTCCGCACATGCGGCCGCCCGAATGCTCACCTCACTTTTTCCGGCAATCAATTGCATTGCCTTCTGTTGAGGCAATAAAAGATCGACTTCGGCACGAACAATGGAGCACACGCGCTTGCCGTCGGGAAGTCTAAAGCGTTTGCCGTTGACCAAGGCAGGTTGCTGTCCGAGAGCAGCAAAGTAGAAGTTCTGTCCACTTGCCGGGACATTGACGAATGCCCGATAGTTCTCACCGAATTTCTGATCCTTGGATAATTTAGCCATATCCAGCGGCTGTGGAAGCTGCGTGCCGCTGTCGCAAGCATCGTCCAACCATCCCAGACTCAGCTTCAACGATCCCACTTTGGGCGTACCTTCGACTGGAAACTGATTTGAATTCGCCAAAAGTATTCGCGTTGTGTGCTCGTAAGGGCAAACGACAGCGCCGTCACGATCGTGAAATTTTCCAACAGACCCGGGACGCAGCGCAGCAGAAAGAGTATCGGTTAGTAATTTAGTTGCCCGGCGCGCTTGCTCTATGTCGGCATTGGCCATGTCTCGCAGCACCTCATTGTCGATCAAATCGGCGATAATGAGCTCATTTCGGCATGTCGCCCAGAGCGTATTGATTCCCAGAACCGGCAGCGGCTCTCCATCCTCGGCCCGGGTAGAAACTTGCGTCGGAGCGAAATCAGTCAACGCGATATAGCCGAAGTATGGATCGTTTACTACAATTCGCGTCAGATCGCTAGCTGCAGTTAGGCTGGCTGCCTCAACCGCAGTGATGTGTCGGCCCCGACAAAGGTTAAGCTCAGTTAGAACAACACCACTGAGAAGACACAGCGGCAGGAGCAAGGCAAGGCAGAGAAAACCCAATAAGAGCATGCTGCCTGTGCTGCTGCGTACCTCTTGCCTTTTTGCCGCTACCCGCTTTGGAGTTTGCACCATGTTCAGCTCCTACCTTCAAGGTAAATCAAGATTGAGCATGCGCCTGCCAGACGGCTAGAACGTTACACACCGGCTCAGTCATCAACCTTGTCTGTACTCTAACGAGTCGCTTGTGAACAAGTCGTGGAGGTGCTGTTGAATCGCGCGCATCAACGCCACGGAGAACCGTCGACACCCATTTCGAGCAATGCCTCGATTGCTACCGGCCGGTCAGAGGCACTGTGAACCAGAAGGTACTTCCCTTCCCCGGTTCGCTGTCAACGCCGATAGTGCCGCCGTGAGCCTGAATTATGGCGCGAGAAATCGAAAGTCCAAGCCCGCTGCCGTAGCTCCTGTCACGCGCCGAGACCTGCTGAAAGCGCTCGAAAATCGTTTCGTGATACTCAATGGGAATTCCCGGTCCTTCATCACTTATGCTCACCAGGGCTTTCGAACCCTCCTGCATCACAACACTGATTGAGATGGAACTGTTCTTCGGCGAAAACTTGATTGCATTGGCAAGCAAATTGATTACTACCTGTTGCAATTTTTCCGCGTCAGCACTTACTGAAAGATCAGTTGCCGCCACAGTAATCTCCAGCTCTTCCCGTTGGGCATAGGAAGCAACCGAACCGACTGAACGATTTAACACCGACGACAGCTCCGTTTTTTGTTTCGTTATCGGCATCTGACCGTCCTCCATGCGCTCCAGTTCGAGAATCTGGTTGATCAGCCTGAGCAGATCGGCGATACTCCCGCGTGCATTTTCGACTAGCAGCTGGTGTCCATCTGTCGCTCCATCTGCCAGCAGCTCCAACGTGCAATCGATCGATGTAATGGGAGTCTTCAAATCGTGGCCGACCATCGAAATGAATTCCTGCTTGGTTCGCTCCAGACGCCTTTGACTAGAAATATTCTTTCCGATACAAAAACAGGCCGCCTCATTTCTGGACCACTCCGCATGCCAGGCCACATCAATGATCGCACCGTTTTGATGTTTGATTCTGGTCTCGAAAGGAATGGCACCACTCGCCTTTGAGATCGCAGCTATGGTTCTAATTGTTTTTTCAAAATCTGCTCCATAAACGAAATCGCAAAAGTGCTTTCCTTGCAGTTCAGCAGGCGAAAGACCAAAATACTCGCTGGAAGAGGGGCTGGCCGCGCAAAATCTCCCCTGAGGATCAAGGGCGCAGAAGAAATCCAAAGCATAATCGGCTATTGCATGCTCCCTTTCTGCTTCTTGCAAAACAAGGTCGCATAAAAATTTGACCATTTCATCCAGAGCACCAAGTCTTAGGCTTCCAGGCCGCTCATACCGGGGGACAAGGCTGCCTGCCGCGAATAAACAGCTCAGGCGAGACTGGATATAACGTTCAATTCGACCCGCCAATTGCTCGTACAAGCTCACCAAGGCAAATGTTGATAGAAGTGATCCAATTATGGTCATGCACATTAGTGACCACCACGCTCCAGCTGGCATGGCTTCCCGCCAGCCGATGAGCACAAAGGCAATGGGAATCTGGCACAGAAATGGCAATACGATGAGTGCGATAAGCAGCGTTTTGCCGCTGGTGGGAAGGGCGGCTGCTTCCTGGTGCACAGTCGCCTGGTCCTTTACGGAGGCATCAGCTATTAGCTTGTACATCGCTTCGCGATCCGCCGAGATACGTGCAGACGGCGTTAAAGCACCAGACTCGATCAAGTCGACGATGCGCTTTCGTAGTGTCGCCAGATACCAAGACCTCAGGCGACCGTAATCGAACGAACGTCTTTCGTCCCCCGCGCTTTTAGTATCAGTCGCACCGTTCATGGAAACCCACTGATCATTGCGGAGAGTCAAACCTGTACCCGACGGCAAACACCGTCGAGATGAGCGAAGGTTGTTCCTTGTTTCCAATTTTAGCTCGAAGGTTTTTTACATGCGTGCGAACCGTATCAGTTCCAACGGCCTCGTCGGCTGTCCAAACAGCATTCAATAAGTGCTCCGCGCTCAATACAGTTCCACGGTTGCGAACGAAGTATTGCAGCAGGTCAAACTCTTTGGGTGACAGATGAATCTCACATCCGTCTTTAGTCACCTGGCGGCCATGAATGTCGAGCACCAAATTCCCGTACACCACGCTCTCGTTCAAGAGCTCCCGCGGGCGCCTGAGCAAAGCCTTGATCCGCGATCTAAGCTCTCTTAGCTCGAACGGCTTGGTAAGGTAATCATCAACACCGGCATCGAACCCGGTTTCCTTCTCATCGAGCCTAGAGCGAGCCGTCAGCATCAATATTGGTGAATGCCCGCCCTTGGCTCTGAACTGCTCGCACAAACTAATACCATCAATAAACGGCAGCTCCCAGTCCAAGATGATCAAATCATAGACATATTGCAGGACTTTCTCCCTTGCTTCTGAGCCATCATGAGCAATCTCGATTGAATAGTCAGCTTTCAGTCCTTCCGAAAGTACATGACACAAGGCGTTATCATCCTCAACGATCAATATCTTGGACATAGATTATTTATTGAGCCTTTCATAGAGCACTTTCTGGCACAATCCATATACCACCCGCCGTTGGGTTTGAAAACACAGCGCCCAACTGAGCAGGAGTCTTTGGGAATTGGTTAAAGCGAGTTCGCCATCGGGCATATAGACCGCACTATGGCCGATGAGGTTCTACCCAAACCAGTTGAATGGGTTCTACGGTGCGAGCTATGCTCGACGGAGTACCCAGCCACGCACGAAGGCCGGATCTGTCTCAATGATGCCGGCAAGTTGATTGTTGCAGATAGCGATCGAGTGATTGGATCGGTTATTGCCGGCCGCTACGCTGTCGAATCCGTCATTGGCGTGGGTGGTTGGAGTTCCGTCTATCTCGCCCAGGACAGGCAACTTCGGCGTCCGGTGGCCATTAAAGTTCTGCATTACCATTTGCGCAGAGATGAAGTCAGCACCAAGCGATTCCAGCGAGAATCCTTGGTAACAGCCAGTCTGAATCATCCCCATATAACGACGATGTTCGATTTCGGCGTGTTGGCCAATGGACAGCCATTCATAGTCATGGAATATCTCGAGGGTTCTACGCTCGATGTTCTTGTGGGCTTTGAAGGCCAGATATCGAGCCGCCGCACGGTAGATATTATCTGCCAGATGTGTGACGCCATGGATCATGCACATAAGAAAGAGCTGATACACAGGGACCTTAAACCCAGCAATATACTGCTGCTGGACTCAGGCTTTGTAAAAATAATGGATTTCGGACTGGCTAAATGCCTGGACGGAATGGGCTCTTTGACCGGTACAGGTAACGTTTTGGGTACTCCGGCTTACATGAGTCCAGAACAATGCCAGACCAATCTGATTGATGCCAGGTCTGACATATATTGCCTGGGTTTGGTTGCTCTCTTCATGCTCACGGGGCGGCAACCGGTTCAGGCCGACAACACCTACGAGGCAATGCACCATCACATAGCGGAAACTCCCAAGCGTCCATCGGAAGTACGCCCGGATCTGTATTTTTCGCCGGTTCTGGAAGATATCTTTCTGCGCTGCTTAAAGAAGGACCCTGCTGACAGATTTCAAAACTGCTTTGACTTAAAGACCGCGTTGCAGGCTGCGCATGTTTTGAAAATTGAAACGCCGGCTAATCGCAGGCTTCCTTTGCTATCGACACTGAACAATCAAGGCACGGCAGCAAAAGTCTCATGCGCGGTGCTATTGTCTTGCTTTTTGATCGCCGCTCTGTTTTGGTTATCGGGAACAGCGGGGTTTCAACAGAGCGAAAGCCGGTTGCAGCCAGCACTTGGTGAACCGCCAAGCTCCGTCCTTGCTGGACCTGATACTCTGAGCCCGGACGTAAACCGAAAGACGTCCAAGCCTGATGCAGCATCGGCGCAGAGGAATACAAAAACCGGCTCGTCGATATCAGACCTGGGGATTCAACGCAATCACTTGCCGCAAAATGCGCAACAGCAAAAAAGCAAAGGTCAGCTGCAGTCAGCGCCTACTGGAATGCAGACGAGCGCTTTCGCAAAACGAAGCGCTGGGCGCTTGCCCGATAACCGGGCGGCATCCTCTGCTACCACACCATCGAATGTTCTCGAGACCAAAGCCGTTCCTGCTGCTCCAGTCACAAGTGAAGCACCGGCGAGCGGAGGCACTGTGATTCAAGAGGCCGAGTCTGGTGCCTCGTTATTCAATAAGCCAGCGGCGACTACCGACACGATAGTTCAAGGCAGTCACTTGCCGAAATACTGGACAAAGCGATTTGTCGCTTCTAATTTGCCATCCAGCACGGCGGCAATCGAAGAATTGTCATCTGTTTCGGATTGCATGTCGTTGCAAATTATCAAAAGCAAGACAGATGATCGTGTCTTGGCATATGCCATCCAGCAATTCCCGTCGCTTAGAATAATTGCTCTTCCCGGCTCGAATATTACCGATAAAGGCCTAGCGCTTCTTGCGTCCAGCAATATCACTACCGCGTTCCTTAGAGCCACGCCGATCACGGACGCCGGATTGCTCAATCTCCAACGAGCTTCGAAGTTGGTTCATCTGGATCTTAGCGGCGATCACATTGGCGACGCAGGCATCAGAAACATCTGCGGTCTGCCGCTGAAAATTTTGGGACTTAGTGGCACCGCAATAACCGATCAAAGCGGAGAATTCCTGAGCAAGATGCAAACGCTGGAAGCGCTAGGATTGGAAGATACTCGATTCGGAGATCAAGGAGTACAGCAGATAGCAGGACTGCCCCGTCTTAAGGAACTCAATTGCAGTCAAACACCGATCACCGATGCATCAATGCACCATCTGGCAAGAATGCCCTCGCTCTCTGTGCTAGGCCTTTCAGGCACCACCGTCACAGATGATGGAATTGCTGCGCTTTCAATGAGTTCGAGTTTGACAAGACTGGACATCAGGAACACAGCTGTTACGCCGGCCGTGATTAAGTCCATTCTACGCATAAAGAACCTGAAAATTGTCCGCATAAGCAAGCTCTCCGATCAAATGGCTGAGGCCCTTCGTAACGCTCATATTACCGTGCTGGAGACCGACCGCTTCTATACATCAGGCGGAATGTATTTAGGGTGGCGAGCAAACTCTGGTCAATGACAATGAAATTCGCACGCAAGGACTCAACCGATAACGATTGAATCCTTACGACCATGTATGGCTTGAAATTCAGTCCGACTTTCAACTGTGGAGTATTTCTACAGAAAGTTCAAAATCGGGCAACGTACAACCTCATTGTTAGTCAGGGTAACGTTTGGGCTCTGATAGAGAACAATGCCTCGACCAAACGAATCGCGGATGCGCGTATTGGTAATCGAGCCGCTTGCTTTGAAAAAAGCAACCGAATCGTCGCCTGTTGCCACGAATACGCAATTCTCCACGCGATGACCGGTGCTTGGAAGATCCTCTGGTTGCCCGAGTTGTGGACCGCCGTCTGGCGTTGAGAGACATTGTGTTTGACCGTTAATCGGTTCTGAGCGGTCAATACGGCAATTAGAAAAAGTCACCCTTGAAGTTCCTCCGCAGAACACCCCTCTGGATTTCACTTTCCATTGCACATGATCAAATATGATATCTGAACTTTGAAAAAAATAGTAATTGTTTCCCGTCTGCTTCGACGTGATACCAATCAAATCTCCGGGATGATAAGGAGCCACCAGATTCGGTTTGGTCAGATTCATCTGCCACCGTCCGCCCGCGATTTGCGTGGTGCTGTCCCACCCAACCTGCCTGTTCATCGGAATCACAGGGTCTTCAATCATCCGAGGATCGGTTTTACTGTTCGTGTATTGCCGTAGCCACCGGCCGCCGGAAATCCGGCCAGGGTTGTAAATTTCCCCGGGTGAGGGAAATCCGGACGGAATATCGAGAACAACTCTTCCCAGACCAACCGACACAACGTAACCCTGGCTGACAGCGGGCCTGTGTCCGGTCATTTGCATATTTTGGAACACGACCCTATTTGTTTGCATCCCATAGATCCAGGTGACATCTCGATTGAAAGTGAGGATTGTTTTGGCGGCACCGGCACCACGAAAAATGAGCCAACCTCCAGGTGCGGGCTGCACGCCGCTGACATCGATTGTCCCGTGTCCCTTTATGTCTTTTGAGAGATCAAAATTCCCAACTGGGAGATCTATAACTACAGTCTGTCGCGGATTAGCCTGAAAAATCACTTTTGCCTCGGCGATTGCTTTGGCAATGCTGCTTTGTGAGACATTTCCAACACGAAGACTAGCATTGAACCCCGTAGCGGGAAGGTTCCCGGAAAACAGAGTTAAGAGCATGAACAATGTTAGTAGTTTTTGATAGCGCATAATTTTATCCATCCGGATTTCGCTCCTGGTAAGATTGGTAATGACCACATCGCTCCCACTTGGAGTATGTGCGACCGCTCCCCGCAAGGACAGGCTAGTGCCATCATGGTTGGCAATTGGGGATCGATGTGCATAGTCTAGTTTTGTGTTTATGAACAAGTCGTGATGATTAATTGAGCAGCGGCGCCACCGGATGTGGTGACCATCATGTCTTGCAGATGTGAATTTTCGACGTAGGTTCGCGCCTAATTTCTAAAGCGCAAGGACTCAAACAATAATGACTGAGTCCTTACGTCCCTGTATGGCGAGAAATTCAGTCCAACTTTCTACAGCATGTTCAAAATCGGACAACGAACAACCTCATTGTCAGTCAAACGAACATTCGGGCTCTGGTAAAGCAGAATGCCTCGGGCAAATGAATCCAGGATGCGGCAGTTGGAGACCGAGCCGCTGGCTTTGAAAAATGCAACCGAATCATCGCCGGTTGCCACGAATACGCAATTCTCGACGCGATGACCGGTGGTTGGAGCATCGTCTGGCTGCCCGAGTTGCGGACCGCCGTCTGGCGTTGAGAGACATTGTGTTTGACCGTTAATCGGATCCGAGCGATCAACGCGGCAATTAGAGAAGGTCACCCTTGAAGTTCCTCCGCGGAACACCCCTCTGGATTTCACTTTCCATTGCACATGATCAAATGTGATATCAGAACTCTGGTAAAAGAAATATGTGTTTCCCGTCTGCTTAGACTTGATGCCAATCAAATCTCCTCGATGATAAGGAGCCACCTCATTGGGATTGATGAGATTCATCTGCCACCGACTGCCTGCAAGTTGTTGGGTGGTAGCCCACGCAACCTGCGTGTTTACCGGAATCACAGCGTCGTGAATCATCCGAGGATTGATTCTATCGTTCGTATATTGTCTGAGGAATCGGCCGTGCCATGGGCCGACCCTACCAGCGTTGAAAATTTGCTTCGGTGAAGGAAATCCGGGCTGGATATCGAGAACAACCTTGCCCCGACTAACCGACACAACGTGTCCCTGACTGACAGTGGGTTTGTGCCCGGTCATTTGCATGTTCTGGAATGCGACTCTATGCGCATTGCGACCATAGATCCAAGTAAAATCTCGATTAAAGGTGAGGATTGTTCTGGTGGCACCAGCACCACGAAAAATGAGCCAGCCTCCCGGTCCAGGCTGCACACCGCTGACATCGATTGTCCCATTACCCTGTGTCCCTGTTGAGAGATCGAATGTGCCAGCAGGGAGATCTATGACTACAACTGCTCTCGGATTAGTTTGAAAAATTCCCTTTGCGTCGGCAATTCTTCTGGCAATGCTGCTTTGTGAGACATCTCCCACGCGGAGACTAGCGTTAAAACCAGTAACTGAATTAGCAGGAAGGTTCCCTGATAACAGTGTTAGGAGCATAAACAATGTAAGTAATTTTTGATAGCGCATAATTTTATCCATCGACTTCTTACTCCTGATGCTTGCTGTAAGGTTGGTAATGTACATAGCTCTCGCATGGAGTGTGTGCGATCGCTCACCACCACGACAGGCAATTGCCGTTCTCGTTGGCAATTGGGGATCTACAGGGATAGTTTAGTTGTGTGTTCGTGAACAAGTCGTGATGGTCGGTTCGGTTGGGCATCACCGAAAGTGGTGCGATCACTATACATGTGAGTTTCTCAACGAATTTGTGGCCGTGGTCCCGAACGGACAGGATGTTCCGTTTTGCATTCTGGGCAAGCAAGCTTCCGAACGGCGTCCTCTGCAGAACACCGCTCGTTAGAGCGGTACGCGTCACGCTCGACTTATCAATTACCTTAAACGCAAAGACCCAACCGATTACGATTGGATCCTTGCTTACCTGATGCGGGACGAAATCTGCAATTTGTGCTGTGGATCGTTTCTACAGCATGTTTAAAATCGGACAACGAACAACCTCATTGTCAGTTAAACGAACATTCGGGCTCTGGTAAAGCAGAATGCCTCGGGCAAATGAATCTCGGATGCGGCAATTGGAGACCGAGCCGCTGGCTTTGAAGAATGCAACCGAATCATCGCCTGTTGCCACGAACACGCAATTCTCAACGCGATGACCGCCGGTCGGAGCATCGTCTGGCTGCCCGAGTTGCGGACCGCCGTCTGGCGTTGACATACATTGTGTTTGACCGTTAATCGGATCCGAGCGGTCAACGCGGCAATTGGAGATTGTCACCCTTGAAGTTCCTCCGCGGAACACGCCTCTGGATTTCACTTTCCATTGCACATGATCAAACGTGATATCAGAACTATTGTAAAAGAAATAGGTGTTTCCTGTCTGCTTCGACTTGATGCCGATTAGGTCTCCTGGACGATAAGGAGCCACTTGCTTTGGATAGTATAGATTCATCTGCCACCGGTTGCCCGATATTTGCGTAGTGGTCTCCCACCGGACCTGTTCGTTCATCGGAATCACAGCGTCTTGAATCATCCGAGGATCGGTTCTACTGTCAGTGTACTGCCTGAGCCACCGGCCGTAGGTCCTGCCCGGATTGTAAATTGCCCCGGGAGAGGGGAATCCGGGTTGAATATCGAGAACAACTTTACCAAGGCCAACTGATACAACGTGTCCTTGACTGACAGCAGGTTTGTCTCCCGTCATCTGCATACTCTGGAACGCGACTCTATGCGCATTGTTACCATAGATCCATGTAGCGTCTTTACTAAAGGTAAGGATTGTATTCTCGGCACCGGCACCACGAAAAATGAGCCAGCCTCCAGGTCCAGGCGCGATGTCGCTAACATCGATGGTCCCGCGCCCCTCTGTTCCTTTTGAGAGATCAAATTTCCCCGGTGGGAGATCTATAACTACAATCTGTCTCGGATTAGTCTGAAATATCTGTTTTGCCTCGGCAATTGCTTTGGCAAGGCTGCTGGGTGTGACATTTCCTATGCGGAGACTGGCGTTGCCGCCGGCAACCGTACCAACTGAATTAGCAGGAAGGTTCACTGAAGTCAGTGTAAAGAGAATGAACAATGTAAGTAGTTTTTGATAGCGCGTAATTTTATTCATCCGGGCTTCGCTCCTGGGGTACTAAGGCTGACAACGAGCACACGGCTCCCGTTGGGAAGTGTGTGCGACCGCTCCCCCGGTAGGACCTGCTAGCGCTGTCCTGGTTGCATTGGGGGTCGACAGAACTAGTCTATGTTTCCAGTTGTGAACAAGTCGTGATGATTGATGGCGCAGCCGCACCACATTCGTTTTGATGGTAGGGGCGGAGACACCCGGGAAGGGTTATTTTGACTGCCTGGATTTCGACTGGTCGAAGGATATGGCAATCGAGTCCACCGTGGGATTCAACTTTTGCATTGCAGGGTTGCTTGATGGTATCTCCCGATCACCGTAAAGCTCACTTGGTACGGACTGTCCTGACCCGTATGCGAACTGAACCATCACTGATGAGCTTGGCTGCAAAAATACCTTCTGCAATTTGCCCCCGTTCCAATTAGTTACTCTGCCACCATAATCCCAATCAAATCCGCTCATCGTGAACGACTTATCGTTTGACTTGTGAAGTTCCTTCAGCGACATACCGATTTTGAGCCCTATGTTGGTACGCCACAAGTTACGGGAACCGTCGATGCGAACTGTTTCCGGGAAGCGCCGCTGTTTCTTATCGAACCAAATGATGTTGATGCTGCGATCCTTACTGTTGGGAAAAAGAACAGTACCGGGCACAGTTTCACCTTCACCAATACCTATTGGTTGCTGTTTAACGTTTTTCTTTCCAAGAGCCTTCTCGAGCTGTTGTTCAGTGGTATCGCTTGTTATGCTGATGGCAACCTTATCCGGCGGAGAGGTTAAGAGAAATGCCGGTTTGCGCACAACATCTTCTGCAGTAGTGGCGTAGCAAACAGGCGCGGCAGCCAATCCTGAAATGACGATGGTCCCGATGAATAATGCGGTGTTAGATTTATGCACTGTGTCGATTCCTAATGAGCCCTAGTGAAACTCCAGAAGATTTCAATGTGATCAAATCGAGATGACAAACTCGTAGATGCTTCCGGTAGCATGTGTTGGGTGGAAGCTTAGCATGCGATTTGCACTGAGGTTGTCAAAATGCCGACTAGTTGCCTCAAAGGACGTAGGGGAGGGGTCCGCCCCCAATAGTGTTCACTTAACGCTTGGGTGAAACCCTGGGAGAGCGCCGGCGCCCCGCCGGCACCTGATTGCATTTGTGGTGGCAGCAGCTTATGCTGCCATGCCTGCGACGATCAAAAGCCGGCGGGACGCCGGCGCTCCCAGGATCGGCA
>JADYXS010000204.1 GCA_021772155.1 Candidatus Obscuribacter sp.
AAATCAAACCTGATTAAACTCGCGCAACAGGGTGAAGGCATGACCGGCGCTTCCGACCGCTGGGGTGAAGTTGCCATGGGCACACTTAAGTCTGTTGAGCAGGGCGGAAAGGTTGTCACCGTAGAAATAACCACTGCCACCAAACTCGATACCAGAAAGTAAACCGGAAACTGGCACTGAGATTCTTGGGGTATTACACTGGACGAGTTACCCCCGAATCCGGCTAAAGCTTTCGACGAATTACGCAAGCTGGATTTTCTGCAAGGTTTTTTCGGAGAAGAATTCGACGAAGAAGTTCTCACGTTAATGAGCGAACTCAGCGGACCGATGTCAGTTTCAACGGTTGCACGTTTTGTCTTCGGCATCGGCGCGCCAGCGAAGGAAACGTGCTGGTACTCCGGCAACGATAGAAAACGGGGCCACGTCCTCAGTGACAACGGCTCCAGCGCCAACGATGGCACCTTTGCCGATGGTTATCCCGGGCAAGATAATTGCGTTTGTGCCGATGTCTGCCCAGGCTCTGATGCGCACAGGCTTTATCTGAAGGTCAGTTTTTAAAATCGGAATATCGATCGGCATGGCGGTGTGTTCTGATCCAAGAACTTTGGCACCAGGGCCCCAACCCACGTACTCTTCAATTTCTAGGTCACGGGCGTCGAAGTAGCTCTGCGGACCAATCCAGACGTGGTCGCCAATTTTTAGATGACCATCGAATCGGCCTTGAATGTACGTTTGAGAACCGATGAAAACTGAAGAACCAATCTCGAACGTCTCAATGTGTTTGAATCCGACCCCGTCATTGATTTTCACAGAATCCCCGAAGCTACGGCAGAGAGCGCGCCAAATCGTTCTGCGCATCATGATGTCGAACTCGCTCAGACCTTGAGCAAAACGTCCGTACAAAGCAAGCAGGCTGTCTTGATCGTGTGTTTTCTGCAGATGAGCAGAAAGCTCCTTTTCAAACTGCGGGTCAGGATCAATCTTGGACAGCCCGTGTACTGCGTGTATCATGCGTCCGCTTTGCTGTTCGTTATCCATTGCTACACCACGTTACTCTTAGCCAGGCAGGCATCCAATGTTGAGGCAATCGCCATTTGATCGTTTTGCGTCAATTGATCGTACAGCGGCAGGATTAACCCACAGTCCTGACTTGATTCGCTCACGCCTAAATTGGCACAACTACCAACTTTGTATTCGCATTCTTCACCAGCCGTGCAAAACCACGTCTGGTTCTCATAAGCTAACTCTCGATGTGCACACATCACGCCCGGGCGCGTGTCCACTCCCTGGTTCGAAAGCGCTGCGGCTACTGCATCTCTAATATTTTGGGACGGCAGTTGTATGCAATAACTTTGCCAATTACTTCTTGCCCAATCAAGTTCTATAGGCAGGGAAACACCTTGTATCTTGGAAAATAGCAGGCCGTAGCCAGCCGCCAGTTCTCTTCGTTTGCCTACCAGAGCCGGAATCCGTCTGAGTTGCTCACGACCTATGGCCGCCTGTATGTCGGTCATTCGATAATTGAAGCCGACTCGCACGTATTGGCTGCCGCTCACTCCATGATTGCGTAACTCTCTAAATTGCTGATCGCGCTCTTCCGAATTTGTCACCAACATGCCGCCATCACCTGTAGTGAGTAGCTTTCTTGGATGGAACGAAAAACAGGCAATCTCAGTTTGTGGACTTCCTATCGTCGTCCAGCCACCGTTCCACAAGATTTCACTGCCAATGGCGCAGGCTGCGTCTTCAACTACCTGTATTCCATGTTTGTTGGCAATCGCCAAAATTGCCTTCATGTTACAGGGCATTCCGAGCTGATGGACGCATAGTATCGCTCGCGTTCGCTCAGTTATAGCCGCTTCAATCAAAGTGGGATCGATGTTGTATGTCCCTGACTCAATATCTACGAAAACCGGTATCGCACCACAATACACAACGCTATTTGCAGTGGCGATGAATGAGTGGCTGACAGTAATAACTTCGTCGCCGGGCTTCACACCGACAGAAAGGAGAGCCAGATGCAAAGCCGATGTACCTGAAGAGGTGGCGCAAGCGTATTTTGCTCCGACGAATTCCGCAAACTCGTTTTCCAGGCGCGCCACTTCCGGTCCCTGCATAATCCAACCCGACTGGATGACGCGTGCAACTGCGGATATTTCAGGCAGACCCATGGCCGGCTTTGTGATTGGCATCCGAGCTGCCGCCTGCCTTTTATGGTTATGTGTGTTGCAACTTTTGGCTTCGAGCAAATTCTTGCCCTGCCCGACGCCTATATAAAGCAGCCCAGCCTCCGCTGCCTTTGCGTTATCCCAGCAGTCGCGGCCGTCCAACACAACTTGCACTCCACGTCTTGCAAGATCTTGGAAGTCCAGAGTTCGATAAGCATCGTGGCAAGTATTTAAAATGACTAGCTCCGGTAATTTCGAAGCGTCCAATTGATGGGCCTGAAAGCCAGCCGCAGCAATCTCCTCGGCGCTATACATTGGATCGTCAAGATTGACCTTGGCGCCACGTAGAACCAATTCAGCTTTGATCTGAAACGCAGAAGAATAGGCTGATTCTTTGACTTGCGGTCGAAATGCTAAACCGAGAATCAAGGCGTTCGTGCCAACGAGACTGCCCCACCGCTCCTCAACTAGATCCAGAAGATAACCTGGTTGTTGATCGTTGATCCAACGGCTATCCATCACCAATCGGGATGGCACGCCTTTGCTGATTGCATCGTTTAGCAAAAAATACGGATAGACAGGCGTACAATGCCCGCCAACACCGATACCTGGTGACAACACAGCCGCTTCACCATCAGTGTTAGCAGCTCTTATAACTTCGGAGATGTTGACGCCCACAGAGTCTGCGTAATGGGACAACTCATTAGCAAGCGCAATGTTCACGTCTCGGTAAACCATACCTGCAAGTTTTACAAGCTCGGATGCTTCCAAGGTACCGACATTTATTACCGGGGCCCCAAGGTAACGCGAATAGAATTCGGCTGCCCGGGCGGCAGAGCGCTCATTGATGCCACCAACCACTTTGGAGGTCGTTTGCAATTTCTCAAGAACGAGCTGACTCTTTACTCTTTCGGGCGAAAAGACAAGGTCGAAATCTGTGCCAGCCTTCAATCCGCCCTTCTCTAATATCGCGCCTAGAGATCTGGTACCGCCTACAGGCAAAGTGGTCTCATAGCAAACCATTGTGCCGGCTTTCAAACCGGAGCAAACGTCTGCGGACGCCGATTCAATTATTGAAGTATCTGCTTGCTTGTCGGAAGTAAGCATTACCGGGACAATAATTATCACAACATCACTACTTGCCACCGCCTGTGATGTGTCACAAGTTGCTTTCAGATGACCGTCCCTGATGACAGTCTTGAGCACATCGTCCAAACCTGGTTCGTCGAAGGGGCAGACCCCGGCATTGATTGACGCGACAGTCTTGGCACTGGCGTCGCAGGCAGTTACGAAAGCACCGCGACTGGCCAACTGACAAGCAAGCGGCAAACCCATTTTGCCAGCCCCGATCACGGCTACATTTGTGTCAACTTTTGGCATGCTTTGAGAACCAGGCGATTGTGTGTTTCAGTCCTTCGTCCAGATCGACTTTCGGTTCAAACGACAGTGACTGTCGGGCCGCTTCAATTACTGGAATTCGGCCCCGCACTTCTGATGCCACGCCTTCATGAAATTCCAATTCGGTGTTCTTGGACAAATTTACTATCCGGCGCGCCAATCCGAGTGTAGTTTCAACCTCGCGCGGATTGCCGATGTTGAACGTTCGGCAACTGGTCGAGGGCCTGTCCATCACCGCAATCACAGCATCAACCAAATCTGAAATGTAACACCACGCTCTGATCGCCGAACCGTCGCCATGAATAATCAACGGCTTTCCGTCTGCTACCGCGCGACAAAAGTTGCTGATCGCTCCTTCACCGACCTGACCAGGCCCGTAAATATTAAATGGACGAATCACGGTACAACTGAAGCCGTGCTTTTCTGCCGAGCGCAAGCAAAAATTCTCACCGGCGAGTTTACTGGTTGCATATACCCAACGCAACTCGGAGCTTGATCCAATAGCGCACGGCGTCTTTTCATCAACCCAAAGCGCATTTGGCCCATAAATCTCACTGGTGGAAAAATATATAAAGGACTTCACACCGGCTTTAGATGCTTGCTCTAGAACATTCGTGGTGCCGATGATATTGATGCGCAAAGTATTCAGCGGTTCGGAATAATAGCTTGACACTCCGGCAATGGCCGCCAAATGGATGACGGTGTCAACACCTTCCATCGCTGCCGCGACCAATTCCGCATTGAGCACATCTCCGTTGACGACCTCAATTTGAGGATGATTGGCCAGGTGAGATGCGTATTTCAGCGAATCGCGGCGAAAGCTATCGAATAGGACGATTTTATTGGACTTGGTTTGACTGAGGCGATCAGCTAAGTGTGTCCCGATGAAACCAGCGCCGCCAGTGATGAGAATTTTTGACATGCAGATCCTGTGCTGTAGTTGTTAGATTGCTGCCACCAAGCTAGCGGCCTTTTCGAGTGCTCGCAAAACGCGATCTTGTTGCGCAACGGTCAATTCCGGATACATCGGAAGGCTGAGAATCCGTCCTGCCAGCATCTCAGTTCGCGGGAATGTACCTACTGGCTGGCCTAGGAACGCATAGGCTGGTTGCCTGTGGATCGGCACCGGGTAGTGTATACCATAGGAAATATTTTCTTCCCGAAAGACTTTTTCGATAACCTCCCGCCGCTGTGCTTCTATAACATAAAGGTGAAACACTGGTTCCCGACCTGGTGCCGTCACAGGACCGGTTATGGCAGACAAGTTACCTATGTGTTGATCATAACGGGAGGCTATTTTGCTTCGTCTCTCGTTCCATTCATCCAGATGCGGTAATTTGATCTTCAGAATCGCGGCTTGAATGGTGTCCAACCGGAAGTTATGGCCTATCATTTCATGATGGTACTTCTTGACTGAACCGTGGTTACGCAACAGGCGCACTTTTTCCGCAATTGCAGCATCATTGGTGACTACTGCACCACCATCGCCGGCGGCCCCAAGGTTTTTGCCAGGATAGAAACTGAAGCAAGTTGCATTGCCAAAAGTTCCAACGCGCCGGCCTTTGTACATGGCTCCGTGCGCCTGGCAGGCATCTTCTAAAATGAACAAACCGTGCGCTTTGGCCAACGCCACTATGCCATCCATGTCGGCGGGTTGCCCATAAAGATGTACTGGCAGAATCGCTTTGGTTCTCTGGTTGATTGCCGATTCAATTTGCCTGACATCGATGTTCGCTGTTTCATCCACATCGACCAAACGAGGGGTGGCACCACAAAACGAGATAGCCTCAGCCGTAGCGATGAAACTGTTGGCCGCCGTGATCACCTCGTCGCCAGGACCGATATTCATGGCTAGCAAAGCAAGGTGCAATGCGGCTGTTCCGGAATGGAGCGAAACGCAATGTTTAGCACCGCAATAACGAGCAAAAGCCTGTTCGAATTCCTCGACAGCCGGACCCATAATGAAACTTGTGCTGGCAAAAATAGAAGCAACCGCAGTATCAATTTCCGCTTTTAGCTCCTGATACTGCAGGGAAAGGTCAAGAAACGGAACGCTTGGCTCTGAGTCGTCCATTTCATTACCTCCCGGAAGACCGATTGCAGGCGCCAGAGTCAAGAATGCGGGCGGGACTGCCGGCAACCACTGCACCGGCCGGAACATCCTTGGTGACAACTGCACCAGCACCAACCATCGCTCCTTCTCCGATTGTCACGTCGCACATAATGATGGCACCGGAACCAATGGACGCACCCTTGCGAACGAGCGTTGTGTGTACGGTCCAATCCGCCTCGGTCTGCAATTCGCCATCTTCTGTGGTCGCACGCGGAAATCGGTCGTTAACGAATATCACTCCGTGCCCGATAAATACATGTTCTTCGATGGTTACACCCTCGCAGATGAAGGTGTGACTAGAAATTTTGCATCGGGGGCCGACGCTGACGTTCTTTTGAATCTCTACGAAAGGTCCAACCTTCGTTTCGGCGCCGATTTTGCATCCGTACAGGTTGACGAAATCCGCAATGTAGCAGTTGTCACCAATGACGACGTTTGCAGAAATCTTTTGCAATGGTCCTGCTTGAAACATCACTTTATCCCGAGTGGGCTGAGAAGCTGCGGCTTGCCAGTCTTTATCGATTGTTCTGCCAGCTCTAATAACCGTACAACTCGTAGCCCGGACTTACCGTCGGTTATTGGCTGGTGTCCCTTCCGGATGCAATCAATGAAATGAAGTGTCTCTACTTTCAACGCCTCAGATAGATCGTAAACTGGAGCGCGCATATCGCCGTAGCGATACTGAATCAGGCTCTTGTACCGCTCACGCTCAGTCTGCGGTTCTTGCATCGTCTCGATGCCCTTATCGTAAACGCGCACCTTCTCAACCTGACTGGAATCATCAAATACAATCATCTTCTTTGAACCGCCGATTGAGATTTGACGGGTTTTTACAGGAGACAGCCAGCTCACGTGGAAATGGGCAATCAGGTCATCTTCATACCCTAACGTCAGATAAGCAATATCCTCAACACCGTTACCTGTATGCGATTTTCCAATAGCATGCACGTCAGTGGGAGTTCTTCCAATCAAGTAATCCATAATTGATAAATCGTGCGCGCCAAGGTCCCAGACAACATTCACATCGGTTTGAAATGCGCCAAGATTTACTCTGACGGAATTGAAGTAAAGCAGCTCGCCGACCTCATCCGTGTCAATCAAATGTTTGACCAGCCGAACCGGACCATGGTAGACGAAAGTATGATCGACCATGAGGACTAACTTCATCTCTTCTGCTATCGCGATCAGCTCCTCGCACTGAGCAGAAGTAGCGCACATCGGTTTTTCTACCAGCACATGTTTGCCGGCCAACAATGCTTGCTTAGCCAATTCGTGGTGTGTATGGACAGGCGTTGCAATAACTATGGCATTAAGCGACGCGTCATTCAGGAGGTCATTATAGTCAGGAGTGAAGTGAGTCATGCGGTATCGCCCGCGGTGCTTACTCAATCGCTCAGGCTCGCGATCGCAAATGTGCGTTACTTCGACGCAATCAATCTCACTAAAGTTACGAACCAGGTTTGGACCCCAGTACCCGTAACCAACTACTCCGACTGTCACTTGGTCCATGTAAGCTGTTCGCCACCCGCCACTACACTGTTTACATCATCTCATGAATCGCTGAAAACGGCACAGCAGAGCCTCAAGCTTTAGGTTGCTGGCGACAAATAACTTGGCTAACGCCCATTGTGGAGGCCAGGGGCAGCAGGGAAGAAGTTGCGTGCCAAGCCTCTGAGCGGCGAAATGCCAGATTGAAAAGCGGAACTCTTTCACTTGGAATGTGTGTTATCTAAGTTAGATCCACGCCTGACAAATACGTCCGCAGCCGTATCTTCAGCACATAGTTTCCATTTTGGGTCATTTCTCAGTCGTTCATCAAGAGGCGTGTGTTTGGCAAAAATGATCCAGTTGATATGGTGCTCATCAAAGTAATTTTGCCAACCCGGGTAGAGGCTGACAACGGTGCCATACCCATAGTAGAAGTCAGTGCCAAAGAAGGAAGCGCGGTCGTCGATGAATACCGGCATTCCCAGCTTGTAGTAAAGGTATCCGCCCCAGTTAACATGGTTGAAACCTTCAGCCGCCGGCAACTTGTTATCACGAATATAGTTGAGAGACTGCACCGGCAGGCGCTGACTATCAAAGCCCGAGTCCATAAAAGTGGAACCAAAAAGCTTGCCACCATTAGCTGCTGCAACAGCCAGGACAAGAACAGAAAATAGTGGCAGCAGATGCATTTTGCACCGAATTTCTGCCGCATCGCTCTGCTCGCCAATGGTATCCCATTTGGCCGCCAGTTTCTGCCACAATGCAGATTTATCAATCGTGGCCAAATCCACACTCATTATTTTGCCTGAAAAGAGTTCGCCGATAAATGGCAGAACAACGATTGCAAATAGCGGCACGTTGCGGACTTCCGAAAGAGCCAGGTGTGCAAAGGCCAAGCACAGTAAAAGCTGTGGGACGGAGACGCGAACTCGCCGCAATGCCAGACCAATTACAGGCAAGAAGAAGAGAAGCTCCAGGCAATTCGACTGGAGCCCGCCGTGAAAGACAGGGGACATATATTCATCGACGGAATGTACCAGCCGACTTGGAGCCAGATACCCAAGGATATTTTGGTGCAAGGCGATTCCGTACGGATTGATGAAGCTGGTGAAGAGTGCTGCCGAAAGCGCCAACAACAATCCTTTCACTTCATGACGGGCATCAGCTCTATTATCTTCTTGAGCGACGAAACTCGCCACCGCTGCCACGATCAGATAGATCGAGATCATGGCAAAACCGGTTACGAATCCCGGATGACAATTGGCCCAGATCAGCGATGTTATGGCAAGTGTCACAACCAGACGCATAGTCGTGATCTGTCGCCGATGAAAGTCTTCCAGTGTTGTCGAAAAAACGAAGACACCGATGAATGTAGCAACTAGCGGCCGCGCCAGCCAATGCACGGTTGAGGCAATGGCTGCAATCAGGCAGAAAAAAAATGTCGCAAAAACATGGCAGCCCAGTTTGCGGCATCTCTCAAACAGCAGTAAAAAGAGCGTTGCGATTATTGTCGAGATCAACAGCGCCACGCCATTAAGCCCGCCGAAATTGTCAGCGGCCGCCATGAAAACATCAAAGAGCCAATAGAGAACTATCCAGGGCTTTCCCGCAAACGTATAAGACAAAAAGTCGTGATAAGGTATGGCGCCCTTATCGATAATGTAGCTGCCTGTAGCCAGATGCCAGCCGCTTGAACCATCGGAAAACACATAATTTGGCAAGAGAGAAATCAGAAACAGCAACACAACCATAAAGAACATGTCGGCCATATCAGGCAACGGCGAAGGTTTTCCTGGCGTTGCACTATCCATTAGCAGCCGACCGTTTTCTTGCGGCAAGGCGCACTTGACTCAACCGCTTGCGCATCGATTGAGCCATTGGTTTTGAATTCTTCGATTTTCACTAAGACCATTATAGTTTGCCCAAAGAATGGCTGCAAACTCTCACGAAAGACGATCATCGACCACCCGGTCGGGTAGCCGATGATACGGGAAAAGACTATTGCACGCAACTCATTAACTGAAGCGTCAGTGAAACCATTGTGTGAAAGGTGTCAATTCATTGCTGAATTGAATCCGACTGCGTAGGACTTCCTCTGCCCCGGTCCGCGAGCGAGCGACGATTCGTCCGGAACCATCAATCACTGCGGAAGGACCGGTGTTAGCGGCGAAGACGAAGTAGCGACCGGTCTCAGCGGCTCGCAAAACCGAAAATGCCAGCATCTGATCGCCGACCATAGCTTCATGGAACCAGGCAAGATCACTGAGGTTCACCAGAAGCTCGCCGCCGTTGCGCACACTGCTTATGCATAATTCCGGAGAGAGCGTTTCAAAGCAAATCAGCGGAGCAACTGCATGATTCCCCAGGTGCAAAATGACAGGAAACTTGCCAGAGTTGAATCCAACACCGGCTGGCGTTGATGTTAGCTTCTGTATCCAATCCGGCATGTACTTAACAAATCGCGGCATGTACTCACCAAACGGCACGAGATACCGCTTATGGTAGACAGCTTCCATCAGGTTTCCGTTGGCTGCAATTCCGAACGCCGAGTTGTACGGCTTGCCATCGAAATCTTTATCGAGAGAACCAATCACCATGTCTCGTTTTCCGTCTTTAGAAAGCTGAGACAGCGCAGTCAACATACCGCGCTCTTCTTTTAAATAAGTAGGCAGTGCACTTTCCGTCCAAATGACAAGACCTGCCGGCGTCCGGTCAACCAACGTTCGATAATGATTCATTAATTGAGCAAGCGAAAACGACCTGGTTCGTTTTTGCATCTCGATATTGATGTTGCCCTGAATCACCGAGATCGATTGTGCCTGACCAATCATTGGTGTAGACATACGCGAGAAGCCCCATGCAACTCCCGCGGACACCATCAACGCCACGATCAGAAATTGAGTTATTGCCGCCGTAGAAGTGGTGGCAGCAAGAGACTTGAAACTTAGCTTGGCAGACAAAGTAGCAATAACATTGGCTACTGCACAATTAAACAGAACGATCACAGCACCAATGCCGATACCGCCGATCCAACTAGCTGATTGCAACACGGGTAACACCTGATACTGCGAATATTCCAGCATCGTCCACGGGACACCCAGCCAATCAGGGGCATTAGCAATTTTGTTCTGCATCAACACCCAAAAAACTGGTATCAAAAGCAGTGCCGGAGCACGCCACTTCTCTTCCACCTGCCGCGGCAGGAATCCACCGCACAGCGGAAGGAACCTAATGCCGGCGCTGATGACAGCTACAATCACCGCCTGATGAAGTGAAACGATAATCCATGCAGCTGCCGATACCAGCACGCTTTGAATGTCGTTGAACCCCATCCAGTTAAGCGGGTGCAACTTTAGGTACCAGCATAGATAGACAAGGTTGTAAGCAAAACCAAAAACTAATCCGCGTAAGAACGCGTCACGAATCCCCGGAGCTGACACTGTTAGAAGCAAGAGCGGAACCAATCCGACCCATGCCAGATACCATTGGTCGAATCCGGGCGCAGACAATCCAAGCACGGCACCGAACACGGCTGCAATCGCCAGGCTGACCTGCAAAGTCATTTTAGATTGCGACGGCTTTTTGCTCGGCGTCACTTTGCTCTTCTTGCGTGATCGCGAATTAGTGGCTGGCATTCAGCTTTGTACCCCTTTCAAAGCACCGTTCCAGAGAATAGATCATAACGCGCTCAAACGAAAGAGCACCGCCCTAAGGCGGTGCTCTGTAGAGATTAATTGCTGAGCTTATTCATCTTTGGCAGGTGCTGGTCTGCCAGTTGGCTGTCGTGGAGCCGGCTGGTTAGCCAGATGTGCACGGACCTTCCCTTCGATTTCCGCCAAGAGCTTAGGATTACTTTCTAAGAAAGTTCTAGCGCCATCACGACCTTGCGCCAGGCGCTCGTCTTGATAGCTAAACCAGGCTCCGGACTTCTTGACGATCTCCAGCTCGGTTGCCATATCCAAAATACAGCCAGATGTGCTGATTCCGCGTCCGTAGATGATGTCGAATTCAGCGATACGGAATGGTGGCGCCACTTTGTTTTTGACGACTTTCACTTTAACGCGGTTGCCATATTCAACGCCATCTTTCTTCAGCGTTTCAATCTTGCGAATATCAAGCCGGACGGAAGCATAGAACTTCAGTGCGTTTCCACCTGGTGTTGTTTCCGGGTTACCGAACATGACACCGATTTTGTGGCGCAGCTGGTTGATGAAGATTACAGTCGTCCCGGTTTTACTTACGATTCCGGTCAATTTGCGCAGAGCTTGGCTCATCAAACGAGCCTGCAGACCCGGCAAGCTGTCACCCATTTCGCCTTCGATTTCAGCCTTCGGCACAAGAGCCGCAACAGAGTCGATGATAACGATATCAACAGCGCCGGAACGAACCAATTGTTCAGTGATTTCCAGTGCTTGTTCGCCGGTATCCGGCTGCGAAATCAACAACTCATCGACATTGACCCCAAGTACGCGCGCGTAGTCAGGATCCATAGCGTGTTCCGCATCGACAATAGCGGCGATTCCGCCACGTTTTTGCACCTCTGCAGCCACATGTTGCGCGAGCGTTGTTTTACCAGATGATTCCGGTCCAAAGATCTCGATGATTCTTCCGCGCGGAAGACCACCGATTCCGAGAGCGACGTCAAGTGCCAACGCTCCGGTGGGAATGCTCTCTATAGCGCCATGACGAGAATCGCCAAGACGCATGATGGAACCTTCTCCATATTGCTTTTTAATAGCGTCCATCGCCAAACCAAGAGCTTTGGTGCGCTCGGCGGATTGCGGCGGAGGCGATGTGCCTTCGGATTTGCCTTTTGCTGTCGGCGTCGGCTGTTCAATCGCCGGCTTTCTCTCTGACTTATCGCCTTGCTTGTCGTTCATGGCTTTGTCGCCCGTTGATTTGTCTCTGGTAACTATTGCCATTCTTATCTCCTATTTATAGACCACTGTGGTGCGAACCTTGCGCATTGTTGATATATCTTGAATATGCGGAAAGCGTCTGCCCATCAGTCTTCGGCGCGTTTCCCTTGGTTATGGCTGCCCGGAAATTATAGCCGGACTATGCCTTCTGGCTGAATTAAAAAGTAACGGTAGCTACGTTTGGCAGCCTCTGGACCGCAGCTCTACTGTTTCAAAGATCCGACCGGGGGTATAAAAACGTTGCTGGCCAACAACGTTGGTAAAGGTTCCACTTAGAAGTACGTCACCGGACGACCAGGAGTTCAATCACTTCTGAAGCTTCGATCTCATGCGGGGGAGGCAATCATGGCATCGTCAGTACGACGATCGCTGGATGGAACAACCAATCTCATTAATTCTAAGAATGACCCGAGATCAGCTTCAAAACCGTCCGGTTTGAGTCAAAGCGAAATATTCGAATGCTTGAGCCCGGCCGAGATGGCTCGATTGATGGAGATGGTGGAAGAGCTCGAAGTACCGAGGCATCATCTTCTATTTGCACCTGGCGTCCCTTCCGAATCGATTTACTTTATAGACACAGGTCGTGTGCGTCTGACGCGCCTATCGCCGGATGGTCGCACTGTGATTCTGGCCCTGCTTGGACCCGGTGACTTCATCGGCGAAGCGGCATGGGAATCCGGAGAGCACGACAGCTACGGCGAAACGCTGGAGGAAAGCCGCATTTATCAGCTCTCACGCGAAGCATTTGAAAATCTTGTCAGGCAGAATCCGGAGTTCGGCTTGCGGCTGATCCAGGTAGTCGGAGTACGGCTGAAGCAGGCGCAGTCCCGCATTGAAGACCTGGTTTTTCGTCAAGTTCCCAGTCGCGTGGCCCGCCTTCTGGTGAGCCTTGCTGAGCATCACGGAAAGGTAACGCCGCACGGTATTCGTGTTGAGTTCCCTCTCACCCACCAAGAGATTGCCGATATGGTCGGCTCTTCCAGAGTTACGGTTACTCAAGTGTTGAACAAGTTCAGAACCAGTGAATGGATAGCAATTGAATCCAAGCGCGTGACAATCCATAATCTGGAAGCTCTGGAAGCTCTGGTTCGCCAACCCTAGTATTGCAACCTGGTGAGTTATAATCATTTGCACGTGTGCTCGTAGCTCAGCTGGATAGAGCGTTGGTCTCCGAAGCCGAAGGTCTTGAGTTCGAATCTCAACGGGCACAATTTTTTTTCAAATGGGTCAACTTAACGCTTTGCAGCGAGCAAATCGTTCGGCTCCTGCTTGCAGCTCTGCAGCCAGCAAGCGGGTATAGCTAAGAATAATCACTCGCGTAATCGGAAATGCCAGACTCCAAACCGCCTTCTCAAACATCGAACACCGAAAGCTTAGCTGCTCAAGATTCCTTGACGCACTATCTCAAAACGAGAGAGGGTGCCCGACATGCTCTGGCACTGTGTTTCCTAGTCGCGTTCGCCAACATAATGTTCAGCTTTTGTCCGGGGCTGCCCCCAGCTTGGTGGCAAACGCTTGTAATGGGTCTTTGGCTTGCCGGCAACTTGACCACCTTGCTGGTCCTTGGACCAGTGATGGTCGCCTGGGTCTATCTTTTTGGCCATAGACCCCGTCGCACCAATAAAGGATTTGTGGCTGAGTGCTTGGCCAGCCAGGAGGCTGCTGTTCCAATTACTTTGCGAAAAGGGGCAACAGCCAAAGGTCTCTTCCTAGTAATCAAAGCCGACACGCCTTGCCTGCCAGGATTTTGGCTGGTCATTGCCTCACTTGTAATAGGTGAAATTGTCCGCTTTCTCAGCAGCGCCATGACCTTAGGCGGCATGGAGTCAGTTTTGGCCTGTGCTTTCGTTGTATCGAGCTTGCCGATTTTTGCCGGTGTCGTTTCATCCTATTTAGGCAGCAAATTGCCGACAGTACGCCTGCCTGCGCTGCGCGGATCGCTGCGGCAGAAACTATCCATTGCCCACCGGTTATCCAGCTTGCTGACTGCCTCAACACGCAATTTGCTTACGCAACAGATTCCCTTCTTGAGCGTGCCATTATCACTGCTGGTTTTTTCCTGCGTGATGGCATTTGCTCCCAGCGGAGTGGGCGCGTGTATTGCCGGCTGGCTTGAAGCTGCTACGCGCGATGCGAACATATCGCAAGCCGTAAATACCGATCCGGCATTTACCGCTGTTGTCTCTGGCTTGATCGCCATTGCCATCGTCACTGCCGGACATACTTATGCCGCTCGCTTGGGAGCAGCCTTTCAACTGTTTTTGCAGGACTTCTTTTCACTCAAGGCCGGCGATAACATCTTAGAGTCCGTCTTTCAAGCAGGCATCATTCCATCCACCAAGATTCAACTTCCAGACAGGTTGCCGAAACTGCGGATGGCCCTGGAGACAGTCCTCTGGCTTCTTGCGTGTTACGCAACGCTATTCTGGCTTGTCGCTTTCTGCCCCGGACCGCTTGGTGATGCCATCAAGACTTGGCTCAGTCACCCGGTGCACAATGGTAATGAAGTGCCATCGATCCTTACTAACTTCAACTTCCGTCTATTCATAGCTTCCATAGTCGCCGCCTATGGAACGGCGCAGATGGCTGTTACTTGTTGCGTGTTTCTGCCCACTCACCGGCTCAAAATTGGCCAAATCAGTTCGCAAGGAATTTTGATTGCAGATGCGCTGCCTTTTCCGCGACTAAAATTTTGGAACCAACTCAAGAGCATCACAATTTCAAAGTCTTGGAATCGCAAGGAAGATCTATTGACGCTTTCTTTCGGACTGGACTCAATTGTACTGGTCATTTCTCAATTGACTGCGGAACAAATGGCAACTTTGGTGGCCGCGGCCGATGAGTTTGCTGGGGCCTGCAAGGTTAACGCACAATTCGTCGCTTTCAGACAGAACCTGGCCCAAAAGGTGAACGGTGTTTCGCTTGCCGATTCGGAGAAGTTTGATTCGTCAGCTTTCGGATTGCATACCGTCGGCGAGCTTGTTAACGAAGGCGCTTATCGAATTGTCCGTAAACTGGCCTCTTTCTCACTTTCGGCAACTTATCTAGCGCGCACCACTGATGGTGACATGGTGGTAATTAAGCAATTTGTGCTACCTGCAGAATCGCAAGCAGCTCAGCACTGTAGAGATACTTTTCAAAGAGAGTATGAAATGCTCGAAAGGGCGACCCATCCGCGCATGACGAAGGTGATTGAGTGCTTCGAAGATGGGCGCTCTACTTACCTTGTGCTTGAGCACATCAGAGGCATCGACCTGCGCAAACTGGTTGCGTCAAGAGGTCCGCGCAGTGAAAAGACGGTCTTAAACTGGATTCGCCAGCTGTGCGATCAGGTGCGACACTTGCATGAGCAAGATCCGCCCATACTACATCGCGACCTCACACCGGACAACGTCATGTTGGATGAAGATGGCAATTTACGCATCATTGATTTTGGTGCGGCCCATGAGTTTATGGAAGGTATTACCGGGACGTTGATTGGCAAGCAATCTTATATAGCGCCAGAACAACTGCGTGGCAAAGCCTCGACAGCCAGTGACATCTACAGCATGGGACAAATGATCTACTTTTTACTTACCGGGCGCGATCCGCGAGCACTGGCTCAAAGCCAGTTGTCCAAAAGCGGTGTTCACGTAAGTGAACGATTGGACAGACTTGTGTCGCAGTGTACAGCCTTTGACGAAAGCGATCGCATTCAAACTGTGGAACAGCTACTTGCCCAGTTGAATGGCCACGCAAGTCTCTCAAATGAGCTTGGCGATTTAACTCCTGATGCTCAGAAGTGCCAGGAGGTAAGCACTCTGGTAGAAGTAGGCTCAAAGACTGAAGATGGACATGGTGAGTCTATAACCATAAAGACAAGGGAAACCGTCAATGATTGAGGAGGAGCATCCCGTTTTAACAACGAAAGAGCAGGACTCCGTAGCTCTTTGCACGGAGCAAACGAGCAATTCAATTTCGGAGACAATGTCTAACTCTCTTACTTCGGAAGCGCAATCCAAGATGGAAGGCGGAAGCACAAACTTCGGTCTTTCGGAATTGTATTCAGCGGGAATTGCTGATTATTCCCTGCGACGCAAGTGGATGTGCCACTTTTTCATGCTGGTGCATACTTTTTTGTTGAGCATAGTATGCGGCTCGAGGAACTTTTTACAGTTTAGCGCTAGCGACCAACTTGAAAGCTCCAGACTGAATCAGAAAGAGCACACTTATGAGAATTACTTGCAAGTATGCAATCAAGACTTTCGCAAAGTACTATGTGCTGCACGCTATGCAAGTTTCGGCGATGCTTGTGCGGCAGTGCCTGTTGTTGCCATTTTCATTTACATGGAATTGTCTGCGCGGCTTGTGCAGCCGGAAGTAGTGCGAAAGATTTGGAGTTATCAATACGATCAGGTTGCCGAAAATTTCTCTGATCCGCGCTGGATAAGAGACACGGCACTTGCTGTCCGTCCGCTGATGCTCGGCCCGCTATTGCTCTGTCCGTTGGTTGCTATTTTGATGATGATTGTGCACTTTGTTTCAACATTCATGCCCGACGGGCTACGGAAGAAAAATGCGACGCCGATGCCTCAGAACGGATTTGTTTTGAAGCAAGACCTTGACGGAATACGGCAAAAGAATGTGCCGGCAACATTCTTTCATTCAGACTTGTTCAGTCCCCTTATGCTCACTTTCTTCGTATTAGGAATTCCCGGTGGAATCTCCTGGTGGATTTACACTCATCTTGGAATAGCTACGTATTTTGGCGGCCTTGCAACTGATGCCCCTGGCCGTGAATTGGAAAAAATTCTCTTCTATTTCTTCCCACTTGGTGCATGTCTTTCCATGTTGTTCTTCCGGTATTACTTTACTTTTGGGATGCACTTCTTCAGCGGCAAATACGATATTGAGGTGCATCCAGATGTGCTGAAGATGCAGCCTATAGAAGGCTGGTTCCGCGACTTTGTCTCACTTGGAGTTCGTTCGCATTTTCCCGTGCAAATACGCTGGAGTGATGTGACGGAAGTTACGTTACTATCAGGCAAGTTAAAATCGCTGGAGCTAACAACGGATAATGAGTTTCTCAGAGCGCTAAGAAGAGTATCTACCTTTTACGAATCGCTGACTTTAAAACTTGGAGCTGAAGGTGAATGCATCACAGTTACTTCTCACAGTCGAGCAATCCAAATTAAGTTATCGAATTTGACGCAAGAAGAGAAGTCTAGCCTCTTCTATGCGCTGCGCAAGAACGCACCATCGATTTTTCTAACTGAGGATGTTCAGAAGGCTCTGACCGGATCAATGACCCTGCAAGAGCCGAGATACACGCAGATCTGGTTCGATGTTTTGAATCATCCGTGTATCAACGCGTCCGCCACAGACTTGCAAAGCGAGATGCGATTGTACAACGATAAATATGTCATTGAAGAGAAGCTAGGTAGCGGCGGACAAGCGCTCGTATACTCAGCGCACCAGAACAATGACACGCAAGTCGTTCTTAAAGAATTTCGCCTGACGTCCGGTGAAGCCCTCAATGTCATGATTGACTCAGCCAAACCTTTTGAGACGGAAAGCACCATACTGAATCAACTAGATCATTGCCAGATCGTCAAAATGATCGACATGTTTTATGAAAATGGTCGAGTCTACATCGTGTTGGAAAAAGTCGAAGGACTGTCTTTGCGAAAGTTGGTGGAAAATTCCGGCGCATTGAGTGCGACCAAAGTTGTGAATCTAGCGAAACAAATGTGCGCGATATTGGAATACTTGCACTCTTTTAACCCGGCTGTGCTGCACCGCGATTTCACCCCGGACAATTTGATTTTGCAACCAGATGGGCAGCTAAAGTTAATCGATTTTAGCGTTTCGCAGACAAGCAAGGATGTGCGGGCAGGCGAGTGTGCGGGCAAACACTCGTATACGCCACCGGAGCAGTTTCGCGGAGAAACAACCACGCAAAGCGACATTTACGCTCTCGGTGCGATGCTATCTTTTCTACTTACAGGTGTGGATCCATTACCCATTTCCAGGTCTTCTCCCATTACCAGCAGGCCGGAAATCTCGGCATGGCTCAACGAGATTGTCGAGAAAGCAACGGCTATCGACATTTCGCAGCGATACCAGTCGGTGCAATGGATGCTTCTCGATCTGGAAGCTTTAGAGGGCAAGTCTTGCGACACTGACCCTGCCGTAATTATTAAAGTAAAGCAGACTTAGGACTCAGGCCAAAGTCATTTGTACCGTGTCCCCTCAAGAGGACCCAGTGGAGGGCAAAACCAACGACGCGGACAGATGTCTGCACGCCATCAATCTTTTCGGAAAGCTAGTTCGAGATTGGAGCGTTAACCATTACGGGAAGGTCCCATTCCTGATGACAAACAAATAAATTGATTGATGCAATAATCTTGGCGGCTGGGTCGGATTTGCCAATTGGAACATCCTGCCGATGTCTCTGTCCGAACGGCTGTCAGTCAATCCTGCGGTTTCCCAATGCATGACACTTTCCATGTAGATCTTTTTATAGTGCTCCTCATGGTGACAGCAGCAGTCGCCATAGCAGTGAAATGGGTGAAGCTTCCGTACGCGATTGCCCTTGTTATCGTCGGCTTACTGATCGGTGTCTTTCATCTGTTGCCAGCAGTTGAGATGACACCAGACCTTATTTTGCTCGTCTTCTTACCTGCCCTGCTGTTTGAAGCATCCTGGAACATTGACATCAGAGAGCTGAAAGAAAATTGGTTCCCAATCCTGTTGCTGTCGGTGCCTGGGCTAGTTATCTCCATGGTCGTGGTTGCTGCTTTCATGCATCTGGGGATTGGTATGCCGCTGATGGCGGCTTTGCTATTCGGTGCAATGATTTCGGCCACCGATCCAATCTCAGTGGTAGCTCTGTTCCGCAAATTGGGCATGCACAAGCGCCTGACTATGATCCTTGAAGGAGAAAGCTTGTTCAACGACGGGACCGCCGTTGTGCTTTTCAAGCTCATTCTTGCCCTGGTAATTGCCAACGCCCAGTTCTCGATTACAGAGACAATCGGAAGCTTCTTAATGGTGGTGATCGGCGGCGGCGTCATCGGTTGCGCGTTGGGATACGCAGCATCGAAAATCACAGCCTTCTTCGATGATCATTTGCTAGAAATTACGCTTACAACTATTCTTGCGTACGGAGCGTTCCTCGTTGCAGAGCAGTTGAAAGTCTCACCCGTGATAAGCGTCGTAGCGGCGGGCATCGTCATGGGCAATTATGGCAGCAGAGTTTCGATGTCAGCCACCACCCGACTGGCTGTCAACTCATTCTGGGAGTATGCAGCATTCCTCGTTAACTCACTGGTTTTCTTGCTCATTGGATTGCAGGTAAAATTCGACCTGCTGCAAAAATATGCCATTCCGATAGGACTTGCCATAGTGGCGATCCTTGTATCACGGGCAATAGTTGTTTACGGTTTGGCGCCATTCTTTTCAACAAAAATCGCTCCTGTTCCGTGGAAGTGGCGACACCTCCTTTGGTGGGGAGGTTTACGCGGTTCACTTTGTATGGCATTAGCGCTGAGTCTTCCCTCCTCTTTGCCGTATCGAGAAGAAATACTTATCACCACATTTGGTGTCGTTCTCTTTACTCTTTTGATCCCCGGATTGACCATCGAGCCTTTTGTCAAATTCATGAAAATGAACCCGCAAGATTCGAAGCTTCTAGCTTACAAAGAACTCAAAAGTGTGCAGATGGCAAACACCAAAGCGATGGACTTTCTGGAAGGTCTTCACAAACAGGGAGCGACTACTGAGCAGGCCTATGAGCGGCTAAAAATTGAAATCAGCGAATCCCAAATACAGACAAAGCAGTCTATAGATGAGCTTCACGTCGCGGACGCCTCCATACAAGAACTCGATTTCATCGAGGTGAAAAGGAACTTGCTAGAGTTGCGCAAAGACTATCTGATGATGCTGACCAAGGAAGGACTCCTTGGTCAAGAAAGCCTCGATCGGTTAAGGCTGGAGATTGACCGGGAAATTCATCGACTGGTCGACAAATCAGAATGAGCACTTCCAGATTTGAGTCTGACACCAGCCTTTTCCCGAAAGCAAAGCACCAAGGGAGGTACTACCTTAATGGTCTGGTTTGAGCTGCTCGTTTGCATTGCTACAATTCTCGTTGCTGGGACTCAGCTTTCTAAGTATGGCGATGAAATTGCTGAAAAGACCGGACTCGGGCGAAGCTGGATCGGACTGATTCTACTTGCCACCGTCACTTCACTGCCGGAACTCATTTCCGGTGTAAGCGCTGTCACTTTGAACAATTTGCCAGATTTAGCTGTTGGCGGCCTCCTTGGAAGCTGCCTGTTCAACATCGTCATCCTGGCAATTCTGGACCTTGCCGCCGGCAAAACCCCGCTGTCCAGTCGTGTTCACCACAGCCATGTTCTCTCGGCCGGCTTCGGAATCATTTTGCTCGCCTGCGTTTGCATTGCAAAGATTTACGGCAGCCCGCAGTTCATTTTTGGCTGGGTCGATCCCTTCAGTATTGTGTACGTTGCCATCTACGCAATAGCCATGCGAACACTATTTCAGTTTGAGTCAAGACGCGCTCTGCAGGAAATTTCCGAGGCAACCGTCGAATCACTCCAGCAAGGAACATTGTTCAAATCGGCTTTGCTTTTTGCACTCTTTGCCGGATTCATCGTAGCAGCTGCTCTTTATTTACCGGATGTGGCCGATCGCATCGGCAAGATAACTGGAATGAGCAACACCTTCATTGGCAGCTCCCTGGTTGCAATTACAACCTCGTTGCCTGAAGTAGTCGTTTCAGTATCTGCCGCCCGGATGGGTGCATTCGACATGGCAGTTGGCAATGTCCTCGGAAGTAATTTGTTCAATGTCGCTATTCTCGGAGTTGTGGACATGTTCTACACAAAAGGTTCATTGCTCGCTCAGGCATCCAATCAACATGTTCTTACTACTCTCGTTGCGATCATAACCACGGCAATTGCTGCTATCGGCGTCACTTTTCGCGCCGATAAGAAACGGCTTGCTCTGACGTGGGATTCCATCGCCATCTTGGTTTGCTATTTTGCTGCTACCTATTGGCTGTTCCTGGCAAAGTAATCATGTGTTGGTCTCAGTTGAGAACAGCAATGCCGTCGCTGGATTGACTCCAGCAGTCAATGGACTCTACATATCATGATCGACTGGCGGTTCGTCGGATGCAACCGCTGGCTCAACGTCACCAAATGCAATATGCGCAATAGCATCGGTGACAGTGTCATACGAATTAGCGAAATCGATTCCTAGCTTTGCCAGAGTTGATTTGGTCGGGTCCGACAGCTTTACAGCAAGCACGTCGATACCTGCCCGAGCCCAATCACCCAGCGCCTCTTGTAGCGCAAACGCGCCAGACAGATCAGCAAAATGAACGTTGGCGAAGTGCAAGATAATGTACTTGGCCTTTGGCCCTTTCTCAACAAGTTTTTCTAAGTTCGTCACTTCTCCAAAGAACAATGGTCCATGAAATGAATAGACGAACGTTCGCTCCTGTATTTCTAAAGGTAGCGATTCGACGACAGGATAGGCTTCCGGCATGCTTGAGACAGGATCAACATGCATCAATTCTGTATCAGACATTTTTTTCGCGAAAAGCAGGGAAGCTACCGCTAAACCGGCGATCACAGCGATGATCAGATCTACGAAGATCGTATGCAACAGAACTATTACGAGGACGATCACGTCTTCTTTCGGGGCTTTGCGAATTAGCCGGAGCGCACGATAGTCAATTATAGAAACACCAACACTGATCAAAATGGCAGCAAGGCAAGCCAGCGGAATTTTCTCTGCAACAGGTCCCAAACCAAGCAATACCGCCAGAAGAAGCAGCCCATGAGCAGCACCGGACAGACGTGTTGTCGCACCACTCTTTATATTTATGACACTACGCATAGTGGCACCAGCACCGGGTAGACCACCCACAAGACCGGCAACGAAATTGCCAATTCCCTGTCCGATAAGCTCTCTGTTGCTGTCATGTTTCGTTTTTGTTAGTCGGTCAACTACCACCGAAGTCAATAGTGAATCGATAGATCCGAGCGTCGCCAGAGCTAAGGCATTTGTAATCACCACATGCCAGTCGTTCAGCGAAAACCAGGGAATTTTCGGCCAGGGAATGCCGGCCGGTATCTGGCTTATCGTAGGCACTTTGAGTTGAAAATAGGCAGCGACAAATGTGCCCACTAAAAGGGCCAGAAGCGCTGCAGGTACCCTTTTGGTGATGAATGGCGTTACATAGATACACACAAGGCACAGAAGACCCAAGCCAAAAGCCTGTAGGTTAGCGGATTGGACAGCTTCCGGGAGGGATTGCAAACTGCCCAGCACCTCGCCTGTTCCTGGCAATCCAACAAGCGGCCGCAATTGCAAAATGATGATAATGATCCCTATGCCGCTCATGAAGCCAGATACAACCGGATAGGGTATGTATTCAATTAGCTGGCCGGCCTTCAGTAGTCCAAAGCCTATCTGGCACACTCCAGCCAATATAATCGTTGCAAAGATCAATTCCGGATGCCCAAGATGGGCGCTGACCATCGCAGCAATCACAACGGTCATGGGCCCGGTCGGTCCGGAAACTTGGGCTTTGGTACCCCCAAACAGGGCGGCAAGAATTCCACAAGCTATAGCGCCGTACAGTCCCGCTGGTGCTCCCAACCCCGAGGCCACTCCAAAGGCAAGAGCAATGGGTAAGGCAACGACGGCTGCAGTTAAACCGCCAAGCAGATCCCCGGGCACATGCGCTAATTTCAATCTATCGAAGGTCATCACGCATCACTGCCTCGGTAGGACGCCAGCGGACATTATTGCGGCTCAAGAAGACCTGGTATGTCGCGCACTTCGATGCGCTTTGCTTTCATGTCCACTGTCGGGACAATCGCTTTGACAAACGGGATCAAGATCGTCTTACCGCCTGAATCTTGCTCGCCTTGCACTTCCAGCAAATCATTTGCGCTACCAATGATACTGATCACCTTGCCGACCAAAGCACCATCGGTGGTGAACACCGACATGCCGACCAGGTCACTTACCCAAAACTCTTCTTCAACCAATGGCAGCAGCTCTGATTCTTTGGCATAGACCTTAGCGCCTTCCAGATCCTCCACAGCATTGCGATCCATCAACCCATCGAACATCATCAAGAGCATGCGCTTATCAAGTCGACAGGAGCGCACATTGAGCATTACATCCAGGTCACCGGTCGGACTCATTCCCTGGGCATACTCGATGCGGACTGATTTCAAATCCACCAGCATGTCCGGGCTGTTTGTTGACGGCTTTATTTTTACTTCACCGGCAAGGGCCTGAAAACCGAGAACTGTTCCCACAAGGAAATCATGCGAATTTTTCATTGATTGGCCCGGAAGCTATTTGGACGTTACTTTGTGGATTGGCTTGGCGTCTTCTTTCCAGCGCTTGAAGAGGCTGTGATCGAATCCGAATTGGTCGAGCACTCGACCGACCACGAAGTCTATCATGTCCGAAACGGACTGAGGCTTATGATAAAAGCCTGGCGAAGCACAGGCGACTGTCGCGCCGGCTTCAGAAAGAGTTAGCATGTGCTTGATCTGAATCTGACCAAATGGCATCTCACGAAGCAATATCGTCAGCGGTCGCTTTTCCTTAAGTGTCACTGCCGCCGCTCGGTGTATCAGGCTTTCGGTCAACCCACTGGCTATCGATCCCAAAGTGCCAAGGCTGCATGGGGCAACAGCCATACCCATTGTTCTATAAGAGCCGCTGGCAACGGACGCTCCGTAATTTTCCAGCCGGTGCAATGTGAGCGGCGAATCCGCAGGCAAACTCAAGTAGGTGATCAACTCCGCCTGCAAGTCCTCAGCAAAAACCAGATCCATTTCTTCACGCATCACTTGCAGAGCGCCGCGTGACACAAGCAGCTCTACCGGATGTTCAATTTCGAGAAGATATTGGAGCAGACGCAGACCATAGACAGAGCCGCTTGCTCCGGTGATAGCCAAGACAAATGGCAGCTTGCGATCCACAATGGTTTCCTATAAAGATCTTGGCTGGGAACCCATTGACGCTAGAACGAGTCGGCGGGAATGGACGGGTTGCCAGTTGATGGTGGTGCTGAATAGCCAGCTGGTGGCGCGGAAGAACTGCCACCAAATCCGGGGCGTTGGTAGGATTCGTAGGGATTACTGGCACGGCTTTGAGGTTCCGCCGCTGCTGGTCGTCTGGAAGGTGGTGGTAAAGTCTCCTCTAACTCCTCAACTGAGCTAACAGGTCCGCCCATATTTGGGGTGGCAACACCAATCTTGAACGGCGCCGACAACCTCACGGTAAGCGGTGAACCGGAATAGATGTAGTAGTCTCGCCCTTTTAAAACGAGGGAACGAATGGTCAACTCATCCCGACGATAGCCTTCGTCACCGGCGCCAAGAATTGAATCTTTGAGCAGGTCGCTGCGCTTCACAACATTAGGACGCCGGTCCCCGGAATCACCGCGAACCGTCTTTGCGCGGTTGATGTTTACAGCCTCAAAGCTGGAAGACGAACCCATATATGCAATCCCCGTACCATGAGGAATTGCTGGAGTGTGGTGCCCCTCTCGGGTATCAACTTCACCAGCGAGCGATGCTACTAGCGGGTGCACAACACCGTCTGGAGTGCGCAGTCCGGATACTTGAACTCTCAATTTGCCGCGTATGGATTTTTTGTTCTGGCCCCGCTTGGGGGGCACATTCGATGCCGACACTGCCTCCAC
>JADYXS010000205.1 GCA_021772155.1 Candidatus Obscuribacter sp.
ACCGGGAAATTGCCGTGTGTCGGTGATACTGTATTTGAAACTGTCAACAGTCATTTGAACACCGAACCGGAACCTATCAACCAAGCCAATCCAAGCGCTAGTGTTCCGTCCGATCTCAATTACTTAGTACAGCGAATGTTGCGCAAAAACGGGGCAGAACGTCCTGAATCGGCGCTGGAAATTCGCCATCAGCTGACGCAAATTCTTGCTAGCGAGAAAATTCAACGGAGCGCTTTTCCTGATTCCAAACCTCGCAAGAACGTTACAGCGTCGTTGATTCTGAAATCTAAAGTCCTGACAGTACTTCTGGGTGTGGGTGTGGCTCTGGCTATCGTGTCTGCTTTGTCAACTCGACTTCCGGACAAACTTTTTCAATCAAAGCCGTTGAACGCAACTGGAGATCGGAACGAGCCAACTATTCTTTTGCGGATAAATGAGTCGGTGAAGGGTAGTTCCGGAAATGCTCATAACGTTTACGAATTGGGGTATATGTACGACCCGAGCAAGAACGATTTTCCAGCGCGGGGGTTGACTGCGCGTGTGAACGAATTCAATCTCACTTCTCAGATATTGTATGAACGTGCCTATGCACTTGCAGAAAAGTTGGATAATACGGTTTTAGCGGCAGAAATCGGCGAAAACCTGGCTTCCAGCTACGCGCGTACAGGTCGGGTTGAGGACGCCATCAGGCTTGATCTATCTACAATTACCAAAGCGAGAAGAGTGCAGTATCGCGTCTTTCCGCTACGGCTAAATCTGATGAAGCTTTATGCGTCCATCGGTGATTACAACGCTGCAAACGAGATGATTCCGGTCATACTGCCGGCAATTGAGTACGGCAGGAAAAGCGCCGACGAAGTGTCAACGGCCTACTCAACCAGCATCGTGGTGAAGAGCGCCTTGGGCGAGAAAGAAGAAGTGAAACAGCTTGAGTCCGCCTTCCAAATCGCCTTACCGTGTCATGCGCCGGTCGACTGCAAAACTGCCGAAGCATTTGCGCTAATGAAATCGGGCAATCGGGTGTTGGCGTCCCAGCGTTATAAAGAATTGACTGACATTTTGGCTGCCAAGAAAAATCACAATCTGCCGGAAGAACTGAGCTCGGAGCGGGAATTGCTGCGAGTCTTGACGGAATGGTTGTCGGTGTCCGACAAAGGCGAACGAGCGCAAGTAGCCGAACGACAGGCGGCATCGAAAAAGAGATTCGATCAACTATTCAAAACATTGAATGATCGCACCGGAATTGTATTGCCGATTTAGTAATATGTCTTGGACTATCTTTCTCGATCAGCGTCTATCGGTAGTGGCGATTGGTTTCCCTCTTTATCATGAAAGAAGATTTTGCAATCACTGCTCTTTGAGGCCATTTTTTGACCAAACAGGATTGCCTTCTCTTGGCTGTCGAACGCCTGGTAGGTGGTCGATCCGACATTGACAGCCCAGCTATTTAGACCAATTGGCACAATATGCACTTCAGTATTCATACCCCTTAAGACTGCTTCGGTCCGGCAGAGTTCCGCCACTGGGCTTTAACTGGCAGTGATGAGCAACCAAACTCATTTAATCTTCATCGACGAAGCCTTGCCACTCTTGTAAAATCACCAGAATCTGCGGAGGACGCACCGTTGTCGATGATGAGACTTTACATTTGCTTGTTTGCAATGCTCTTGATAATGCCGGTCCACGGTATTGCTGCGGAAACCGGCCAGAAAGAACCGGTTCTAAATCCGAATGAACAGCAAATCGCGCCTGTCCAAGATGGTTTGAGCAATGCTCATGATTCCGGTGATGGGTCTGAAAAAGCGCAGGCCGCAGATGCGAACGTCAAGCGTGCACAAGCTCGGGAAAGCAACGCGCAGGCGCCGGATGCCACGGCAAAAAATTCAGAGCATTTAGTCAACATCCCGATATTCTTCATCACAGATCGCAACAGGGAGCTTTGCAGTGACAAGGCTCAATTTGTCAAATTCGGGAATCAGCGACAATACACCGGGATTTGCAATCATGACCCACACGTCGGCGTCGCTTACTGTGCCATCGACAACAATAGAAACAAACCAATTACGCCAGACCTTGAAAAGCTTGGCTGGAAGACCGCGCACAAGCATGTTGAAGGCGCTATATCTGTATCACTGGTGGACGGCTGCACTTACGAAGAAGCCAAGGATCAATTCTACGAAGACATTTATAAAAAAGCACTCGCCACACAGAGTCGTGACATCTTCGTTTTCACTCCTGGTTATGTCAGTACATTCGAATCCGGATTGAAGGAAGCGGCGCGGTTTGCTTACTACGCAGAACGGCCCGTGCTCCTGTACTCATGGCCGTCCAAAGGCAAACTCCGCGCCTACAGCGCCGATGAAGCCAGCATCGAATGGAGTCAGGATCATTACAATGAAATGCTGATTGAACTTGCAGCTTTGGTAGATCGTGAGAACCCCGCGAAAATTCGTTTGTTATCCCACAGCATGGGTGCAAGACTAGCTCTTCGGGCAATTCCTATAGTTCATGACAAGAACGCTTTCGCTGAAATTAGTTTCGTTTGTCCGGACGTCGATGATGGTGTTGTGAAACACTACGTGCGGCATTTTTTGACGAAGGACTGCAAGACTACTCTTCGTCTCTATATGTCTCACAAAGACGAAATGTTGAAAATTTCGCAATTCGTTCATGGTGGCTATGCTCGATTCGGCGAAACTGACGGGCTTGTGATGGCAGCATCACCTTATAAGAAAGCGCTTCCTTCGAGTTCCTGTAACATCGCTGCGGAAGCTTTGAAACGATTTCAGACAATTGATTTTACAGAAATGGACGAAGGACCTCTCGGTCACAAAATACCCGTGCATTTGGTCTGTGACATGTCTTTGACCGGCAAGCCTCCATCTGAACTCGCCATTGAGGCCAAGCAGAAGAGTCATGCAGATTGTAGTCCCGTTATGTTAAACATCGCTTCTATGGCAACAGATCCGGCAGAAGATACCGCATCATACTTCAAGATCAAAATGACGTACAAGGCTCCTTTGCTGCATGCAGTAAAGGAAAAGCTCCCTGTGCTACATACTTTTTTGGGCAAAGATTGGACGTTGAAATAGGCTAGAAATTAGGAAATCAAATGACCGAATTGAGTTTGCAGGAAAAGTTTGCACCCAAGAGCATCTGTTATGGTTGCGGACCGGCAAATCCTCCAGGGCTGCATATTCGCAGCTTTCCAGACGGCGATACTTTAATTGCCGAATGGGGACCGGACGAAAAGTATCAGGCGTTTCCCGGCATGTTGTATGGCGGGCTTATTGGCTGTCTACTGGACTGCCATTGCAACTGGGCGGCGGCATGGCACCTGATGAAGCAGAACGGGCTTGAGCAGCCGCCTTGCACGGTCACCGCACAATACCTGGTCAAGTTCAAAAAACCAACTCCATCGGATAAGCCGGTGCAATTGGTGGCACGCGTCGTTGAATCGAAAGAAGATCGCGCCACTATAGATGGTGAGTTACTGTCAGATGGTGTCGTATGTGCAACCTGCACCGGCACGTTCGTAGCAGTCAAAGAAGGACACCCGGCATATCACCGCTGGTAGTTGACAGTCCGACGAATTTCAACACACTGAATCAAGTTATGCAATGGTTGAGCAGCAGGCTCGACATTTTTTTGCAGCGGCTGGAATGGGCTCAAGACATTCTGGGCAAATCTTGGATGGCGCAGCCGGAGCCTCTTTCGGCAGGAGCGCTTTGGTGAGCAGGAACACAATCAGAGCGATGATAACAAAGTCAACTAGCGCGCCGAGGAAATGTCCGTATTTAATTGCATTGGTTGTGATCTGTCCGGCGGCATCCTTCGATTGAGACAACACCACTTGTGCTGAACGCCAATCCCCGGCAGGCATTACAGTTCCGATCACGGGCATCAGCAAATCATCAACTACCGCGCTTACAACTTTGCCGGTAGCCGCGCCGATGATAACTCCGATGGCTAATGCGATAGCGTTGGATTTAGTTAGAAAAGCCTTGAATTCATTTAGCATCATCGACTCACGATTCTGTGAAAGCGCGTATAAGCCTACATTACTCTATCTAACGTCTGTTCCCCAGGCAAGCTCGGCCAACAATCGGTTAGGATTAAGCAAAGTGATATTCCGTCTAATTGATGACAACGCGTCGTTGGTATATGCATGAGGCGAGGGAGGGACTATGGCATTTCAAGTGAACAAGAACATGCTAGCGATGTTGGCAGTCTCTATTGCAACCGTGACTATACTCGACGGATGCGGCACCAGCAGAACCAAAGAAGACCAAGCTCTGATCGACTCTTTAGAGCAAAAAACTGTTGTTCTGCAAAATGAAAATGAAGAGCTGCGCAAAAAGGTTAGTGGACAGGTCGCCCTGGCTACCATGGTCACTGCGCTTGCAGGCAAGGGCGGAGTGGCAGCACAACAGATTCAAGAACCAATTGCCGGAGCCGAAGCCACCACTGGTGCCACGCCTGCACCTTCAGCCGGGCACGCTTCTTTTGCCGATTTGGAAGACGTTCCTCAACAAAAAATGATTGATCAGCTTACAAAACTTGGGCTTTTCAACAACGTCGGCGAGAATTTTGAGCCGTTCAAACCGATAACCCGTGGAGAGTACGTCATATGGCTGCTCAAGGCTCATAATAAGATTATGCCGTCCGATAGACAGATTAATTTGGCACCGCAGGCGGGGGCACTATTCAAAGACTTGAAAGAGGAACACCCTGCGTATAAGTATGCGCAAGCATTGGGTAACGCTGGTTACTCCGTCGGTTACGAAGACGGGACGTTCCGTGCTGACAGACCTATAACTCGTGAAGAAATGATTGGGATGAAAGTAGGCGTCGATTGCGGAAAGAGTTACGACCCATATCCCGGTCAAATGGCATTTGTCTGGAAGTTCAGCGACGCTAAAAATGTCGACAAACGGTTTACTGGGTTCATCCATCAGGACTATTACACCGCAGGGCCAAATGGCACCAACGTCGCTCGCGCATTCGGAAAAGTCGGCACGTTCCATCCACAGCAGGCAGTCAACAGATCAGAGGCCGCAGGAACGCTCTGGCAGTTTGGACAGTTCGAGCACCAGGGCGGTTCTGCAGGCAGAGTGCTTGAGAAGGCAGCTAACGGTTCAGCCGGATAGTGATATTATGCCTCGCGCAACCCAAGAAAGGACGCTGGTATGAAATACGGTGCAAGAAACAAGCTCACGGCCACAGTGACGTCGGTTAAGAGCGATGAAATTATGTCGTTGGTCAAATTCAAAGTGACCCATGTGGATGAAATGGCGTCGGTGTTGACGACCGAATCGGTTGTTGGAATGGAATTAAAAGTCGGCGATGAAGTTGAGTTGCTTATTAAAGCCATTCACGTATTGCCAGCGAAGGCCTGATGACGACGGATGTCGTCGCTAGCTTGTTCTTGGGGTTAATGATCTACCTTAAACCAAGGCGACCCAGCGGTTAAATTGTCGGAGAATGTCCAGTTTTTAGTCAAATTGGGTATTGTCAATATATAATCGAATATGAGTGGCGTTCCGGTTATTTGGCGATTCGGGGACCATGGTATGGCTCAGAGTATGGGCGCTTACGGGCAGCAAGCCTGGAAGCATTGCTATGAAGCTGGAAACAGCTTCTTGCAGCAAGGCAACTTGAGAAACGCAGCAAGGGCATTTACTGATGCCCTCGAAGCCTGCCACGAGGCTCATGTGCGGGCGAATATATTTTATGCTCGGGCATTCGTCTACTGGACGGCAGGGCAGAACGAGACGGCGCTTGCTGACCTGACGAAAGCCATTGCTCACCGCGATGATTTTGCCGACGCGTTTAACCTCCGCGGCGTATGCAACGTCCGGCTAAAAAATGTCGAGTTGGCGATAACTGATTTTACGCGAGCGATTGAGCTTGGGATGGACGATGCCAGTGCCTTTCTCAATCGAGCGAAAACTTTTCTTGAGCTGGATTTGCTGGAATTTGCTCTACCTGATTTGTTAGACGCTGTGGAGCGCGATCCGGAAATGTCGACGCAGCTACAGAAGCTGGTCAAAGATCTTACTCAGGAATTGCAAGTTCGAGGCTCGTCCAAGATTTATGCAAACCGGGCACTAGCACTGCATTATAGCGGTTGTGTTGAGCCGGCTATGAAGGACCTTTCAATGGCGCTGTCGATAGCGCAAGGACCTCAGGAAACAGCGATGGTGCTGTCTCGGTCGGCTCAGATGAGGATCTACGACAATGACTTCTTGGGTGCAATCACCGAGTGTAGCAGAGCGGTTCAGGTTGACCCCGACTGCACGCTGGCCTTCTATCTGGCGGGATTGTGCTACTCCGGCTTGGGACATGTTGAAGAGTCGCGAACAACGTTTATTCATTGTCAGGTCGTTGCGAAACAACAAGGATTTGCCGGTTCTGAATACTACCGAAGCATCTGCCAAGCGGAGTTAGGCGCTCTTGGTGCGGTCGAAGCCGTCGCGTAGGGCTCAGCTCGATACGGTCGCCCTCCTGTTGTTCGATTCAGTTAGCGAATTCATTGCGGTTGGTCCATAATGCTTACTGCTAATGAGTGGTAACCAAATGGGATATGAAGTGTCGACCGGGTTGATGAAGCAGCGCGCAACCTACGCGCTGGCGACGCTGCGCGACTCTTGGGTACTTGGCGCCCAGCAGTTTCTGCCATTGTTAGGCGCCTGGGCACTGTCGCTGGGGGTGCCGGTAGCCATTCTGCTCTTCGGCACGTTCGGCGGGTTGTTGATAGATCACGCGTTAGGCTTCAAGAATGGCGGTTTTGTTACGCTGGCAATGCTTCTGCTTCCCGGGTTTTTGATTGGAGGATTGTATGCCGGCTGGGCGTTGATCAGTCTTAAAGTTGCCCGCGGAATGCCGTGCAAGATCTCTGATTTGGTGCGTCCGCTACCTCAAGCCCTGTCAGGATTAGCGGTGTTGTGCATCACAAGTATCTTTATCGGACTCGGAAGCTTTCTTGTTATTCCAGGCGCCCTCTTGTTTCTGAAATGGCAGCTGGCCCCGTATTACATCGTTGATCGCGGCTACGGACCGATGCAGGCTTTAAGGCAGAGCTGGCACGACACGGACAGAATCTTCATACCGT
>JADYXS010000206.1 GCA_021772155.1 Candidatus Obscuribacter sp.
CACTGTCATGCCTGAGCAGGGAAATGAACTTTCGTTGGTGTTAAGCGCAGCGAAATTTGCCGCAGGTAAACACAAGTCAGGGAAGCGGAAGGATGATGAGACTCCGTACATCAATCATCCACTGGAAGTCGCAGAGCTGCTGACGCGAGTCGGCAGGGTAACCGATCCGGAGGTTCTGGCCGCTGCGCTGTTACACGACACGATTGAAGACACTGATACGCAGCCTGAAGAGATTAGCACCATATTCGGTGATAGAGTTTTGTCGCTCGTACTTGAATGCACAGATGACAAATCACTTTCGAAAGCTGAACGGAAGCGTCTGCAGGTGGCGAATGCCGCGCATAAGTCCGATGAGGCAAAGTTGATCAAAATTGCCGATAAAATTAGCAACATGGGTGATGTGGTGTCGCTTCCTCCGGCAGATTGGTCATGGGAGCGTCGCTACGGTTATCTCGAATGGTCCGAAAATGTATTTGAAGGACTTCGTGGCGTAAACTACGAATTAGATCAGCACTTCCAAGCTGTTATAAAAAAGGCGCGGCTGGCGCTCAATGCTCAAAAACAGCTGCCACAAATGCCGTAATGACGGGCGGCGCATGGCGCACGCCCCTTGTATGTGACTGAATCGATTACGCTCGTTGAGGTTCGGCCGTTACTGTCTGGTGTTTGCGCTTAACCTGTTCATAGATCGAGCTATCGAGTTCTCTCGGGTAGGACGCGCCTAGAATCGTGTAGACGTTTTGCAGACGAAGACGGAACTGCTCATCGAAGATATCATCATGTGCGGAGTTGTTTGGTTCTCCGAACCACCAGAACCAATCGCTGCCTTCAGCCGCGTAGATTTCTTCCCAGGCATTTTTCTGTACTTCCGCGGAATACTCGTTCTGCTTCAGTTGTTGCACCAAGAAATTACGAGTATCGCCGAGCAGGTCCCATGCAAGGTTCTTGTGCGGGTCGCCAATCCAGATGTGGTAGTCCGCGTTGATCCAAGAGCCTGAATGAATATTGTTCAGTTTTGTAGTTGGTGGATTCTTTTCCAGATATTCACTTACAGTGCACACATTGAGTGTGCTGTCTTCGGAGATGCGCTCGTAGACTTCTTTCAGGAATAGATTGCCATCCTCTTCATAAGTTTCCCAGCAGTTCTCGCCATCAAGAGCGATTGCCACCACACCTTCGCGGTCCCAGTGAAACAGTTTTTGCTGTATGTGCTTGAGTCGCATGTAAAGAGCGGTCGCAGCTTCAGCCGGGTCTCTATGTCCATACGAGAATCCGATTTCGTTGCTGGTTACGATTTCTCGAAACAGGATCGAAATTTGTTCATCGCCGACAGTCAACTGATAAGGCTGGCAAAGCACATCCGGATTATTCAAGTTGCCGTGGTGATCGCGATAGATTCCTACACCTGCAGATTTACAGAGCAATGCTTCATCGAGTACCACCCATTTAATTCCGCATTGTGCAATGAGTTCCAGCGAAGCGGGACTCACTGACATTTCCGACGGCCACATGCCTCGAGCCTTTTGTCCGAGCATTTCTTCGTACAGATCAAGACCCTTGTCTAACTGAGCACGGGCATCTTCTCGGTGGAAGTATAGTTTTTCCGGAAGTGGTGTTTGCGGTGAGCACCAACGAGCGGCGTTGCTATCAATCAGTAGCGGGAGAATCGGGTGATAGTACGGTGTGGTCGTGACTTCAATTTGCCCTTTCTCTTGCAAACGCTTATACACAGGTATTGTCTGCCGAATCAAATCTCTTTCAATTTCGATCAACCGCGCGCGTTGTTCAAGTGTGAAATTGCGGGCCTGCACGTAATAGGCCTTCAATTCGGCGTTGTTTTTTACCCAGTAGGGATCGAACCAGGCCAGGTTGAACCATGTCGCCAGATCGGAATATTCCTCCGGCGAAAATTCATCGATCATAGTTCCCAGCGTGCGACCTTTTTTCAGAAAACGCTCGCGTTTTAAGTAGAGCTCGTAATATGGCGCGTGCGTTTTGATTTGTCGATTGAGGTTGCAGTGAAACGACTCGCGAAGGATGGCGATTTTGTCTGCTGCTGTGTATTGGCTGTTGTCCTTGCAGGTCAGTACGATCTGTTCGTCGATGGCGCCGTTTGCGTAGTCGTTCAGCTGCTCCAGCAGCGATGGAACCAGATTAAATGTCTGTCTGATGTTCGGATAGTCTTCCAGAATCAAAGGCATGTCGACGTAGTCTTTGATTCCATGCAAACGCACCCATGGCATAAGATACATGCCAGTCAGGCGGTCTTTATACAGTGGCTGGTGCATGTGCCAAATGAAGCAAACTGAAAGTCTTTCCGTCACGTGTGTTCCCTCGTTCTTACTTCCGTGCGACGTCTTTGTTTGAGGCGGTGCCATCTTCTGTAAGGACATCGCCAAACGCCAGGACGTCTTTTAACTCGCTGTGAATCAATCCATTTGTTGCCAGCACGTGGCCTGAGCAAATGTCAAAGGCACCGCCAGTTAAGTTTGTCACCAGACCACCTGCTTCGCGGATGATTACAGTGCCTGCAGCCAGATCCCAGGGCGCCAGTTTCAACTCCCAAAATCCCTCCAGTCTGCCGCAAGCGACAAAGCACAGGTCTAAAGCCGCTGAACCGTCACGTCTGACGCCAAGGCTGCGCTCGGTCACCCGGGCGAATTGCTCGATATTGCTGTGCTTCACGGTTTTGGTGTCAGCCGGAAAACCCGTTGCTAGGAGGCTAGTGGCAACTCCGGTGTGGCTGCTCACTTTTATCTTCGTGTCGTTGAGATAAGCGCCACCGCCCTTTTGGGCCCAGAACATCTCGTCTGCGATCGGGTTATAGACAACACCCATTAACGGCTCACCGGCATCTTCGTAGCCGATGGACACGCAAAAGAAAGGGTATCCGTGAGAATAGTTTGTTGTGCCATCCAGCGGGTCAATAATCCAGCGCCTGGATGACCTGGCTTCGTGGACTCCGGACTCTTCAGCCAATATCTGGTCGTTTGGGAAATGTTCGTTGAGAATCTCGATGATATTGCGTTCAGCTTCTTTGTCGACGTCGGTGACTATATTAAAAGCGCTCTTGTAGTCTATGTTTCCGATATTTCCGATGCGGCTGCGCAGAATGGCTCCAGCCTTTCGAGCGGCTTTGAAAGCGATTTCCCGTAAATGGTCCAAGAGGATTCTCCGTGCGACCGCTGTAGTGTACTAAAAATTGTCGGCC
>JADYXS010000207.1 GCA_021772155.1 Candidatus Obscuribacter sp.
CTATTGGCCGGCGTTAGCAATGTCAGGCGGAGCGACTGCGGTGCAGGGTCTGCGCGATTTTTTGGGTGCCGACCCGGATGAGCTGGAGCTGAGGCGTGTCCGGGGGGAGTTCGCGGCCGACACTGTGGCCCGCGCACCAGACGTCTGGAGCCGGTTGGCCAACGATCCGTCGCCGACCTGGCGCATGACCGCGGCGGCGGTATCGGCTCAAGACCCCACCCAGACCCTGATCGACGGGGTAGTTCGCATGGCGGTGGAAGACCCAGAAGGGCCCGTCCGCAGCTGTGTGCGGCGCCTACTGCAGCGGGACGTGCCCGCGATCGCGCCGACGGCCGTAGCGGAGTACGTCTTGGACCAATTTGAGCCGCCGCTCGCATCTTATGGCATTCCAGACATATTTCTGCTGGGCCTAACTGGCAAGTGTCTGAGAGGGCTGGCCACCGCTTACGGCGGCTTACCAACAGAAATTGCCCGCCGGGCGCTGGCTGTCTTGGGAGCAGTCCTACTCAGAGCGCGGCCCGGAGAAGATTATTTTGTTCCGTTGCTGGCCGCGCTCGCTTTCCCGGAGTTCTGGGAAGCCGCTGGCGCGCTTGAGCGCCGGCTAGCCACCGTAACGGACGCGACAACTCAGGTGCATATACTAGACACCTTGCTCGCCATGCAGGCGGCCAGCCTGCCAGATGTGGTGCTCCGATTGGCAGTTTCGGCCCGGTGGCCCGCGCTACAGGCGCGCGCGATTGATTATCTGGTCGAGGCGGCGGACTACGACGGCTTGGCCCAGGTGCCAAACGAGTTGAAGCCCCTGGCCTACCGCGTCGCGATAAGGAAAGGCATCCGGTTCCAGCGCAATGGATTCCACCAGAGAGTAATCTTGGCAAATGGTAACTCTCAGTGACCTATCGTGAATCCTGTCAAGTTGCACCTGACGAGATCCTAAGTTGGGAAGTGCGTTTTGAGTTCGGTGAGCCAGACAAAGCAACAGGGACTGTTGCGCTACAGGTAGTGTAGCTAGACGTGCTGACACAATGAAAATCCCTGGAATTCCAGGGCTTTTCGCGTTCTCTCGCACCACTATTCAGTTCAATCATTGGTCGCCGGACCAGAGTACATTTCACCATTTCTCGGGTTTGTCCAGCTTCCAGAGTGTTGCACGTTGCGAGCGTGCCTCACCGCCTTTTGCCTGTTGCCTGTTGACTTGGTTTTATGGTCTCTATCGAAGGAAACCGCCCACCTGACCCGCTAAACATTGCATCAAATCCAATTCAGCGTAGAATTACCAAATATTGACGCTCGGATTTCATGGGCTTGATACTGACATTTCACAGCGGCTAGTATGAGTCCTTTTCTTTAGTCAATGCAGACTTTGCGTGACAGCATCCGTAGCTGGCTGAAGAGCTGGGACTTCTGGGATAACCCCTTCGCGCATTGGGAGGCCAACCAGGAGTACTGGTTAAATCGTTACTTCGTTAAGCGCTCCTTCTTCGATCAACTCCTCAACAATCACAAGTCAAGCCTGGTTTTTGCACCCAGAGGCGGCGGCAAGTCGGCAACCCGCATTATGATAGAAGCGGAATGTAGACCAACGCTTGCCAATGCCTCGACATTGGCAGTGTCATTCACGGATTTTTCGCCCCTGGTCGAGGCTCAAGTTTACCTAAAGCGCCAGACGCTCGATGATTATCTGCCACACCTCATAACTGCCATTATGGAACGTGTTCTCGAATCGTTAGCCGTAAACCCGGCTTGCACTTCCAAGCTAACTGCAAATGATGTCGGTAGCATTCGCTATTGGATCGACACATATGCGTCCCATTTATTGAAACTTGATTTCCTCCCTGGCTTGCTGAAGCATTCAGATTCTAAACTTGCTGAAAGTGTAGCGCTTGACCTAGCCTCTCAAGTTTACAATCGTCATCCTCCACAAAAGACAGGTAGCCAACGGCTTGATTCTTTGCTCAGGTGCCTTTACGCTCTGCGCACTGAGGCGGCTATTGTGCCGTCAGCTGCCATGGACTCGCCTAGCCGTATCTTGGAGCACTTTGTGAGATTAGTGGTGACCGCGCTGAGTCGCGGACCGACCTCCTGCGACGTGATTTATCTCTTAGTTGACGGGGTTGACGAGTACCCACTGACACAGAATGACCCTGTTGCAAGTGCGGGATTACTCCAACCCATACTTGGAAATCTCCGCTTTTTGGAGCTTCCGCATCTGGTGACGAAATTCTTCCTTCCAGCAGAACAGCAAACAGCTTTTGCATCTGGTGCCCGCACGGATCGCCTTGATGTTATTCACTTGAGTTGGGACCAAGGTAATTCTGGGGGAACTGATGATCTGCGAGCGCTATTGCGTCGACGAATCGCTGCCTTCAACTCACGGGGCCTCACAACATTGGCGGAGCTGTGCCACCCTTCAATTAGGCGGTCGATTGAAGATGACTTGTTGGAGGTAGCATGTGATTCGCCGCGCAACCTCCTTCGACTAGGCGATCTGCTCTTTTCTGAGCACTGCCGCGAACGACCTGAGCCTGGCTCAGAGTTGATTCCCCTAGAGTGGGATCGCGCAGTCGAGCGATTTCGTGCAACAGTTTATGAACAAATCGACACGGTCGGAACCTCGCAGTCGGCGGTTATGACGCCAGCAGCGTTTACAGGAATTCCCCGAGTCCGAGTAGATGTACGGTCCAAACGCGTGTATCGGGGTGCCGAGGAAGTTGATTTTGCTGCAGCCGATTTGGAGTATCGTCTGATTGAATATTTGTATCGCCGCCGCGGTGAAATATGCACGAAAGATGAAATTGGGTTGGCTGTATATGAACCAAAGTATGCTCGACGAGCGGGGGAATCAATCTCAGGCATCTCTAACCAAGCAATAGATCGCCTCTTTAATCGACTTCGTCAACGGCTTGAACCGAACCCATCGCAGCCAGTTTATGTGATTACTCTGAAAGGGCGTGGCTATCGCCTGGAAAACATAATCGCAGAGAACTAGATGTAGATTTGGTGTCAGCCATATGTAGGGAACAAGGCATCTGCCAATGTGCGGGACATGTTACGCTTCTGCCCAATACGGGAAAAGGAGACGAACATGACCCACTCAATTCCATACTCTATGAAGTGGGATGGACCGTCCGGCCCTCGCGGACCGCCGAACATCACCTACCATGCAGTCCGTTCAGATATGAGATCAGATCATGAGTGAAGCATACATTTCGCACCATCCATTTGGCCTCAAACAGGACAGGCTCGGATATGCACATTACGCAAATGCAATATGCGCAACACTGGCACGCGCCGGTATCAAGGGAACGGGGCTAACAGTAGGCGTATTTGGGGACTGGGGAATTGGGAAAAGTACAATCCTCAGAATGGTCAAGGATAATCTGGAGGGAAGAAATGATGAACCCGAAGGTTGGAGTCCTTCACATCAATATTTAGTTGTGGAGTTTGACGCTTGGCGCTACACCAAACAGGAAGAATTGTGGGTAGCCCTATTACGCCGAATTGTAACGCAAATTGAACGGCAGATCTTCTATAACAATACAGGCCACGCAACTACCTTCAGCCAGGCCAAATCCGGCTTATTGACTTTGACGCGCCTAAACTTCAATCTGTGGCTCAATCGCCTGGAGACAAGTCGCATCTTCTGGCCTAGTCTTGTTAGCCTGATTATCAGAGGCGTTGCGATAGGCCTGCTCGTCGGCTTGGCGCTGCTAGTGTTTACGGCGGTAGAAACTCCGCTTGGAGTATTCTCCCAATTCGTGGCCGGTGGCTTGGTGGCTCTCTTGAGCCTCTTGCTTGCATCTACTTGGAGCACGGTTCTGGCGATTGTGCGTGGCAAGTTAGATATTTCGCTTCCTGCACTAACACGTCAAGGCTTTGATCGCGGACTACCATTGATTATGGATGACTTCCGCGAGGATTTTCGTACGGTTGTTGAAACAATAAGTAAGAATTGCTCCTTCGTGGTACTGATCGACGATCTGGATCGTTGTCCTTTTGACCAGGTCGTGCCGGTACTAGAAGCCATCAAACATTTCGGATACGATGACGTCTTTGATACCGGTGTTGCTGGGGAAAACAAGCTTGATCGAGCGCTTATCACCTTTGTTTTGGCTGCTGATCGGCGGGCCATAGAGCGCGCAGTCAGCGGATATTACAAGGACTTTCTCGGACAGATGCAGGCCGACGAGGCGCATAGGTTTGCTCAGGAATATGTGGAAAAGATTGTACAGGTACCGTTTGATCTTCCCCCCTTGACGCGCCAAAAGCTTGAAGCCTTTCTTAAGCAAGCATGACGGCGCCTGTGATGCCTCCTGGTGCGGATATTGAGAAAACCGATCCATACGGGCAGGCCCGCGCTGTTTTGGTACAAGGACCTTCGGCGACGCCGCGGGCCGCTATTCAAGCTCATAACAGTTTCCTGGCGCGGTGGCCAATTGTCGAGCGGCGTAGCCTCGCGGTAAATCCACGAATACTTGCAGCAGTTTTGTTAATGCAGTATGCCTGGCCTGATGTGTTCGAGAAAATTCTCAACCTGCCGGAGCTTTTCTTCTATGTTCATGCGCTTATCACGAACAAACCAAACCACATCTGCAAGCCATCTGAAATGCAGGAGTTATACCAACTCGGCGGGATAACTAACTCGGGACTTAAGATTACGTCTCAGCTCGATGAATTTCGACGGCGACCAGAGCTTGTGCGTCTATTTGACGCATTACTCTCACCTGCTGCACCTGGCGTAGCAAGCGAGCCAGCTGCAGCTTTTTTGGCGTCACCCGGTGAGACTACAGTCGATGCATCTATGGGAATTAGTTCGTTGCTTCCTAACGTGGAAAGCCTTTTTGGACATTTGGGGCTTGCTCAGGAAGCAGCACGAACGGGGGTCAATCACATTGCCCCGTGGGACGCACTGACAAGCGGCGATCCAGTTCTAATAAAATTCAGCGATCGGGTTAGCGGTCATCCGGTGGATCTTGGCTCCGTTCTTATGAGGCAGCTCATAGCATTGAAAGAGCAACTCCCAAGCTTGTCGGAGACTCGACGTGCTGCTGCGATTGATCAGATTGGCCGAGGAATATTTGGATTAGGACGTTTGCGGACTAATCAGCGGATTGTGCTGTTGGCCCGCGAATGGTTGGCCGACTCAATGCGCTTGCCGCTTGAGATTGACTTGCGATTAGTGTATGCCATGGGTCATCAGGCGAGCAAAGCTGATGGCAAGAAATCGAGGCCCGAGGAAACGGCAGAAGCCATTGCGCGCAATACCTTGGTGGGCTTAGTGACTAACGATGAAGTCAGCCTCGCGGTACGTATGAGCGCCGCGAGGCTGCTGGAATATTGCGGCACATGACTGACGCCGAAATTCAGCAGGTGCTTCGGTTACTTCAACTAGACCGCCTGCCGTTGGTGCCGGCGCTCTTGCAATTAGAACTCGAAGAGGTGGTGCTAAACTCTATTTGGCGCCAGAGAGCGGTCAAGATTTTCAATCCAGACCAGTACTCTCCAAAATTCGTGCTTGACCTTCTTGCCCAGCGCGAATCTCTTTGGTATGGTAAGGGTCGACAGGCTATCCGACGGTATCTTATCACCCGCGCTACTACCGACGTTCAGCTGGGTTCGGAAGCTGTGATCTTGCTAAGCAAATACGGCGATTGGAAACTTGCCATGCGCTGGCTGTCGCTAAAGATACTTGGTGGTGGCCAACGCCAATTCGAGTGTCTGGATGCCATTGGCAATATTCAAGCAGCCACAATAAGCCAAGCCAACACAGCAAATGTCAACTCTTCGTTACAGGCAAATGTTAGCAATTTGCCACGAGCGGAACTAACCAGGCAAGGAACAAAAATGGTGACAGGTCCTATTGAGAAACCCTGGCAGCACACAGTCTGGCGGCGTCTGTTATGTTATGCTCAGCAGATAGACAATATTGCCTTCTGGGATAGACTGGTGGCTGTATTAGCCCTAACCAATCGGGCGGAAGCGAGCGGCATCCTGGCATCACTTTACAATAAGAGTAAGGAGCGTCGTTGGAACGAAAATCTTGTTGACAAGCTTGGCCAAATGAAGAACCCAGAAGCAACGACGCAATTGGATCGACTAGAGAAAACTCCCATGCATTCTGAGCGGAAACTCTAGAGGAGTTACCAGCGATGCACAACCTGTTCTTGACCGGTAGTTTCCCAGATCGCGACGATCCACTTGTTGATCCGCCACCTTCGCCTCGAAAGATACCTGGGCTAATTCGCCGAGCAGTTCGTCTGCAAATTAAGGCCGGCCTAGACGTAATTGTAGATGGGCAAATGCGCAGCGATATTGTCGGCATTTTTGCACGGCAAGTCGGACTCGAGGGCAACGGATTGCCCTATCGTGTTCGTGCAAAAATTGGGCGCCTGCAAAAGTCCATTACGCTCTCCGATATTAGAATAGCTGCCACTGCCGCTAGTGGCCACCCAATAAAGGCGCACATTACTGGCCCAACGGTTATCTCAGAGAGCTGCGTCGAAGATGACGGCACACCCGATTTCTATCGCCAATCCGTAGGGTTCCGCCAGCTTACCCTCGACATCGCCACAGCGTTAGGAGATGAAGCTCGATTTCTAGCCGAACAATCGCAGGAACTAAACATACAATACCTGCAGATTGATGAGCCATCACTGGTTTATGGTGCGGATTTGGGGCTGGCGCGGGATGCGATTGGAGTAGTTGCGCAAAGCTGGCGCGCTGGTGGCGGAGGGGAGGTTATCCTTCACGTATGTGGGGATATTCGTGACATCTTGAGTGACCTAATTGCCATGCCAGTAGACATACTTAATCTCGAAAATGTTCATTTGCGGGAGGCGGACGAAAACGCACTACAGCTGCTGCGAGGTTCCGATAAGAAACTAGCATTGGGCGTGATACGGGTCAACACTGACAAAATCCCTACCCCACAGCACGTAGCGCAGGAGATGCTATTTGCCTCCGATCGCTATGGCGCTGAGCGTTTGTGGGGGATAACTCCCAATTGTGGCTTGCGGTTGAGCACAACCAATTTGGCAGTACAACGAATGAAGAGTCTTGTTGAATCAACCCAAGTACTGAGCGGTCGATCCGGGAGGAAAGTATGAACGAAAGCATCGTCTCCCGGTTCATCGATCGAGAGCAAGAGTTAGGGCTTATTACTGAGCGTCTCGATGGTTTGCTTAATCGCGAATCACTTCTAGAACCTGTGTTGTTCTTCCACGGTGTTGCACGCGTGGGTAAAACCCGTCTTCTCAGCGAGTGTCAACAGTTAGCTACAGCTCGCGGAATCCCAGTAGCCTTCATTGATTTTGACAGAGAGCGGAGCCGGGATGGCATTCTCATAGACCATCGTTATGAGGGCGAGCGAGGACAAATCCAGCTAGTAGATGACATCTTGGTCGATTTGGTTCAGGCAGCCGATGCGCCCGCAGCCCGTCCGATAAAGTCAACCGATGATTTGAACGCTGCGGCTGAAAAACTGCTGGAATACACTCAGTGGCTGCAAGGGTTTCTCAAGAAACCAGTAACCCTGTTATTTGACACTCTTGAAG
>JADYXS010000208.1 GCA_021772155.1 Candidatus Obscuribacter sp.
AACTTATTGCGCGACATCGATTTCCTTACCGACGCCACAGACTCGCCGCCGGGTGAGCCAGAAACACTGGAAGGTCAAATAGTCGCCCACGGCACAGATTTCGTGAAGACGGCGCTGCTTTTTATGCCAATGACCGGGAAGCTTGGTAAGGCCGCAACTGTAGCCACCGGGGTGGTTTATGGTTTGAGCGAGATGGACAGCCGCGAGGGTCTGACCTTCCAGAACCTGGGTCGAGGTGCCATGGGTGTCACCAAGGGACTCGGGACCAGATACGTCATCGGCAAGATAGGCGCCGCGGAAAACTTCCATTTTGCCGCAAAAGGCGTCGCTATGGGTATTGCCGCCCGGACAGTTGATGTCGGCTGCAGTCCTGGCACCTATTTGGACAGCTCGGGAAAATTTTCGCTATCGACAGCGTCGGATCGCATGCAGAGCGTTTTGCTGGACAACAAAGCGATCGGCATGGACTTTCTGGTAGTGGGCTTAGCTCACCTTCCCCCAAGTTTAGCCAATCGTCTTGGTGGAAAATCCGTTACCGATCCTCTCATCAAGAATCTGCAGATGGGCGCTACTTTCGGTCTGGCCACCGGCACGTTCACCGAGCTAGACAGGCAACAGCGTAGCGGAGAATCATTCGATGGGCAAAAGCTAGCGTGGAGCGCCTTGTCGCGAGGTGGTTTGGACGCTCTTGCTTCAGTGCCGGGCGGTCTGTACGGACGCAGGCTGGCTGCCGCTTCAGCAATGCACGCCACAGAAGTTTCTACCAATCAGCCACTTTCAGAACGACTTGCCACTTCACCTGTTAAGAGTCCTCTTGAAACGGTGCCTGCGACTTTGAAGCCGCAGATCGAATTAGGTTCGCTGTCATTTGGTCGTGGCCTCGAACCTGGATCCCCGGTCGCCGGCGTGAAAGAGTTTGTCGTCACCGGAGGCGATTTCCGCCATGTCTTAGATCAACGGCGGGGAGCAGCGCTGCTCACGGTTCAAGAATTGCAAGCTAGCACCGGCAAACCCCTCGGCACTCAACAATCCCTGCTGCTTGGTCATTTCGATGGCAACATACGATCCCTGCTGCTTGGTGACACACGACTGGCCGCCCCGTCCATCGGTCCAGAAACACGCATTGCATCCTGCAATCCTCAGCTTTTGAGCGATGCGCTCCGTGCCCAACACCTCTTCCCTAATACCAATGGTGACATTTTTCTTGGCGCTGGAAAGGGCAATCGAATCACCTTAGCCACCAGCCTGTCTTTGCTCCCGAATGAAGCGCCAGTCAAAATTGCGCTGGGTGACAAGTCACCGTGGCGCACGGTCAGTGAAATGTTGCAAGACCCACTAGTGGCGAACGATATCGCAGCACAGAGTGCCCGTTTCAACCGCGCGTTCGACCCGGCAAGAATAAGAAGATGGGCACTGGAAATCAGCAATCAAAAAGATCTGGTACCAGAATGTGCAATTTACCAGGGAAATCCATATGGGTACTTCGTAGGCGGTGAGCAAGTTACCATTCCGCTTCACCCGCTGGTGGCAGGCGAGCGCTTTGGGCCGGTGCTAAAACTCAGCACATTGGATTTCCGAAAGTCTTGGGGATACAGAGAATTCCCTCTCGGATTTAAAGACGCGGCAGTCCTAGACGGGCCATACCGCATGACTATGCCCAATGGCGAATTCAATCACTGGTATCTACAGCCCAGAGCAGAGTCATTTGGATTCCATCAAATGGATCTGGTGGCGGACTTTGAGGCCGCTGTGCGGGCAAAGGGCCGCTACTGCTTCTGGGATTACAAGGTTGATCAATTCGGGTTCAAACTCAACAAAAACGGCGAGATCGCAACGGACTCCAAAGGAAGAGAGCAGGTTGTTGTGCTCGACTATAACGCAGTAGTCAGAGCAGGCGGAACTATCTTAGAACCTAATGAGCCACGCATAAAGCGCACGGGCAGGCAGTAACAGTGCCAACGCCTGCAGAATTCGCCTCAGTACCTTATTAGTAGTGAGGTTAACCGGTCAGCCGCCTGCTGCGACCTTTCAGACGAATTAATCCCTGACGCCTCATTCTGCGCAATTCCCCCCTGACAGCAACCTAAAGCACCCATATTATGGGAAAAACCCAAGTTTCTTATAACCAGGAAGTCGATCGTGGACTCCAACTTCGTACCATCATTTGAGCCCCCAAAGTCCGACACGTCCGCGCGCGACAACCTATTGCGCGACTTCAATCAGCGCATGGATACAATAGGCGCCTCCCAGCCGGATGATTCCGAGACCGTCCCCGGTCACAAAGCTACCCCCGCCACGGATTTCTTAAAGTCCGCACTTCTGTTTATGCCGATGGCCGGCAGGCTAGGCAAGGCTGCAACTGTGGCAACCGGGCTAGTCTATGGTTTAAATGAGATGGACAGTAGCGAGGGTGCAAGCCTCGAGAACCTTGGCCGGGGCGCCATGGGCGTCACCAAGGGGCTTGGCACCAGGTATGCCATCGGCAAAATTGGCTCCCTCCAAAGTTTGAATTTTGCTGCCCGTGGCGTCACGATGGGTCTTGCCGCCCGGACGATCGATGTCGGTTGCAGTCCCGGCACCTACACGGACAGCTCAGGAAAGTTTTCGCTGTCTACAGCGTCGGACCGCATGCAGAGCGTATTGCTGGACAAAAAAGCACTGGGCATGGATCTTATGGTTATAGGTCTGGCCCACCTTCCTCCAAGTTTTACCAACCGTCTTGGTGGTGCCGATCCTCTGATAAAGAACATGCAGATGGGCGCGTCTTTCGGTCTGGCGACCGGCACCCTTTCGGAACTGGACAGGCAACAGCAGAGCGGAGAATCATTCGATGGGCAAAAACTAGCCTGGAGCGCTCTTTCGCGAGGGGGCCTGGACGCTCTTGCTGCCGCACCAGGTGGCCTGTACGGACGGAGATTGGCAGCCGCCTCGGCAATGCACGGAACAGAAGCCAGTCGGCCACCGGCTGAACGACCGGCAGTTTTATCTATCAAAAATGGACTTGAAACGCAGCCTGCCGTGCATGATGGTCCGACTGGTGCCAAATTAGTTCCGCCGATAGACGTGCGCACACTGTCAGTTAGTCGGAGTCTAGAGCCAGGCTCCCAAACCGAAGGGGTAAAACAGTATGTCGTCACCGCAGGAGATTTCAGCAAGGTCTTAGATCACCGGCGGGGGTCAGCACTACTGACGGTGCAAGAGGTCGAAGCGAGCGGAAAACCCGTCGGTAATAAACAATCCCTGCTGCTTGGTCATCTAGACGCCAAGACGAGACTGCCTGTCGCGTCAATTGGTCCGGAAACACGAATAGCGTCCTGTAATCCTCAGATGTTGACCGACGGTCTGCGTCCGCAGCACCTGTTTCCCGGCGCAAACGGTGATATTTTTCTTGGCGTTGGAAAGGGCAATCGAATCACCTTAGCCACCAGCGTATCGTTGCTCCCCACTGAAGCACCACTGAAGCTTGCCTTGGGTGGCGAAGGGCCACATTGGAGATCTGTAGCTGAAATGCTAAAAGACCCAATAGTTTTGAACGATATCGCAGCAAAGACTATCCGTTTCGGTCTTCCTTTCCAACCAGAGAGAATTGCCAGATGGGCATGGGAAATCAGTGACCAACCAGATCTGGTGCCCAAAGGTGGCGTATCCAACGGAAAACCATACGGATATGTCGCCGGAGGAGAGCAACTGACTATTCAGCTTCAACCTCTTGTACCAGGAGAGACTGTCGGACCAATGCTGAAATTCAGCACTCTGGATTTCAGAAAATCCTGGGGCTTCAGAAAATTTCCGCTCGGATTCAAAGACGCAGAAGTATTAGATGGACCATACCGCATGACCATGCCGGGTGGCGAATACAACCACTGGTATCTACAACCGAAGGCCGTGCCCCTGTCATCGCGTGATACAGAGCTGGTTCATGAATTCGCATCAGAGGTGCGGGCTGCGGGACGCCACAACTTTTGGGATTACAAGATTGAACAATTCGGCCGATTACTTGGTCCGAATGGCGAGTTTGTCATGGGTCCCAATAAGGAACCGCAGGTCGTGCTGCTCGATTACAATTCAATAGTCAGAAAAGGCGTGCCCTGGTTGGGCGCCAATGAACGCCGCATGGACAGGCGTTACCGTCTCGATTGATATCGACTTAGAATTCGCCTGAGTCAATGATTTCGGCGATTTCCATGGACCGGTCTGTTGTACTGTGTTGGCTCGTGTTCGACAAACTCTACCAACGGAATTTGCTCGCTCTCGTTTACACACCCCAACAACAGAATTTTATTGCTCTGGTGTTCGCTACACTCCAGCAAGCGAACTTCTTTGCTCGGGTGCCGACCACATTCCAGTAATAGAATACCTTCGCTCTCTTGTGCCCCCGGCTGGTCGTGCACTCGGACCCATCGATCCCATCCCATTCGACCATATTTCTGAATTCTATCCATCTTGTCACGATCCTGGTGCAACTGAGTCAGCAAATCCGGTTTGGGCAGTACCTGCAGTATTTTCCTTTCTTCGACTTGGCTAATATTATTCATTTTTTTGTACAAAGCCTGTTCCCATGCGGCTTGCCGCTCTTCGGGTGTTTTCTTCAAATTTTCGAATATTTCTCTAAGCATCGTCGTGCCACCACTCATTGATGAAGTCATCGTCCTTCGAGCCGTTCCAACGCGGCAATTGACCATGGCGAATTGTTCCGCCGCTATCATGCATATTCGTTAAACGTCGCAACACTTGCTCAATCAGCAACGGAATGTAGCCGGAAGAAGGAATAGGCAAGGAACAGCGACAATCCTAATATGCGCTCACCCAAAGTCATGATAAAGTCGATTGACTCATCCAATGGACCGCACAGTTGCACATCGAAACATCACGTTTGGTCCTTCGCGACTTTCAAGAAAAAGACTTGGACAGTTACGCAAGCATACTATCCGCTCCGGAAATGCAGCACTTCTGTTCGCCTGAAGATACGTCTGCAGAAAGAAGCGCGTCCCTACTCAACATGTTCATCGCTGACGCGCGGGTGGACAGTAGGCTAAAGTATCAACTTGCCATTACGTTACAAGACGGCACATTGATTGGCTCTTGCGGCGTTCGCTTAGAATCCGTCGGGGACAAAGACGCGTCATTCGGGTGCGAGCTCGGTCACTTGCACTGGCGAAAAGGATACGCAATCGAAGCATCGCACGCCATTGTGCATTTTGGATTTTCCGAATTGAAAATGCACAGGATCTATGCCGAAACACTCATTCTAAATACACGCGCAGTTGCGCTGGCAGAGAAACTAGGAATGACTGTCGAAAGCACGTCAAAAGAGCATCGGTTCGTCAACGGCGAATGGCTTGACCTCGCGGTTCTTGCAATTCTTGAGCCTGAATGGCGTCGTGTGCGCCTGTAGTTTACCGAACGGTGCAAATTGCTTCGATAGGCTGCGTGGTCCGACAGAGCTGCAGGGCACACGTAGTGGCAGCATCTCATGCTGCCATCCACCATTTTTCGAACACCGCGGCTGGAACTATCTAAACTCTCTACGACTTCTCTAGGACCAATTAATCGACTTCAACTGATCAACTTCAACGCTTTGGCGTCGCGGCGATTCTGCCGACAGCTGTAGTGGCAGCATCTTATGCTGCCATCCACCATTTTTCGAA
>JADYXS010000209.1 GCA_021772155.1 Candidatus Obscuribacter sp.
GAGAAACTTTCTTAAAGGCTCTTGAAGATCGCGGGTACGTTATTCGCATGGACAACGTTGTCCGCATCGGCAACGTTGTCCGGTTCGACGACGTAGTCGTCATCAATGACAAACCTGTCAAGCTCATACAGAGAACAGAACCGACTGTCGAAGTACTTCGTGTATCCGACAGCAAAGGAAACGACGTTGCCATAACCGCACTGAATCTTTCGGAAAGCTCCTCGTTGACTATCGGACGAGGAGCTAACCTGTCTATTGCTCTGTCCGCCCACTCAATAAGTCGGTCGCACGGCCGGATCGGATCGGATGATAGAGGCGTTCATTTCGAACAATTGACCGACAGAACAGGGGCCGCGCGCGGCACATGGATTCGAAAAGTGGACGGTGGCGCGCTCGAGAGTGTGCTACAGGGACAACGAATTTATCTGCACGAGGTAGCAGAACTTTGGATTGGCGGACAACCAGATGTTGGCAATGCCCGGCGCTTGCATTTGTCCAAAGAATACAACCTCGACAAAGCACCGATGTCTCCTTCGCGTGCCGCTGAGGGCGAGTTACTGAAACAAGGCGAGCTTTCAGGGGTGCAGCGATATACAGGTAAGCGGGGCATCATGGCGAGTTTGTATGAAGGAACGCTGACGTTGTCTACAGGAGAAGAGCTCCGAGTAATAATTCATACAGGAGCGAAAACTGAGTCGGTTGCCCGAATGCGAATTGAACTCGCGGCGCAGCAATTGCATAAACTGCTGGGCTTTGACAGCGGGTTCCCGGAAACTGCCTCCCGATTGGTGATGATAGACGGAAAACTGCGTCAGGGCTGGGTGCAAGCCCATTGTGGACACCCCATGGAATGGGTGATGTCGGGTTTAGTGCTACAGCGAGAAGGTGGTGACAGAACTGCTGATTTGGCCAAAGTAATAGATAAAGACCCTCATACAAGATCCCAACTCGAACAAGCTTTTGTAGAACGAATGATCCTTGGGGATTCGGATCCGCATTCGTTAAATTTCGTGGTCGAGATGCAAGGCCCCAACTTGAAGAAGATAAGCAATATCGACGTGGAATACGCATTCCCGCAAGGACTGAAACACCATCTGCCAAAGTGGCATGACGACCACCCTGGACTTGGTATCAATCGATCATTGTTTGAAGCGATGAGTAACACACCGCTTTCAGCTCAAGTAAAAACCAAGCTTGCTAACTTCGTGCAAAAATACGACTCGGCGTCCGGACGGACCGAGCTGGCTAAGCTTGGACTCACAGCAGCGCAAGTAGAAGGTGTGATTCAGAGAGCACGATGGTTCCACGACAACGGCAAGCTACCCAGCATTTCGCAATGAACAATCAGCACGCATAGACCCGAACCTATTCCAAATGCCGACGCTAAGCTGTTTGACAACGTCAGGACACGCATTTTTTCTGCGCTAAGGTGCTTGGGTTGACCGGGAGATCAAAACCCAAGGCATTTTTGTGTGCCCAGAATGCTCAAACCAGGTTATTGACTCACGGATAGCCAGAGAACACAGTATCAGCAACTCTAGTTGTGATGGAGAGCTGGCCAAGTGGCGGAGCGCTTCGGATCAACAGGCTGTCTTGGTTTTGCAGTCCTGCCAGGGGGGTACAACTTGGCAGGAGGATAGGCTGTGGTTCAAGCTTCGCCGATTGGAATAACGATAGATAATCACTACAAGATTTTGTCTGCTATCGGAAGCGGCGGTGTAGGTGAAGTCTATCTGGCGAACCACCTCGGGTTAAATCGCCAAGTTGCAGTCAAGTTCTTGCAACCGCAGCTGGCAACGGACAATGAATGGCGTGCCCGGTTCTTACGGGAAGGGCGAATTTGCACCACATTGCAGAATCCGAATATAGCCCGATGCTATGCTGCCGGATTGTGGCACGGAAGAGTTCCCTATCTGGTTTTTGAATACATCCAGGGAAAGACGTTACGCTCGATCATTGCTTCCGAACACAAGCTTGATTGGCGGCGTGCAGTTAGCATTTGCTATAAGGTGTGCGATGGCCTGCGCGAAGCTCACGCTATCGGAGTGGTTCATCGCGACTTAAAGCCTGAGAACATCATGATTTGCGACGGCGTCGACGCCGATGAAGTGAAGATTATTGATTTCGGCTTAGCCGGCATTACCCCAACCAGTGGATCGCGCCAGAAACTGACAGCAGCTGGAGACCTGATAGGAACTGTGAATTATATGAGCCCTGAGCAGTGCCGCGGTGAGAGGGTGGATGGGCGTTCCGATATATATTCTCTTGGATGTGTGCTGTACGAGTCCATAACCGGGGAACCACCGTTCCATGCCGATGAGGCAATGGTGGTTATGTTGAGGCATGAACATGATGTGCATAGGAATATAGACTTGAGCGATAAGAAAACGTCGAGGCGCATGGAGGCAGTGCTGGGTGCAGCCTTGGCAAAAGATCGCGAATCACGATATCAGTCGATCGAGGATCTGCAACAGGATCTGGACAGCGTCCTGCGGGGGGAAGATCCGAGCGGTGCAACACTCATCTGGTCGAATCAGAAGAACAAAACGAAGAATCGGAGAACTGTTTCGCCACAGGTCGCTAGTGCTTCAATCGTTGCGTTGCTGCTCGCAATTTTGATCGGCTGCTTTCAATTATTACTGTGTGGAAACCCAATTGTGGTGTCTTCAACGTCAGATTTGCTCAAGTCTTTTGGACAATCAGGGGCACCATTGCTGTTTCGGCTATCCAACTACTATGATGAAAAACATTTGTGGTCGGCAGAAAGTGCGACTCTTTCGGCATACCTGCAAGTAGCAAAGGAAGGGACTTCGGATGAAAATAGGTTTCGAGCGATTTCCATGCTTTCTAAAACTGCAATAGCTGAAGGGAAGGTTTGGGAAGGCCGGGAATTAGCGTTGCAAGCTTTGAAGTTGTTACTGCAGCGATTGCAGCAAACATCTAACGCATCTCTTGCGCCATTTGTCGTGAGGGATTATCAGATTGTTTCAGAGAACTCCGCTCGATTGAAGAACGCGGAAGTTAACGAACTTGCTAAGCTTCATGCGCTCCCTCTTTTTGATTCAGAGCCGTCTGCAAGAGCGGACATAATAGTTTCTAGATTGCAGATCCTTGCATCGCTTAAGGAACTTACGTTCTTGGTTGCATTGGCAAGCGCATCCGTGCAACGTTTCCTCACTGAAAAAAAACCAGCAGAGGCCGGGAAGGTGGTAAACCAAGCAAGAATTCTGATTGCTTCGCAGGTAACGCCTATACCACCTTCTCTTGAAGTGCCATTGCTAGCCCTAGAAAGTGACCTGTACTATTTTGTTGGCGATAAGTCCTCCGGACGCGGAAAATTCGACCGTTTGATATCGATAGTATTAGACGACAACAACAATCTAAGCGATTCTATTCGAGCAGCGTATTACATCGATGCAATTGCCTATGCTGCCGTCCGTGATAGGAGCGCAATTGCCAACCCCATTGCACGTGGTGAGGCGTGGCTTGTTAAACGTGGTGGCATAGATAAATACATGGCAGCGGCAGTTGGCTCGGCCAAAGTTATATGGCTTGGCACAAGCGAAGACACTGAAGCCTGCGACAAACTATCTTTGCAAATCTTAGATTCTCTGCGCTCTCTACCGGCCGGCAATCCTCGGTCCCAGATGGCAACACTAGTCGGGCTATGCACTCTGTATCCCAGAGGTCCGCGACTGAAGCGAATCAACGAGCCGCACATTCTGAGGGCATTGGAGCGTTGTTCCGAACTGGGGATTGATTTGTCCTCGACAGCATCCCTTTTGCGCCAACAGCAACAAAGCTATCTAAATCTTCCCGGCAGTGCGCCGGCTCTCAGCGGAAAATCAAGATGAATAGCACCTATCATGGTGACACGAGCTATGAAAAACTGCGGAACTGGTATTTGGCACGTTTGCGCCGAGCAGCGCTTGCCACTGACCAAGCGGGCTTAACTCCTGTCGGGCTGATTGCAAAAGATCGCGAATGGGTTGAGAAACTTGTGCTTGAGGCCGCAACGAGGGAAGCGGTGCTGGAGAAACGGGCACTGCCGGACAGTGCTTTACTTAAGACGTCAACTATTTTCATTCTCTTCACAAGCACAATCCTGCTGCAATTGGCTCTTCTTGGTCCCCTGCTTCTTGCCACGGTGCAAGCGGTGCCGGTGGAACCGACTCTAATAACAGTGCTTCTCGTTGCGAACTTTTGTATTACGGCAGGTATTGCTGTTGTTGCTAGAGAGAACAATCGAGTGATGAATTGGTTCCTGCAACTAATTTCGATTCATACCGGGCAGCAGCATAGTGACAAAAATTCCTTGCTCACCCAAATTCTCTCCAGGCTGGGCGAGTTGCTCAAGATGGTCGAAGAGTCAAAAGTCCGGGAAAAGATCATTGCCGACTCAGCTGACGAGCTGTTGATTTGCCTCGATGGAGAATTGAAGGTTTTGGCAGTTAACCGTTTTATATTCACTTGCGCCGGATTTGCCCCTGAGGAATTCGCTGGACTGCACCTTGTTTCACGCATAGTCCCTGATGATCTCACTGGCGCTTGCGACCTATTTTCCCGAGCGCGCGAACGCAATGAACCGGAAACTTTCGTGTGCCGAATACTTACGCGACAGCAACAAGCTGTAGATCTTGAATGGACCGTCGAATGGTCCGGGTCTGAAGAGAAATATTTTGCAATAGCGAAAGATGTAACCGATCGCATGAATATCGAACGCATGAAGCGAGAATCAAACGCTATGCTCGGGCACGATATAAAGATCCCGCTGACATCTATAAGTTGCTCACTGACGCTAATGAAAATGGGAGTTTATGGCAAAGTGCCGGATTCCTTTTGCGATGTTATAAACCGGGTGGAGAACAGCGCTAAACGGCTGATAGCGCTCATTGACGAATTGCTAGATTTTGAAAAATTGGCAGATAAAAAGATGCCTCTTTCACTGGCAAAAATAGACATTGAGACCATTGCCAGGCGCGCGCTTGACGAAACGGAAGGACAATCCAGCAGCAAGGAGGTTGAGGTATCACTTGTTTTCGAGAAGGCAAACCTCGAAACTGACGAAGAGAAAATTCTGCGCGTATTGATCAACCTGACATCAAATGCCATCAAGTACTCTCCAATCGGTGGTGAAGTGGCAATTACAGGTAAGAAATTTCCTGAACATTTTGAGATCCGCGTGAAGGATCAAGGACCCGGTATTGCGCGCGAAAATCACTCAATGATTTTCGAGCGATACGCCCGAGTCGCTAATGAAGGCGCGCCAGCGATGGAAGGCACTGGCTTAGGTCTTGCAATATGCAAAGCTATTGTCGAATCACACGGCGGGCTCATCGGAGTTGAATCCAAACCAGGCAGCGGTAGTGTCTTCTGGTTTACGCTCCCGTTGTCTGGCTCGCTCGGACAAAAAGCTCACTAAAAGAAGGTTCCGCCAGTCTCCTGACGGAACCTCGATCAACAAGGGCTCATATTGCCCGGTTCGCGATAGCCCATTTGAATCGGTCGTCCCAGAAACTGGAGCTCTGAGAATGTAGGAGGTTAAGTTGTTATTCGACCGGTGGTACTAATTTATAACCGACGCCAAAAACGGTGTGAATGATTGGCGCCTTTCCTTCCACGTCTATGCGTTTCCTGAGTCGCTTGAGCGTTGTGACAACCGTGTCTGGCGATACGTCAGCATCGGAGAGCCAAACACGTTCTAAAATTGTTTGAGCACTGAATACTACATTTTGATGACGAAGGAAAAATTGAAGCAGCGCAAACTCTTTAGGCAGCAGTTTGATCTCTTCCAGACCTCTTCTTACCGTAAAGCTGTTCGAATCGAGACTAATTGAACCGGCGCGAAGGATGGGCTCTAGTCGCTCTCGTGGTCGTGCAAGAAGTGCCTCAACTCGAAGACCCAATTCCCGGACGTCAAATGGTTTCGTCAAGTAATCATCGGTACCGACGGAAAAGCCGGATTCCTTATCATCTATAGACGAATTGCCTGTCAACATCAGCGCTGGAGTCAGACCACCTTTCTGCCGAAAGCGCCTCAAGATTTCTATTCCTGTTAGTCCAGGAAGATTCCAGTCCAAGATCAAAAGATCATATTGATACAAGCACAGCCGTTCCCACCCGGCCATACCGTCCAGTTCATGCTCTATCGAGTAGCGCTTAGCGGTCAGCGTATCGATCACCGTTTTAGCGGTGTTTGAATCATCCTCGAGATAGAGAATCTTCGGCATTGTCGAATTATTTTACTATGGGAGCTAATCCGCATGTCCGTACTTTGTTATAAGTCCGGAGTACCGTCATGCACATCGGTTGAATGAGGGGTTTTAGGCATGGCAGAAGACTTTACAATCAAATCAGGCCCGTTGGAGGATGATGCTTCAACGCCGCATAGCGCGGATGCGGATTGGGGACAGTTTGTTTGCAGTATCTCGGAGAGCAGAGAAGGAGGACGCCTAACGCATGAACTTGAACCTAGCGAGAGTCACGATTCGAATTCCAATGCACAACAGGTGCTCGATGAGCTGTTACGGCAAGATTTATTCGGCGCCCAACAGTCTTCAGATGGACCTTCGGTGAGATTTGAGAAATTGTCCAATTCGGAGCGGAATCTGGCAAAGGATGCCGCACCTTTAACACTGCAGGAAAAAGCAACGGATTTCGTCAGCCAAATTGACTCCAGCGGAAAGTTCAAAGGTGAGTTCCACATTCCGGCTCAAGACATTCTTAGAACTGTGCTTCAGTCTCCAGTGCGGGATAAAGAAGAGCTACGGCAATTTGAAATCGAAGTGAACAAGCAGATCTCGAAGCACGGGCTAAAGATCACATTTGGCTACTCGAGAATGCGCGAAGAAGGGAAATACATGCTGGACGGTAGTCTCCAAAACACGAAAACAGGTGCTCATACTGGTTCGATAGGAGTGCAGCTCAATAACCTATCGAAGGAAGACCATAATCAAATCGAGTACTTTGTCGAGCGTGGTATCAACGGGCGCGGAGGCGCAAATCGCAGCCGAAACTGGATTGCTTTAGAAGAACTTGACGCCACTAACCTTGTCGTCAATCATGTGGACTTCGCCAATGGGCGCTTGCGTAAAGCTGAGGAACTTCAAGAACGCTTGTTAAAGACGCATCGGGAGGGGGCCGGAGCCGTTACGACGCTCCAAGACTGGATGAACAAATCCGAATTCCTCGGTGGTAAATGGCGCATTGAAATTGACACGTCACGGGCAAGCGAAGCAGACAAAGGGTACATCAAAGTTGATCTTTATAAATCAACTGAAAGAGAACCGGTGGACCGGCTTCTCTTGGAGTTCAAAAATCCACCGTACATACCGCAGCCTCCGTCAATCATGCCTCTAACCGATCCGCATCGAAGCGACCTCTTGCGCCCGCGGCGATAGGCGGACTCCCATCCAAGGCTCAATTAGCACAGAAAGAACATGGTAAATGAGACACGCCGGCAAGGCGTTCCGGCGTGTCTGTGTATGGGACGGAATCAAATAGGTTGGGACCTTAGGGGACTCCGCCCAACAGCTTTTGGGTTGCCGGATGGCAACAGCTCAGACAGATTCCGTCGTCTGCAATGACGTGCTTGCCTTTCTTGGCGAGCGCCAAGATCAGCGTACTACAGCGTAACCTGTCTGAGCTAATTTGATCCAGGCGCCCGACTACTATTCCACTGGCACCTGCGCCTGGACCCGCGCCGCAGCCGCAGGGCTGGAGCGATTGATGCAAAAAATCCTCGAAGTTCATCATGGTAAATGGCATGCGTTTCGGTTCGCATGTGTTACATACAAGTAAGCGAAGAGCTCTCCATAAGCCACTTCGGAACGGATTGCTGGCAATGCCGCAATCGGTTTCTGTCGTTGAAATTTCAAAACCGGCTCTTGAGCTACGCCCTTGCAGGTTAACTGAAGAATCCCGATTTAAATCAAAACTCCGCTGTGTCAGTAAGTAGCCGACAAGGCCCGCGCTACTGTTGCTTGGTTTTGTTGAACCGGTTCTTCGTCCCTGTATATTTGGCTCAAGCCCTAGCATCTCGCTCTCCTGTAGTGTGTCACCACATCTGATACTACAGGTGCCTAATCCAACAAACGAATTGGAATGTTGCGAATTAGCAATAGAGCGAGGTTGGCTATATCATGCAAGACTTTATACAAGAGGTTGTGCCCGCCTATTTGGGATAAACGGGCACAACGGTCGGATGAAAGTGCAGGATCGATTAGGCGGCGTTTGTCAAATATGGCGTCAGCAATTGCTGAATCTTCGTTCTAGCTCTGGCTATACGCGATTTGACAGTACCCATTTCTGACTGAGTCAGAACGGCAATTTCTTCGTAGGATAGACCTTGTAGTTCGCGCAGAACAATGGCAGTGCGGAAAGTTTCCGGCAGTTGTTCCATCGCGTTGTGAATTGCGTCAATCAGCTCTTGGCGTTGGAAACACTCGTCCGGCAGGGCAGAAGTATCTGCGATATCGCGCGTTGGTCCTTCGTCGTGATCATCACTTTCGAAGCCTTCGTCCATCGAGATCGTGTTCATGTGCTTCGGGCGGCGTCTCAATTCATCGTAGAACAGATTGGTTGCAATCTGATTCAACCACGACCGAAATGCGCGTGGGTTGCGGAGTTTGTGAATCGACTTCCATGCACGAATAAAGACTTCCTGTGCCAGGTCGGAAGTATTATTCAAATCTGGTGCCAACTGATAAATCAGGTTGTACACCGGGCGCTGATAGCGGCGCACGAGAAGCTCAAATGCATGAGTGTCTTGCTGCTGGCTTAGTACGACCAGTTCTGCGTCAGTTTGAGTCTGATTACCTTGAATCAGTGTAAGCGAAGCACGCATGCTCGTCTCCTTGGGCAGCCCCATAAAGCCTCCTCGATAAACTTATTCATTTTGAAAGTATTTGTTCTGGTAGTCCGCCGTCGCAGTTGGACTACCTGTTCAATACATTCATTGTGCTTCCATTAGCACACCGGGGATAGCGGGGAAAACCCCTAATGTGGATCCTGCAACCGGATATGGTGCGCTGCAACTTGATAACGTTTCGAACCAAGCCTACATGCATGCAGGGCATCAACGGCCTGGCGCAGGGTTTCTTCGTATCGCTTGGAACGAACTCATGGTTACTGCCTGCGCAGGGACAATCGCATCGGCATTTGACTGGCACTAAATTAGAGACAGCGCCTTTGTGTCCAGGCCTGGTCGAATTCAGAACGCCTAGAGGTGATGCAGTCCTATATATGCATCACAAAGCGGGCAGGCGCAGGCGTAGGGGCGGGGCCTGTCCGCTGACAGCTGACGGCGTCGCTTACGGGCAGATTAATCCGCCCAGACCGCCAGTATCCCAATATTGGCATTTTTGGACAAGATTTATGGGAGAAATACGCATAACAAGGGAATTTCCCCAATCGACCTTTGGAGCTGAGAAAACTATCATTCATATGTAAGCAATGGCTGGCATAACCAGCGCGTCCTCGGGAGTTTCTTATGGCGGGATCAGAGCAAACTGTCCAACTAGATGTATTAGCCGTAATTGAGACAGCGCCTCCGGCGATCTCTCAGCCCCAAATGACGCGTGAGCAGTGCGAGATTCATGTCGCTTCGACATTGGCGGAGGGCTTTCTTACACGGGACTTGACTCCCAATGGGAAGCCGGCGGATGGTGTGGACAAGGCGACCGTTCCATCCATAGAAGGTGAGCACAAGGCGAAGCTTGCCGGAATAGCAGAAATCAATTCATCTGCGCGTAGGACGGACTCGGCAATTGTTGAGGCTGCACGCAATAGGGGGCGTGAGACAAATGCCTTTAAGGCCACCCACGATCATCTGCTCATGTTGATGACTGCCCAAATTGAGAGCGCCCAAAAGATACGTTTCCTCGATGAAGTATTGGACGCTTTATCCAAGGTCAGAGACTGGGATAAGCCTCTGTGGTTCAAGAAAGAACCAGCGAATTGGCGTGACATGAACGGTCGGCGATTGACGGAACATGAATTTATCACGTCCAGGAACTGCATCACCGCTGAACAGATAGCGCGCTGGGACGTTTGGGCAAGCCAGGCGGCAAAACAATTTAAGCGTGTTGAAGGCACCGCTGAAGAGCAGATTGCTAATTTGGATAACTACCTTGTTCGACGGGTGTCGATTGACTCCGTAAAAAACTGGTTGCGCAGACGTCCTGATGAGCAATTCATTCACACCATGTTCCAGGCTCTGGCTGAAAACAAGCTTTACGTAGCTGACGGTTTGACTATACGTTGCGTGAAAGATGAGCAGGGCCGAGTGCGCACAGTTGAACAGCGCGACGGGCAGCTTTACTTCGAAGGAACTGAAGAGCTGGCTACAGTACATGAAGATGAACATGGCCAGTACGTTGATCTTCCTCTGGACACCGACTTAATCATATTTGAAAAACGAACTCTGCAAGGACGCGAGCAAACCATTCCGATTGCGCAGCCTAACGCTAAAGATCCCAATATCCAATGGTTTGGCGGCAATCAAGTTAAGCGCGGTTGGGGCAAAGAACAACGCTTTTTCCAGGGACCGGATTGCTTCACGATGGAAGAATTGTATGGATTTTTCCCGGAACACTTCCCGATGCGGATTACCAACTCCGTAGAAAACGGCAGGCCGACTGTCAAAACAGGGGCGGCAATTTATGGTTATGCCCGTGATCATGCCGGGCGCCAGGCTCGCCAGTTAATCGCCGAATACGGCATTGTAATGGACGGTTTGAAACGGAACAACTCGCAACTTATAAACGATATGCGCATTATGCTCGGTTTGCAGCGCCCGCTTGTTCCGCATAATAAATCGCATGATCAAATGGTAGTGAGCAAGACCGAAGGTACAATGGTCGGCTAAGACAGCGCAGATGGGTAGGCAGGGTCGGTGCGCCGCCCGTCGGTTTTGCGTAGATGTGTAGGGGTGGTACCATGCGCCACCCGTTCGTTTGCGCAGATGTGTAGGGGTGGTTCCGTGCGCCACCCGTTCGTTTGCGCAGATGTGTAGGGCGGGTCGTGAGCCCGCCCGTCAGTTTGCGCAGCTAAAGTCTGCTTGCTCGACCAATCAGGCGGCTCACGACCCGCCACACCTGAATTGTCGAGTCCCTTTATTTGTAAGCGGTCCTTAATAGGCACTCTTTTACCTCAAAGCAGTCGTAAGCGGTTACGTCATGCGGTGAGGCAAGGGAGACAGAATGGAGAAGGAACCCGAAACAAAGAAGACGTTTCCGTTTTGGCTGCTCATTCTTGCCGTTTGGAGTTTCTTTGTTATACATGGATTGTGGAGCGATATGCGTGGCATCGCAAAGGTGCCATACAGTGAATTCGTGACGGCTGTCGACAAAGGACATGTAACTGATCTCGTCATTACGAAAGACGAGGTCCGGGGCAGCATAAAGCAGGCTGACAAGACCCCGCAGCCTTTTGTCACCACGCGTGTTGAAGATCCGCAAATGATTCAAAAACTGCAGGCGAAGGGCATCAAATTCAGCGGTCTCCAAGACAACAATTTCCTGCGAGATATTCTTTCATGGGTCCTTCCCGCTGTGGTCTTTTTGGGCCTGTGGATGTTCTTTCTCAATCGAGCAACAGACAAGGACGGCATCATGGGTGGTGCTATGCAAGTGGGCCGAAGCAAGGCCCGCGTCTACGTTGAGGATCAACTGACTGTTCGGTTTGACGACGTTGCTGGCGTTGACGAGGCCAAGGAAGAGCTGCAAGAGGTGGTCAACTTCTTGAAGGAACCAGAACGATACCGCAAATTGGGCGGACGGATGCCCAAGGGTGTGCTGCTCATTGGTCCACCCGGCACAGGCAAGACGATGTTGGCTAAGGCGGTCGCCGGTGAGGCTGGGGTACCGTTCTTCTCTATTTCCGGCTCCGAATTTGTGGAGATGTTTGTCGGTGTCGGCGCCGCGCGCGTACGCGATCTGTTTCAAGAAGCGCTGAAGCGCACACCATGCATAATTTTTATTGATGAATTGGATGCCTTGGGCAAAGCCCGCAGTGCTAATCCATTTGCCGGTTCGCATGATGAGAAGGAACAAACACTCAATCAGTTGCTCGTTGAACTTGATGGATTTGATCCGAGGCAAGGACTGATTGTTTTGGCGGCAACAAACCGCCCTGAGATATTGGACCCCGCTTTGTTGAGGGCCGGGCGTTTCGACAGACAAGTTCTGGTCGATCGCCCTGACAAAAAGGGAAGAATTGCAATTTTCCGCGTGCACATGAAAGACGTTGTGCTGGCATCAGATGTGAATCCTGTAGTGATCGCCGCTGCTACGCCGGGTTTTACCGGCGCCGATATCGCAAACCTGGTTAACGAAGCGGCGCTGCTTGCCGCACGGCGCGGTGGCGACAACGTGACGATGGCCGATTTTAACGAAGCTATCGAGCGAGTGGTTGCAGGGTTGCAAAAGAAAAATCGCATCCTCAGACCAGAAGAACGCGAGCGGGTCGCGCACCACGAAATGGGCCATGCCTTGCTGGCACTTGCCTTGCCTGGAAGCGATCCGGTACACAAAGTGTCGATTATTCCGCGCGGCGCTGGTGCCCTCGGTTACACCATGCAACGGCCGACCGAAGACCGATTTCTCATGTTGCGTGATGAACTGGAAGAGAGGTTAGTTGTGCTGCTCGGCGGCCGTGCAGCGGAAATGATCATTTACGAACAGGCATCAACCGGCGCTGCTGATGATCTAAGCAAAGCGACTGATATTGCCCGGAACATGGTGACAAGATTCGGGATGAACGACAAACTCGGATTAGTTACTTACGAGAATGAGCCGAATGGATTCTTGCAAAAGCAATTTATGGCTACGCTCGATCAGCGCCTATACAGCGATCGCACGGCTAGCGACATCGACGAGCAAACGAAGCAGATTGTCGAAGATGCATATGATCGTGCGTATTCGATGTTAAACGAAAAGCGGCATCTGCTAGTTAATGCAGCTCGCCTTCTGCTGGAAAAGGAGACCCTCACTCACGATGAATTGGAGGAAATCGTGGCCAGCGAATTCCCGTGGAGGCAGGCTGCCGGCGGGCCTGGGCTAGATATTGTTCCAATCGAAAATTCTGATCGAAAAGCGGTATAAATGCCTTATAATCGAATCAATTTACAGGAGTTGCCTCTCATGTTCACCAGCGTGATGCACACAACAATTCTCTCGATATCGGCGAAACTTGCGCAATTAAAACAGCGTTTCAACCTGTCTTTCTGGTGCGCCGTCTACAATGTAATCCTGCTCACAGTCGTCTTCGTAGGCATTATTCTATCGAGCGTTGCCGGCATTTGCATGAACGGGCTCAGCCAGTTTAAGCAGCGTTTCGCCGAAAGCTTCTGCGACAGAAAACAGCGCGCTATGAATCTTGTGCACATCCGCGATTATTTCTTTCAGCGTCGCTGAAGTGATTGCCTGATCGCCATCGCTGAGTGCGTCGCACGGGTGGTCGTGAACTTCAATCAACAGTCCGTCTGCTCCGCAGGCGATAGCCGCGCGGCTCATCGGGCGAATCAATTCCCTTCGACCTGTTCCATGGCTAGGGTCGACTATAACCGGAAGCGGCACCAGGCTCTTTAGGACGGCCACAGCACTGAGATCGAGCGTGTTTCTGGTGTGAGTTTCAAACGTTCGAATGCCGCGTTCGCAGAGAATCACTTGCGTGTTGCCTTCAAGCAAAATGTATTCGGCCGCGCAAAGCAGTTCCTGAATAGTGGCAGTCAACCCACGCTTTAACAAAACGGGGCGGCGCGTGCGGCCGACTTCTTTCAACAGCTCGTAGTTGTACATATTGCGGGCGCCGATCTGGAAAATGTCTACGAACGGTTCGGCAAGTTCGATTTGTTTTGCAGACATCACTTCGCTGACGATGGGCAATCCGGTAAGCTGCTTCGCCTCGTACAAAAATTTGAATCCGTCCAGTCCAAGCCCTTGGAAATCGTACGGACTGGTCCGGGGCTTGTAAGCCCCCCCGCGCATTAGTTGAGCTCCTGCCGCGAGCACTTCTGTTGCCGCTTCCAGGGCATGTTCTCTCGATTCGACCGAACATGGCCCGGCGATAACAACTGGCCTGCTGCCGCCAATGGTCACCCCACCGACAACAATTGACGATTGTCCTTTGCTCAGAGCAAGTGGAAAGGGAGTGATTTGGAGGGTCAAAACAAAAACTCGTTTGTGCTCCTTCGATTTTATTAGAGCTGAAGCGGAAAAGGGGCGATTTGTGCGTCGATAAACTTGAGAAGCTACCCATATAAATCTCATCTAAGATTGTTCAGACAGGCCAACTTACGGGTTCAACTAATTACAGCAACCTGTGCTGCAGTAAAAAGGATTTCCGATACGTGGAAACATTCGGCGCTCAACCGAAAGCAACAGTTGATCAATCGCTGCCCGGGCTCGAACCTGTGTCCCTAAGGTTTGTTATCGACCCTAGCTGGTGGAAAGCGAATTTTCGTTGTGCCTATCGTTTTGCCCCGCAATGTATTGCCGGGGCGGTGGTTCTGACTATCGCCAACGTGGCGATGATCAGCGGCAACTTCATTATTCAGCAGCGAATGTTTGCCATGCAGGCAATGACCCAGGCGTCCATCGGCGACGCCATTACCATTTTGGTTATCTGCTTGATCTCTCTCATCGTCGGTATGACAACCACGCTTTGGGCAGCAGGCGTCTGGCTGATTCGCTTGACGACCTTTGCACGCGCTTACAAGCTCTATGGACCGGAATGCACTGTTGCGCAGTTTGAAGCAGCCGGCAACGAGGTGAAAGCCCGAAAGAGTTACCTGGCGAGGTTCTGGCTATTAGGCTCGGGCTATTTGCTCGTCCCGGTGATCCCCTTTGCTTGCCTGGTCTCCTTGCGGATGTTCACTCGCCCGGAATGGACGGTGAACGGCGAGACCCTAATCCCGTTACCGCCAGGGCTTAGCGTGCAAATGATTGACCAGATGGTAACTTGGGTTGGCTCGGTCCTTCTGCTTGTCACGTTCGCCTATTCTTGTGTTGCTATCTGTTTTGCCGCACTGTCGCCGGGGTCTCCTTTCCGGAGTGCTACTAAATCGCTCCAGCAGTGCCTGTCTAACCCATTGCCGGTTCTTGCAATTGCCTTGATCGTCGGACTGATAAATTTGATCCTCACTTCACCTTTAGGTCTTGTGGCCATGCTTGCCGACCCACGGTTGTTGGAACGGGACCTCTGGTACGCCATCGCCACTCAAGTGTGGTTAGGTGTAACAAGTACGGTTGTTTGGACTGCATCCATCGCGCCATTTTGTATGATTACATCGGCGCCGGTGATGTCTTCGAACAATGACGAGCAGTAAGGTCGAACAACAATTAGATTTCGTTCAGTCCGTCTGGGATCCAGATGGACGTTTGAAGTCATTTTTGCACGACATGCGGGTGGCGCTGCGAATGCCTGGTAAGTTTGCGTTGTGCATCGGAAGCACAGCGACAAGCGATCTCGAGGGCATTTCTGCTGCAGGCGCAGACGGCAATGCAAGGAGATTGACGCCAGCCATAGACGCTGAGGCTCTAGTTCTAGGCAGCCCGCGTTCCGCCGATCAAGTTCCAGTGTCGCCCAGAGGGATAGTATCGCCAGTGGTGCTCAGCCGGGCGATGATGAGTTTAGTTGATTGTTCAATCGATGTCTTTGATTGCGGAGCATTCTATCCGCCGCAAGTGCCGCACCGGCGAGTGGGAGAGCAACCTGCCGCTTGTCCCGACAGCGGATCTGCTTTGGCGCTGGATACGGTGCAAGAATTGTTCGCGGCAGGACGCCGCGCTGGCAATGAATTGGCAAGCCAGGTCTCCTACCTGGTTGTGGGTGAATGTGTGCCAGGTGGCACCACTACCGCTCTGGGAGTTTTGACAGCGCTCGGGTACCCGGCAGAGAAACTAGTCAGCAGCAGCATGCCACTTGCCGACCACGATCGGCGCAGCAAGCTCATAAGGACAGGCTTGCAACTTGCCGGTCTAACAGCGGAGCTGGCAAGAGCTGAGCCACTGCGTGCAGTGGCCGCCGTTGGTGATCCGATGCAGGCTTTTGCAGCAGGTATCGCCATTGAAGCCTCTAAGCACGTGCCAGTGGTGCTCGGTGGTGGCACACAAATGCTTGCAGTATTTGCTCTGGCATCAGCAATCGAAGGCGTGGATTACATACGAGAAAGACCCATTGCTGTGCTGACTACGAAATGGGTGGCTTTCGATAGCGAATCCGATCCAGCACAACTTGCTGAACTCGTCGGTGCCCCTTTTGCTGCTTCATGTCCGAACTTCCACTGCTCAAGGCATAGTGGCCTGCGCGCCTACGAGCAAGGCAACGTTAAAGAGGGTGTGGCGGCCGGCGCTTTGATGGCGCTGGCTCATCTTTCCGGCAAGACCGAGAGCCAAATTTGCGAAGCCGTCGATAACCAATACGATGCAATGGTAGATGGTATCCGGCAACATTTAGCTTGACTGCGCGCCGGAAAAAAGTACAGTGTTCAGGCGAAGAAATCAGGACTGGTTTCTGAAGACATAGCCAACACCATATATGTTTTCGATGTGCTGTTCCGCTAAGCTCAGTTTCTTTCGCAAGCGAAACACGCAGGATTTAACGCTTTCACCAGTTACCGGTTCATCTGCAGACCAGACATGGGAAATCATCTCGTCAACGGAAAATACGTGATTTGCATTGCGCATAAAAAACTCAAGCAGCGCAAACTCTTTGGGCAGTAAGTTGACGTTCTGTCCATTGCAAGAAACCGTGTGCGCCACTGGATCTAGTTCCAGGCCGCCGCTCCTCAATACATTGTCGGTACTACCGTCGGCTCTCCTCAGGAGAGCCTTCAATTTTGCAACGACAACAATTGGATCGACAGGCTTTACTAAATAATCATCAGCACCGGCATCAATACCATGGACAGTATCGAGTGATGAATTCCGGCCGGTCAACATCAAGACTGGCAATTTGTTGCCGTCCTTACGCAATTGCCTGCAAATTTCCACGCCGCTAATGCCGGGCAGGAGCAAATAGACGGGCAAAGACTGACGCGGCACAACGGTTCGCGCATCATGTTTGCTGATTTCGCCGTCGGTATTCTACTGGGCAAAGTCTCTGCACGACCAGACATACAAGGACTGCTTGCTACAGTCTCAGCACTGCAGAGAGCCGAGCTACAAACTGATCTTAATCGCAGTGCAGCTCCGCCTTACTATCCAAATCAGGAAGTTGCAGACGAAGGAAAACGGCAAAAAGAGATCCAAACGAGAGTACTGGGGCACTTGAGAACCATCGTCAAAGCGGCTGTGCGTGGTGCGGGCCCTCGGGCGGTTGCCTACCAGCGAGAACTAATGAAGGACCTCGATGTTGATTTTGCTCGCCTGATGGTGTTTGAAGCGCTACTTGAAAGGAACATCGATGCTCGTCGTCACAAGCTACAGATCTTGACCGGCATGGAGATCGCAGTGGTAGTGGCCTGGGGCCTGGCTACTGTGGCTGTGGCTCTGTGGCTTAGCGCGTACTTTCGCCGTCATTTTATTGTGCGTCTCGAGCGGATTAAGGCGAACATAGAGCGGATTGCAGCAGGCAAAGAGCCGGTAGGGACACTTAGCGGCTCCGACGAGATTTTCGAACTGGACGAAGCTTTTCATGCCATGCATGCACAGTTGAGAATAGCTGCCGCGCGCGAACGAGCACTTTTCGACAATAGCACCGAGGTCTTCTCGGTGATGGACGAGAATTTGAGAGTGGTGCGGATCAATAAAGCGTCTGAGCAGTTATGGGAATTGCCCTGGGGCTCGATTCCTGGTAATTCGCTGGAAAACCTGCTGGCGCCTTCAGACTTTAAGCGAGTACAGCCACTTTTCTTTGACGCTGCCCGGCATCCGGAGCAATCCATCGGGTTTGAAACCGAAAGCGCGATCGTCGGTGGCAGTTTGATTCAGAGCCAGTGGTCATGCGTATGGTCTGGTACGCAGAAGTTGTATTACAGCGTCATCCACGACGTCACAGACGAGCGAAAGCTAGCTAGACTAAAGCGCTCTTTTTTGGAACTGATCGCGGCGGCATTCCGAGACCCGTTGAAACGCGTATCCGAAGTTTTTGAAGAGCTCGCCCACAACCAGCCGGATCTGGACCAGACCGCTCGCACTAAGGTCGACGGCGCTACTCGTACTCTTAACAGACTAGTTGCTTCGGTTGATGACCTGCTTCAGCTGGAGGCAGTTGAAAGCCGCGATGGCAATCTAGAGCGTTGCGAATGCAACGTTGCGGAGATGATGAAAGAAGCTGTGAATGATGTTCAGGCTCTGGCCAGTGTCCGCAACATTGAAATTGAACTCGACTGCCAGAGCGAGACCTGGTTCTTGGACAGCCGGAGAATCATTCAGGTCCTATGCAACTTGCTGTCAAACGCAATTAAGTTTTCACCTGACGGGGGCAAGGTTAGACTGACTGCCAGCAATATTTCTCAGGGAATTCGTATCTCGGTCCAGGATTGGGGAAGAGGAATACCTGAGTCTTTTAAAGAGCAGGTATTTTATCCATTCAAGCAGAGTCGTGCATCTGACGGAACACGCGGAAAGGGCTCCGGACTCGGGCTTGTGATTGCCAGAAAAGTCGTCCAACAGCATGGCGGTGAAATCGACTTCGAATCACAAGAAAATCAAGGCACCGTATTCTGGTTTACCTTACCGGCAGCAGCGGAGGGACAAAGTCGATCGGCGCTGGTTATCGATAGCCAAGTTTTGGCCAGCGAAAGCACGAGCGTTTTAGAACCAGAACTGAAGGTTCCCATTCAGAAGGACTCGCCTGCGCGAAAACGCCCGACGTTTGGTGCGGGCGGTCAGTTGAGTTTGCAGCGTAAAATGCAAGTTCTGGTCGGAGTACCGGTGCTCTTTCAATTGGTGTTTGTCATTCTGATGAGCGGTCTGCTGTTCAAGGCCGGCGCGGAGCAAGATCTGCAGTTCCGACAAATGGACACCACTTCCAGTGCCGTCAAGCTGGCAATAGGGCTCTGCCTTCCAAGCGTTGGGTGGTGCCACTGGCGCAATGCCGCTGAACAGGGCTGACGAGGCGTTCTCCAATTTCCAGGCGCTCTCGACCAGCGTCCTTGCCAGCTGGCAGGCAGATCCTCTTACTGCGAGTCAGTGCTCAACTATTGCCGATCTGACGCAGCAGATTGCCAGTGCTTATCGGGAGGTGAAAACCGCTGAAGGCGGCAACGGTGATCAGCTGCGACGCAGTATCTTTAAACTTCTGAGTCTCACGCAAGATACAAATTTGCAGGTGGAACAGATTGTCGCCGCCAGTGTCTCAAGGGAGTCCCCTTCGCCAGAGGTTCAGCGAGAAATAAGACGCAGCCAGATTTTGTTATTGGTTCTTGGACTGGCAGCCAGTATGGTGACAGCAATGACACTGGCTTACCTGTTTAGTCGCTACGTGACCACTGAACTAAGTGTCCTTCTGAACAACAGCAAGCGGCTTGTGAAAGGCTTACCTCCCACAGAGGCATCGCAAGGAACCGATGAGCTTGCACAACTGGATGCAGCTTTCCATAGCATGGCGGCCAAATTGACCGCCGCCAGAACCCAGGAACGGGCTTTCCTCGACAACTCAATGGATTTGATTTTTGCCCTCGATGAGAACTTAAGATTCTGCGCCGTCAGCCGAGCGATCGTTCCGTTGACCGGATTCGGAGAAGATAGTTTCATGAATGCATCGGTATTGGGTATGGTGCCTGACGCGGAAAGGCAAAAGGTGCTTGCAGTGTTTGAGCAGGTGAAGGTAGATGGCAGTCCTCAGCGATTCGAGACACCAATACTGCAATCTGTGCACCGTTTAGATGCATCCTTGTCGGTGGCATGGTCGGCCGATGAGGAACTGTTTCTTTGTGTCGCCAGAGACATCAGCAAACGAAAAGAACTTGAGCGAATCAAGGAGGAGTTTGTCGGATTCGTCAGTCATGATTTGAGATCTCCGTTATCCACTATCCTTGCCCTGACCAGTCTTTTAGAAGCAGAGGCGTATGGCTCGCTCTCGCCGGAATCTTTGCAATTGACGAACCGAATTCGCCGAAACTGCAATGACTTGATCGAGTTAGTAAATGATTTACTCGATCTACAGAAGCTGTCTTCCGGCGCAATGGACCTTGTGCTTGTACGGCTAGACAGCGATGCCGTATTAGATCTGGCTGTGTCAATGCTGACTAGCGAGGTGGATCAAAACAGAATCGTGCTCGACATTCCCATTGACTCACCGAAGGTAAATGCTGATCTAGAACGGCTTGCACGTGCCTTTGCTGGATTGCTGGCCGAGCTATCCAGCCTAGGACCTGCGGCTATTACAATTACACTACAGCAAACCTCTGCACAGGTAGCAATGTTCAATCTGCGCTATGACGGAAGCTCAGAGCCAGATGCTCGTAACAATCTTCTGCAGAGTCTGAACAGCCCGGATGATGTTTTTACCGGTCCATCAGGACTCAGTCGTTTGCGTATTCTACTATCTCTGCGTCTGTTCGCTTCGCACGGTGCCGCCATTGAAGCGATCTGCGCACCTGAAGGCACATTGTCGTTGATCGTCCGTATACCCATCGCCGATTGATGCAGGTATGCAGATTCATAACTATTTAAAGGGTTCGCCTTAATGACTGAACGCCCGAAGGAGGTGTTCGCGTGTTTGCTGCGTGTTTCGGAAGCCCGTAAATTCAGAGTCCTCCACTTGATTCAGGCTGCCGTCGGAGGTCGGTCTAAATACTCGTATGGTCGGAAAACCCTCCACGGAAGCTTTTATTGCATTGGCAATTGTGAGATTGCTGCCAGAAAGTGTCTCGGCCTGATCTACGTCCAGGTGAAGGAATACAGCTTGACCGGATAGTGACGGTTCAACCTCTTTCCATGTTTTAGTTTCCATGTCGATGCAAGGTGGGCACCATGTTGCACCGATATGGGTTACAAGTGGCAGACCCAAACTCCGAGCCCGTTCGACAGCTTCGGCAATCTCGGACGTTTCATATCGTGGTTTTAAATTCTCGATTGCAGTTTCGCCAACAACCGCCGAATCACCGGTTGCTTCCAGTTCTTCTCCTGCTCCTTGCTGTTGCTCCGAGTCCTCTGTGCCGCTGCCTTCCGAATGCAAGTCCATGACGCGGCCGTTTTGGGTGTCAACAGTCATTCCCCGAACGTTGCCACCGTCGGTGAACTCGATCTGTTGCAAGTGGCTACCTGCAGCAGCGTGCTCGACAGCGGAGCTCTCGACGACATGGCCTTTGCGCCACTGGATGGTATCGTGATACTGCGTCGTCTGGACTCCAGCGATGCCTCCTGTGCTTCGGACATGCTTGCGTTCATTTGGGGTGATTGAATCGACTATCTTTTCGTTATGGATCACTACCAAAGTGTTCTTTTCTGCGTCCCTGATCGTGGTTTTGGGGCTCGGTAGTCCATCCGCAGCTTCATCAGTATAGGCAACAAGAAACCTTCCATCGTCCAAGCGCGCTTTGTGCCCTTCTCTGTAGCTATAACCGTCCCAAAATGTCTGTTTGATGTTTCCTGATTCGTCCGTTTCCACCCGCGAGTAGTCATCGAAATCAGTAACTGCGGTGCTGTCACCGTCAGCCGAGCGGGTTGCAACAAAGTTCTCCTCGGTGCCGCGACAATTGTATCGCAGAGCACCATCGTCCTTCACGGACCAGTCGCCTTGAACGATTCCATCTTCGACGGAAAGTGGCAACCCGAGACTGTTTTTCAAAGCGAATGCCTCTAACGCATCGCCTTCGACTGCGGTGCCGTTACGGAAAAGCCTCCAGCTTCCAGTGTCATCTTTTTTGAGAGTGCCTTCGGGCAAATCGATTCTCTCAACTTGAGTCCGACAGCCTTCGACCATGAAGATTTTTGGTTCGCTTTTGCCTGAGTCAGATTGCCCAGGAGCAGGCGGCGCCTCTGCTGACGGAAAGTATTCCGCGCTTGCAGAGGCGGCTCCCGGAGAACTGCCGTTTGCATTTTGTTCAGGTGCACTATTTGAATCGAAAA
>JADYXS010000210.1 GCA_021772155.1 Candidatus Obscuribacter sp.
CGGCAGCGACAAGCACGCGACCTGATCGCACCACGTGAAAGTAGTGCCATCGATCGGTGAACGTCTCACTTAACCACTTGCGATACCACGACTCGCTTCGACGCCAATTGTGAGACGGGTTGTATTCCTCGCCGCATCGAATGATCAGCTCAGTGATGCGACGAATGTCATTTTTGAGCCATCCGCGATCGACAAGCTTTTCCAGCCCGCGCGGAACTGCTGTTGCAATCGTCATGATGGTCCTCCGTCCTGGTATAGGTTTGAGCTGGTAGGGGAGGGGTTGTTCCCTCCCGCAGCCTGCAACGCAAGAACAAGGTGGTGAGAACCAGCCTATTCAGCCGATTCTCACCAACAGAGGGGTGGCTGCACCGCAACCTTAGCGGCGACGCTTGGCGCGGCGTTGGGCCGTCTCGAAGTGATCCGCGCTGATGATGGCGAAGCACATCAGAGGCAGGAATCCCAGCGTAAGCAAAGGGTGGATGACGGAGCCAAGGATGGTCGCGCACATCAGCAGACCGCCGAGGACGCCCCAGATGCGGTAGTCGCGGATCACGCGCCCGGCCCAGGTCTGCGGTTCGGTCTTGCTCAGACATGTCGCGAACAGATGGCCGAGCCAGAAGCCCAGACCGATGGTGCCGCCGACGGACGCGGTCACAAGGAACAGTGCGAGAAACGGATTCACAAGTCACCTATGGGTTAGGTTGTTCAACGGATACAGGAATCACCGTCGAACAGAACATGACGCTGACGACTGCGCGACCCACGCCCGCAGGCATCTGGCGTCGGCAAGTACGTTTTGCACATCGGGTTAGTGATGTAAGCGTCATGTTCTGTTCGGACAGAAATTCATCAAACCAGCGCCGACCCGGAGCGAATGCTTGCCCCAGCCGAAGGTGCCGTGAGGCAACGACCAAGTGCATTCCCGACGGTGTCGAGGATGAACTGGATACGCGCCTCGATGGTCGCCACCGGGACATTGACGACGGGGATGTCGTTGTCCTGGTGCACGCGAGCGAAATACGGCTGAATCGCGCGCGTAAAGTCCGAATCTTCGTATCGCACGCCATCGTTTTCCCACGGGACCGGGTCCAGCAGGAAACAGACGTCGTAGCGACGGGGTTGCAGAGCCGCGAAGAAGTCGGGCACACGGCGCCCGTAAATCTGGCGGTATGGAATACCATCGAAGACACCGCGATCGTGGAAGACGAGAGTCGCTTGCCCGAAGCGGCTCTCCGCGTCCAGTTGCCGGCGCAGCACTTCGAACTGAAACGCTTCGTGGTCGTTCACCGGGGAGGGACCGCCATCGTTGATGACTTCGGTCGCAATCTCGGGGATGACATTGAAGCCTCGGAGTTTCAGCCCTCGGATAAGCGAGGTCTTTCCGACATTTGGACCACCAGACAGCGAAACCTTCATGAACCAAGACTCCTTCGTAGTGACAACGGAAGCCACTAAATAGCCAGCACCTGCGTGCAACAGCTAAGTTGAAATCAGTTACTACGCAACGCCTATCCAGAAGCATCGACGGGCAAAAGCGAAGGTGAAACTCCTTTTTAGGTCAATTGCCTTTATGGGGAAGGGTAAATGACTCTGCTCGGACGATTACATCCAGCGGTGCTGGGTCTGTAAGGAGCTCAATTGGTGGAGCTGGTTATGAGCAGTAAGGTTTTACACGTGGCGAAAGGAAAAGGAAAAGATGTCAACAACCTACCTAAGCCATCTAGTTCTGTTCAATATGAAATATAAGAACTTACTCGTATTCCCACGTAGGCGATCCCTCGCGAAACTATGTGAAGTATTTATGGTTTCTCTTTTGTAGGAAACATTGCAACAGGCAGTAAGTGGCGAGTAGCGTGGAGTTATCACCCCATTCGCTAACGTCCGAGGATTCTCCGCCCAACCCCCGCTTCCCTGAGCCAATCCCAATCCAACGTCAGTCTCACCCGAGGCATAGATTAGGCACAGGCAGCGCGAGCTTGCGATAGGCGACCCAGCCGGGCGTCACTTGCACAGAGCGGCATCACCTGCCGCTGGTTTGTGGCGAATTGAATCTCGAGCACTCGTAAAACTCCTGCTATTCCGCAGGACCTGAGGACCTCGCAAAGATGCCGAAACAGTATCTCGTGCTCTCACGGCACGGTCAGTCAGAAGCGAACCTCCATCTGTCTGCGTCTTCCGATGGACTGTTTTACAGCAATAGCGGCTCAGACCCGCTTGTGCCGTTGACCGACCTCGGATCACAACAAGGACTGGCAGTGGCAGCACTGCTTACTTCAAAATTTCCAGCGGAAACAAAAATCGGTCTTGCGTTTCACAACGAGTTCGAACGCGTGCGACAGTTCGCTGATCGCGTCATCGACAATCTTGGCTATCAGGTAAGACGCAGCTGCGACCCGCGGCTCAACAAACGTTCCTACGGGCGCTTCTGGAACCTTACCTACAAGGGAGTTCAAGAACTGCACCCGGAGGAATGGGTGCACTTCTTACGAGATGGCAACATGCTGTACCGCGCGCCGGATGGTGGTGAGAACTACCCCGACGTGTTCGCACGGGTGGACGATTTCATCCAACAGCAGATCAATCCTTCGACCGAGAACATCCTGGTAATCACAAGTTCCGTGGTTGTTCTTTCATTCATTCGTAACATCGAGCACCTCAGCGACGAAGAACTGCTGCACCGGTACGAGACACAATCCGTGCCCAATGCAGAGATCATCGCCTACTTCCGCGACGCCGCCGACCAACCGTGGCAGCGTTGCACGCTCGAGGACTTGCGCTAAGGCCGGCAACCCGTGCCTTGCTTAGGAGTCGTCATATGCAGAAACGTAATACCGCACGCAGTGGCGTGCGCATCGCGCGACGCGTGGCCGATGGTCAAGCGTCAATCATGAGCGACCTTGTCATTCAGGCTCGGGCCCTCAAAGACGAGGGTCGTGACGTCGTTGACCTGGGAGCCGGAGTACCGGACTACAGTGCGCCGGAATTCCTCATCGAGGCAGGAATCCATTCACTGCGTTCGGGACCTAACTCGTATGGAGATGGACGTGGCATGCCGGCTCTGCGCAAAGCTTTGGCGAAACTGGCCGAGCGTTCGCAAGCGGTCTCGTTCAATCCCGACACTGAAATCACCGTCACTGGTGGCGCCAGCGCAGCGATCACGGCAGCCTTACTCGCTCTGGTAAACCCTCGCCAAGGCGTTGCGCTTTTCGAGCCTTACTTCGAATACTTTCTGCCGCAAATCAAGCTTGCCGGAGGCACGCCGAAGTACATCGCCTTGACCGCGCCCAATTGGACGTTTAGTGAAAGCAGCCTGAAACGAGCACTGTCCGGCAGTACCCGGGTCTTGCTGATGAACACGCCGCACAACCCGACCGGGCGGGTGTTCTCACATAAGGAGCTGGAGCGAATCGCGCACTACTGTGTCGCGAACGACATCATCGTCGTGAGCGACGAGACGTACGAACCGTTCACCTTCGGCTGCAAGCACATTAGCATCGCCACGCTGCCAGGAATGCGAGAGCGCACATTGACCATCGGCAGTGTGTCGAAAGTGTTCAACGTAGCTGGCTGGCGTATCGGCAGTGTTATTGCACCAGCTGACCTGACTGCGGCGATTCGTCGCGTCAACAATCTTTCGCTAGGTGCCCCGGTTCCCCTGCAAGAAGCTTGTGCAGCGGAAATGAGCAAGTACGAATCCTTCGTCACAGCTCTGGTGGACAGACACCGCCCGCTCCGCGACCGGCTTTGCGTAGCCCTTACGGAAGCCGGGCTGATGCCCTTCTGGCCCGAAGGTACGCTGTCCGTCTTCGCAGATTGCACGTCACTTGGTCACGCAAGCGATCTGGACGTTTGCGATTACCTGCTCAACGTGTGCGGATTGCTTGCCGTACCCGGTTCCGCCTTCTTCCGTGCGCCCGGACAACAGTTCGTGCGCTTCTCCTTCGCACGCAAGGGAGAAACGATCGCTGCAGCGATCGCCAAACTGCGTGCAATCAAAACGTAAGGAGTCACCACATGAAGTGCTTTTCTCTTGAACAACAGGGCTACGTCACCGACGCGGGGATACCCGGGATCAACGGCATGGGGGCATACTACATCGTCGATGCCCACCCAACAGCCCGACCAGGGTTCAACCTTGAGCCAAGTGATCGGACGCTCAAAGTTGGCTTCACCCAGAGCATTCGCGCAAGCGAAAAGCTGCTGGTGCTGCCTCCGGCCGGCGGTGCCATTGAGCGGAGCGGCAAAATCGTCTCGGTTCTGCGCGCATCAATCGAAGGGACCGGAGAGCAAGCGGTGCTGATCCCGGAACGCAACGACGACACCGAGAACGCCCTGGTGTACATCGACGTCGGTGCAGGGTATTGCCAATACATCCGCTACCAGACCGGCAAGGCGACAGTCGTGCGACACGCTTGCACGGCCGGCGAGGAGGGTCATGAGCGCTTGCTGGTCGTGCTCAAACCGTTCGAGCCGATCGTAGCGGTTCGCTCCGAGAAGCGCTGGATCTTATGGGGCGCTGAGAAAGTTCGGGAGACCCTGACGATTCGCTTCGACGGCAAGAACGTTTTCTACGACGTTCAACCGCCACCTCGCTGGTAGTCGACACCCAGTACGACTGAGTGGACTGGAGAGGAATCACCTCTCCAGTCCTTCAGCGGAAACTCGGTTCAAGCTGGACCCGAAAGTAGGGCAACTCGGCGCGGCAACAGTGCTAGAGCCCCTCCCCTACCAGCACGCTACAACGGCATGACGCGGACTGAGAGCTGAAAGCTTCTTGTCCGCCTCATGCTTTTTACGCTCATTCTACTATTTCCCCTAGTACTGAATGCGTTTAAAGAAACGGCGCCGGCAGGAGAGGTCGTAAGACCATCCACCTGCCGGCCCGAATCAAAGAGTTAATTCACCTGCACTGGAACCCAGGACATGAGCAAGCGGCCCGAAGCACCGCTTGCGGTGCGTTGTTATGGCTTGGACAGCGGAAGCTTGTTGCAGGACCGAAGCTCCGCGTAGTACTTGAAACACCCAATCACAAGGAAGGGCAGACCGACCGCGAAAAATGTGCCTGGCAAGGCGAGGTAGCAAACCCAAGACGCAGACGAGTGTGCGCACGCAAGCAGAAACATCACCCCGGTAGCGACGAAGGTGGTGCCCCAACAGTTCATGCACGCTGAGGAGTTGGCTGGGCCGTCAAAAAAAAGCTCCATTCCGTATATGGTGGCCGCAGTGATGAGAACTGTGCACGCCGCCATGATGAACACAAACGAGATGAACACGAACACGAATGCCCCTTTGTTTTGTGCGTTGTAATAGGACCAAACCTGCACCGGCCGAAATCTCAGAGTCAAACGATGGTGACCAACTGGCACCATTAACTTTCTTTGGCTTCCTCTCGCTCGTTGTTTTATCCACGAAAGAGAGGCAGGCGAACCCGCCTCTCTTTCGAAAGCCCGCTGTTACTGCCGTTCCATCGCGTCGATGTCGGCCCAGACGAGGCGGTCGCTGGTTTGCCGAATCTCGTCGTCGGTGCGCCCATACGGACTGAAGCCGACCGACCAGGCGGAGCTGAGCGATCGAACGCGACGCGTCAGGTACTCCTGCCCGCGCAGTTCGGTCAAGAACTCGACCAGCCGCTCCAGCAGCCGGTCCTCCGACAGCGAACCATCCGGGCCCAGCAGGTCCGGCTGGAAGGAGCGCTTCATCCACTCCTTGAGGTCGAAGTACAATTCGCGACAGTGACGATGCAGGTTGCTCTCGACGGCACAGACTGCCTCCATGAAGTCGTCGCGCGCGTACTGCTCTTCACTGACCGTCGAGCGCTGCGGCTTCTCGACCTTGCGCTTTCGCATGTTACGGCGCAGGCCGCTCCGCTCTTTGCGGCTGGCGAACTGCAGCTCGAACTCGTCCTGTTCGCGCTCGCTTTCCTGGGACGCCGCCTCCGCCTCGTCGTCGTAGTCCTCGAGGCGCGGCCAGAAGTCGACCTCCTCGCCACGCAGGACCTGGACCGTCCGCTCACCGAGCCGAATGGCGCGGCTGAGCAAGGTATCCAACTCGACATTGTCTTCAAACAGCATGCTAGTCTCCGGTTAAGGAACCTGACAGAAATCGAAGCGTCGAAATTAGCGCGCGCGGTGATCGGGCAAGTGCCCAATCGTTTCGCTTCTCTCGCGAGCCTGCCGCTGCAGCTTCTCCGCTGCCATCACCGCAACTGTCCATGACGACGTTGAGCACTTCGGACCAGCAGGCTACCGAAGTTAATCGTCGTGTGAACCTCCACCTTCATCGCCTGCCCCCCGGTGACGTGCCCGATGAGGTTGAAGATGACCGCCGTGAGCAACAAGGCGCCGATGCCGACGAAGCCCAGATATTGCTCGAACGCGTCTGCCGTCAGCGCCAGTGCGCCCAAGTAGATGAGCGTGGAGCCGATGTCGTTGACCACGACACTGCCGACACGGGCATGCCAAGCAGACCTTGCGAACGGGCCCATTTGTGCAACACCGATCAAACCGATGATCACGTTTCCGATCAGGGCAAGAATGGTGCACAGAGCAGCGGCCCCCAGCGCAATCCAGATGTCGCCGGCGAAGTTGCCCATACCTAAAGCCGGAAGAGCGTGCGCCAGCAGCAGTGCGAAGAGCGCGATTCGAATCACGAGTTTGAGCATAGGATTGGTCACCTTTCCTTTTCATGTGATGAGTGTGAGATTTCCGACCGAGCAAGCGTGCCACCGCTTACAGTGGCACGCTTGCTGTCACCAACTTTTCATCGACGGCTCTGCTAAGCCGTTTTCGTCGCCGCAGTCGACACGCTCACGAGGTGCACGTTGGGAGCCTTCGGGAAGGCGTCCCACCGATTGCCGTCCTCGTCACCGCAACCCTCCACGACCACTTCGATCGTGGAGCGCGGCATCCTGCGCGCCAACTGCTTCGCCGTCCTCGCCACACAACAATGGGTGGCGATGCCGCAAATCACGAACGCGCCGGTGTCATAGTCACCGCGCGCGCACGCCTCCAGAACCTCCGCCGAACCATCGGCATCGGCCTTCTCCTGCTGCACGAACATGTCGTAGCGCCGCACACAGCGCAGCAGCCGGGGAAGCGTTCCGCTATCCAGGTACTCCAGGAAGATGACGAACGATTCGGCACGGACCGCCTCGCGGATCAGCGCCTCAACGGTTTTCAGTTGCTCCTCAGTCATGCTCCGCCGGTAGCCGGAGCTGGACTCCATGTCCACGACCACCAGAACCTTTCCAGCGAAATCGATCACGACGCAACTCCTTTCAGTGTTGGTCTTTAATGGGCTTCATCTTGCCATTGCGGACCACCATTTGGCACCGCGTCAATTCATGGTCCGAGGTCAAGTCGCCACGCTCACCAAGCAGATGTTGCGCGCATCCGGGAAGCAATCCCAGCGGTTGCCGTTGCCATCACCACAACCTTCCATCACCACTTCGATAGTGGAATCCGGCTTCTTCCATGCCAGCTCGTGGGCCGTCCTCGCCACGCAACAGTGCGTGGCGATGCCACAGAGGACGAATGCGCTGGTGTCATAGTAACCACCAACGCAGGCATCGAGCACCTCAGCCGATCCATCGATCTGGCTCTTTTTCACCTGAACGCACCTGGCATAGCCCTGCGCGCATTGCAGAAGCTGGGGAAGAGTTTCGCTGAGGAATACCAAGAAGACGATGAACGACTCGCTGCGGACCGCTTCGCGGATGAGCGCCGCGACGGTCCTCACCTGCTCCGCAGTCATGTTCGCTCGGAAGTCGAACTCCATGTCGACCACAACGAGCACCTTTCCTTTGAGGTCGACCATGGTTCGGCTCCTTTGCATTAGGGGTTACTTGGACTTCTTCTTGGTGGGTTTGCGCGCCACCAACTGGCACCGCGTCAGGCCGTGATCCGAGAAACCACGCTTGACGTTCTTGATCTTCCAGAGCGGCTTGGTGGCGTTGTGCACCAGAGTGCCCATGCCGCGCGAGTAGAAGCCGTCGATACGACCGCCGCGCTCCTGTGTGGAATCGGCACCGCTGCCAACCAGAACGAAGCCCGCCTTGGCCATCGCCGCCATCTCCAATGCAGCGCGGTCCATGTGGAAGTTCCAGTCGCCGGCAAGGACGCCGACCCAATCCGGAC
>JADYXS010000211.1 GCA_021772155.1 Candidatus Obscuribacter sp.
AAATGGAATTGGAAGAATATCGATGAGCAACTGCTCGAACTGTCTAACCGAGACCTCAACGAGCGCCAAAAGGCAGATTTGCTCGGGTTTCAAGGACTACGACATCAATATTTGGAGAGACTGCCAGAGGCCAATAGTTGCTACCAACAGGCGATAGTCGCTTCTCGCCAAGCTGGCTTTTCCAGCCCCCTCGCGCTGGGCCACCTCACAAACAACATGGTGAACGATAACCGAGTGCCCGAGGCAATTGCACTTGCCGAGCAGGAACTTGCCTTTGTGCAGAATCATCCGCAGATGGACAGGCATGACAAAATCAATGTCTACCACATCCTTTCAAAGTTATACAAAGAGAACCAGTTCCCGCTGAAGGCCGTGGTATTGCAAGATCAGATACGCAAAGTATTTACACACTCAGGCACGCTGGCCGATGCATTAGCAGTGTGCGAGTCGGCGCGCTGTTACGAGTTGAACAGTCAATCAGCCAAGGCCCTTCACACCCTCGACCAATGGGACAAGAGCCACGGACAAACAGCAGACATAGCAGCGCGTGCCGAAGCCGCTTTAACCCGTGCAGAAATCTATATCACCTTGAAAAATCACACCAGGGCAATGCAAATTCTGATCCCGCTGGAAAAGGAGCTTTGGGAAAGGAAAAGTGGCAATGTTGGACGGCATTCGGTAGATGAAGCGATTCAGAGAGAACGGGCCAGAGTCTTGTTGCATATAGGCTCGATTTACTTCATCCAGGGGGACAAACGCGCCCTACCTTACATAGAGAAGGCTCAAGCAGAAGCTGCAAAAATGAATAAAACGAATCATGCCGCGTTTAATCAGGCGGTCAGGAGGCTCCACGCCAGCACTCCAACCATGGTTGGCAAATAGAAGTCAGGCTATCGAGCACGCGAAATCTGCCCGAACGACAATCAGATAAGCTCATGTCTGCGCAATGCGGTTAGAATTTGAGTTAACCTCAAGTGCGGTAACGTGAAAAAGCTTCCCAGTTTTGAAATTAAACGCCCACAAGTGTCATCGAACGGGCTTCTGTTCATGATTGGATTGTTTGTGATATTGCTAGGTGGTGCCGGTTTCCAGCTGCTGCAGGAATTTCCCTTCAATGGCAATCCAGCGATCTGGCTTCAAGCGAAGGAGCACTTCTCAAATGGCGTGCAGGCGAGCAAGCGATCTAACACAACAGAGGCGCTGGCCAGGTTTACTAAAGCAAACGCTCTGTACCCCAATGACCCCAATTTCCAATTTGCCCTAGGCCAGGTACTTGAGCGGCAGCGAAAGTATCCAGAAGCAGAGGCTGCATACAACAGAGCAGTAGCGCTGAATAAGAACTATATACAGGGCTGGTTTCGACTGGGCAAGGTACTGTCCTATCAGAACAAGGTTAATGAAGGCCTCGACGCCACGCGCACCGGGTTGAAAGTCGACCCTGACGATGCGGCTCTGCAGGCGCAGCTCGCCCTATTGCTGGCGAGCCAAGGACTTCCGGACCAAGCCGAGAAAGTTTTTGACGGCACAAGACAATTAGAACGCGACGATGCTGAATACTGGTTCTTGGCTGGTCAGTATTATCGACGAAGCCACAAAAATCAAGAAGCGACCGCGGCATTTCGCCAGGCCGCACAAAAAAATCCGGAAGAGCCAGACTTTAGTGAATGGCTAGGGATGTCGCTATATTCGTCCGGACAAATTGAAGAGGCACTTAGCTGGCTGGATCGGGCCACTAAACTGGACCCGAATCCCGTGAGCTACTGGGAGAATCTGGGAGATTGCCACCTCCGAATGAAGCGCTACGATAAAGCAGCCATCTCCTTCCTGAACGCAATTGATGGCGACAAGGACAATGTAACCTACAAAGAAAAACTGGCTCTTTCCTATTACAACGACAGAAAATATGATCTTGCGCAGCCGCTGCTCGAAGGCTTACTCTTAGTGAAGCCGAAACACAGTGACTATAGGATCGCATTGGTGAATTCACTGATGTCTCAAAATAAGTTCGCTGAGGCAGAAAAGGTGCTCACTGTTTATGTTGCCGAACCCGAACAGGCAAACACATTTCAAACATGGGTTTTTCTGGCGGGAGCACAACAATGGCAAGGCAAAACTGCTCAAGCAAAGGAAAGCTATAAACACGCACTTGCCACAAAACCGCCCGAACCTGCCAAAACAAAGATCGAGGCTATGTTGAAAGCACTGGAAAAGCCGGCATCAAAATAATCCAGGCATTATCATGAACTACATAAAAACGGCTGATGCAACAGGAAAGGCTGATATGAAAACATCTTTTGTAGGTTACTTCAGCGTCTTAATCTGTGCCGTAGCATTAACAGGATGCGGTAGCGAAGAACCAGCAGACATTCCAGCAATCAGCGGTCAGTATGGAGAATCGACAGCACCGCAATTCACTGAACCGTCGATGGAAAACCTTCAAGGAACTCCGCAGCAATTCCCCTCAAAGTATCCGTTGAAGGAGTACCCGCACGCCAAAGTCACCTATGCCTGGGTAAAGCCAAACTTGCGCCCTGGGATGAAAAACCAGGTGATGCAACAAACGAGAGACAATATCCCCGCTGTACGAAACTTCTACATAAAACAACTAAGCACGGATGGTTGGCGCTTCATACATAAATACGAAACGTCCATTTATTCCAGTACGATCTGGCAAAAAGACGGATATGAAATCGAAGTGCGTATCTCACCAGATCCCAGAGGCAATAAAAACCTTCAGTTAATGTATGGGCCGATGCAAGAAAAGCGACTGCCGCCCGCGATTAACGGAAAGAAGACCTAGCGATTGCTCAGGACCAAGATCTGGTCAGGGTTATGCTCATCCATGAGCAATTTACCATTATGCGCTGCACCAATAATTGCATAGGACGCGCCACCTTCCAGTGGTATGTATTTGATCGTCCCAGGCCCAAGGCTAGCTTTGCGTCCAGTGCGCACGACGTCTAAATCGGATTGAGATCCGAGCACTGGAAATTCATTGACTCCTGAAAAAGGGTTGACCGGACCAACCGGCGAAGCACGCTTTCCATCAATACCACCGGGGAAATAGGTCTTGAGGTCGGAATCTATCTCCTTTGGGTACCGAACGCCGTCTCGGTCCGCGGCATAACGCTCTGCCGCAATCTGGACTGTTCGCATATTCTGCCGCAATTGGCGATTCCGATCTTGGTTTTGGGCCAACTGCAATTCATCGTCGTCACCGGCACAATTTGTGCAAAGCAAACATACGGCAAACAATGTTGACAATAAAGACGTCAAAATTGAAGCTCGGGGTTTCAATTCGCGGACCTCTTGAACAGATAGAATGCCACATAATAATCCAGGGAACTAAATGCGTAGCATGTCCAATTCTAATCCTTTCCAGCTTCAAGTTTTCGCCCTTGTCTCGTTCTGCCAGTTGCTTTTTCCCGTGGCAGTAACTGCAGATAACATTCAGGCAAATGAGTACCTGGAAGGAAATAGATTGTATACAGGGGCCCTGATACCAGACGTCTTTCCAAAATATAAACGGAATGGGAACAGCGTTTTGTTCCTAGATACCGTGGCGGTGCCAACAACGGGTACCACTTTCAACGCAATGAGTGAGCATGACGTAAATTTCGTCAAGTTGATGCGCAAATGGCAAATACCAGGCGCGCAGTTAGCAATCATGAAAGACGGCAAGTTGATTTACTCGAAAGCCTATGGTTGGTCCAACATTGCGGCGCAAAAGCCGGTCGGTGTTAATTCGCTGTTTCGAATAGCCAGTGTATCGAAAGCGCTCACCGCTGTGTGCCTGTTGAAAATGGTCGACCAACAGCAGCTTAAGCTAGACACCAAAGTCATGGATATCCTCAAGTTTCCAGACTTCAAGCGAGGCGATCGCAACTATGACGAACGCCTGGACGAGATTACAGTTAAGAATTTGCTCCAATGTACTGGCGGCTGGGATCGTTCAAGCGGCGATCCCATGTTTGCTCCAATGGTCCGCACGGCTGCCGACGAGTTCAGCAAAACACTTCGCCCGGATGTCGATAGCGCATTGAGATATGCTCTTCGGACTCCGACAACTTATGAGCCGGGAAGCCATTATTCCTACAGCAACGTCGGCTATGGTCTGCTCGGACTGGTTACTGCGAAAGTAGCAAAAGCGCCCTATCAGAGCGTCGTGCGCGAACAATTGTTGAAGCCACTGGGAATCACCAATATGCAGCTTGGGAAAACACTCAAGGCAGCAACAAACGAAGTAACTTACTACCCATTTCCCGGGCAGGAACTAAATCGCAGCCTGTTTCCGAACTTTCGCGGAATGGTGCCCCTCTGCTACGGCGGCGACTTTGCCTTGGAGGCGATGCAGTCCGACTGTGGTTGGCTGGCTTCCGCGCAAGATCTGTGCACATTCACAGCAGCAGTATTCGCGGACGGAAAAATTCCACCGCTCTTGTCTCCGAAGATGAAAGCATTAATCCAGGAACGTCCAGATGTTCCTGAATGGAAATCCAAGGGCGTGTATTTCGGTATGGGATGGGAGGTTGCCCCAAACAAAGATCCGTCCAAGGTTATCGTATTCCGGCACGGCTCGCTGCCCGGCTGCATGGCCGTAGTTGTTCGTCGTGGTGATGGCGTGGTTTGGTCGTTCGTCTTCAATACCAGACCTAAGGACTGGTTTGCCTGTCAAACGGAGTTTACAGCCTCCATCTGGAAGGCAATCGACAAAGGGACGAAGGCAGAGAAATAGTCGCGTTAGTCCCACATTCCACAAATATTCCACAACATTCATATTAGATGTATTGTGCACTGGGCAAGAAAAATTAAGCGCCCCTCGCAACCGCCCTACCGGTACGGTATTACTAATGAATACTAGGCTCATCCTCGCAATTATTGCGCTCATCGCTGTCGTGTTTTCGCCTGTAGGGGTATCAGCCGATACAGAATCTAAGGCCGGCCCGGCGCAGACGATGGAAACAACACTAAATAACAATGGTATGGCTCATGTAGCGGGCGGATATGCAAAGCAAGGAGCTACTACCAATTCGGCCATCGGTCCGGCTGTTGGGCAGGCAAGTAATGGCACCTTTGACTCTGGCGGAGGCGGACAAGGCGCCAGCACCCAAGCTCTACAGACAGCTCCCATGCAACAAAAGGCGACAAACGAACTCACTAACAACCGGGAAGTCATTGGACAGAACAGAGAGGTAGCTAACACAGGAACCACCGGTCAGACAATTGTCAAACAGCCATCCATCGCCTTACAGGCTCAGCAAGTCGATGCGGAGCTTAACGGCGATTTCATGGAACAGTCTCTTGACAGAGAAGGTAACGGAGCTCAGACTGGCCAAATTTCTCCGGGTGTGAGCTGGTCGGACTCTAGTACGCCAGTGGCGATACTGATGAGCATTACGGGTGGTGGCGGATGCTTGCCTGGTGGCGTCGATCCGGCAAGTCCAGGCGGCTGCGAAGGCGGTGCCGGTGGATTCGAACCTTGCAAGGGCGGAGGGAGTAAACCCGGGATGCCTGGAGGCCTTCCCTCTATAGGCCAGATGTCGGCCAGTAAGTCGATCAACGCCAAGGCTGCTGCTTCGAACGCTGCAGATCCGCAAGGCAATGGTAACGCTTCAAGCTGCAGCAAGGGAGAATGTAGCGGCAGCCAAGCATCGGCAGCAGCTGAAGATGCGTTGTTGAATGCATTTTGTGCTTTCGATGTATTTGGGCTGCCGCTAATCAATGTCGCCAACGAGAACGCGGCCGCCAAGACCACGTCCAGCGCACCAACCAAAAGCTACGCCAACGTTATTTACATGGTGCAGCAAATGTACAAAAACTGCTACATCCCAATGGCTATCCTATTTTTGCTGCCTGGTGCCCTAATTACTAATACCAAAACACTTGTGAGTTTCGGAATCATAGGCAGTAAAGACGAAGACGGGTCTTCTCCGTTCGCAGGCATCATGAGGGCGATGATAGCGATTTTCTTGATCCCGGCCACACAGTTAGCTGTCAGCTATTTGATTGATGTCGGGAACTCGTTGCAAGATTGCACGAAAGACTATGTAAGCCTGCCCCTGATTCTACTGTGGGCTCACGAGCAAGCCCAAACGTTCACACCAGAACAACAGGGACAGTTAATTAAGAACTTGCCGGTAGTATCGGGCGCGCCATACTTAGGGAAATTCGCGGGAATGCCTGTGGCTGGCGCCATGCTGGAACAGCTTGGAGGAATGCACATAGCACTGGCAGAGCTGTGCAACGAAATGATGCACATGTTGAGCATAGGACTTTGCGTGATAAGCGCCTTCCAGTTAGTTATGGCCTGCTACCTGTTCTTGATGGGGCCACTGGCTGCAGCGTTCTTCGCTTGGCCGTCTGTGGGGCGAGATCTATTTCGAAAAGCCTTCAGCACGTGGCTGGATGGAATGGTCGTTTTATCCCTATGGAAATTTTGGTGGACGATTGTCTTGTGTTGTATGACAGCTAGACTGCAAGCCGGTTTTATAAATCCATTTGATCCGTTCGAAGTTTACTACTTCATCGCGTTCATGTGTATTTTACTGGTGGTGCCTTTCAATCCGTTTGACTTTAAGGCTGGTGAGCTCGTGACCATGGTTCTAATGAAAGCGGAAGGCGTAGCTGCCAAAGTTGCCCAAGGCGGCAAAGGCGGCGGCAGTGGTGGTAAGCCGGCCGGTAAGAGTTGTGGTTGAGATTTGAACACGTTTGGTATCGGGAGATTGTATGCGTAGTATCAGCCATCGTTCCAAACCAATAGTTTTGTCGCTGCTTGCGGCATGCGCTGCAGCGGCTATAGCTAGCCCATGCCTGTCCAGCCCTGATCTCGGCAGCAACGTCCCAACCAGTGGTAAATGGGGACAACCTCATTTCATGCACAGACAAGCCGCTTTTCGTCCAGCTGAACCCACTGGTTCTCCGAATTCAGAGCCGGTTGCGGATAACAGTTTCGCGGGAGGAAAGAATCAAAGCACCTCAGGTGGCGCCGCAAGTACCAGCAGCCAACCCAACACTCCGCGAATCACGCTTTCCCAATACAACCAAGATATAGCTAAGGATCCCAACGGCGCGCCGCCTTGGGTGCACAACAGTTTTGCCGGTGGTGTGAACTCATCTTCAACATCCCTATCGTCAGGATTAACAAACCCCTCCAACAGCGTCGCCTTCTCTGGACCCTCTACCGGAGGCGGTGGTGAGGCTTCATCTGGCGGTATTACCCAGGGTAGTTCGATGACGATAGAAGGGTTGCAAGAGGCCCCAGGAGGTGACTCCGTAGAAATGCCGGACGCCTCAGTTACCACGGATCCTGTGACAGCGGCAGTGATTCAACGGGACGGCGAGGCAACTGGGGCAACCAAACCTAATGTCAAACGAAAACATCCGAGCATGTCATCGGAGCACGTTATCCAAAGTAAGGCACAAAGCAGCCAGCAGAAAATGGAGAACACGCCGGGGCAAAGTTCCGGTCAAGAGAAAACAAACCAGAATGCACAGAAAGAGCAAGGAGCAGACAACCTGGCTGCGATGGAGCGTTATCACGCAGCAGCTGCAATCGAATTTGTTCGGAGCTTTGTGCCAAACTTTACTACCGAAGGCGGTAACAAGTGGAATAAGATCCGCAACCAGCTATTCCTGCCAATGGCTCTGCTATTGCTTCTTCCTGGCGCCGTTCTCTGTCAACTGAAATCTACCGTTTCGCAAGGCTTTGCGGTATTGGGCGAAATCAGCCCATTTGAAGGCATCTTCCGCTCAATTATTGCCATCTTCCTCATACCGGCGACGTATTTAATAGTCAATTACAGTATCGATACAGCCAACTCAATCACTTTAAGTATCGCCCAGGAGTATCGAAAAATATTTGGGACAAGTATGTACGCAGACGCTTTCTGCGGTCATATTCGCGCGTTCCCAATTCGCTTGCCGGAAGAAAACTACGGTATGATCGTCAACGTCGAAACGAAGATGTTCAACTACTTCGGCACCTCGCCTCTAGCCCGGCTGGAAGGGCGCACTCTGGCGATCAAGTACGAAGATCCATGCGCCGGAATTTATATCGTCCCTGAAGATCGTTCCGATGAAATTGTGCCGTACCTCGTAAACGAAGAGCGTATGGCTTTCAACCAGGTCAACGCAGCCTTCACCTGTGCGTGGACAATTTTATGCGCCGCGCAAGAATGTTACCTTTACTATCTCTGGTTTGTCGGACCGATCATGGCTGCGCTATGGGTTTATCCTTCCAAACAGCTTCGTGACGCGTTCCCGAGCTGGATTGAAGGCGTCGTCAGCGTCTGCATGTGGAGTCTTTTCTGGAACACCACAATACTTCTAATGGCATGTTTCCGCGGTGTGGATGACACCGGTACGATCATGTTTACTGCTTTAAACTTCCTGGCCATTGGCTCAGTGAAGTTCGCGTTCGACTTTTCCGGGCTCGTCAAAGACGCCGGATCGCAAGCTGTCAGAGTTGGTGAAAAAGCGGCAGCAGCAGCAGCGGCAGCAGCCAAAAAAGGCGCGGAAGGCGGCGGCAAAGAAAGCGGCGGCAGTCCAGGCGGCGAGAAGAAGCAAGACGGTGCATCGCCGCCACCACCGGGCGCAGCACCCACGAGACCGCCGACCGAACTCACTTCTGCATCTGCATCTCCGCGGCTCGACTCAGCGACCACCGTACCGACAGAGAGGATACAGCCACCTCCAACTACAGTAACGCCAACATCAACTGCGTCATCAGACGTAACCGCGGCCGGTACTCCATTTGGACAACTCGGAAGCCACTTCTTGGGTTCAAGCCTGCACGCCATCAATGCCATGCACCACGGGCCGGGACACGCTGCTCTGGGTCTTGCGATGGCCGCCGGACTTGCGGCCATTCCACTCACAACCGGTTTGGCTTCTCTTGGTGGTTTTGGCGGAACGGGCGCTGACGGAGATGATGGCGCGAACCTGCCTCCCGATGATCAGTTAGCGTTAGACAACGCGAATGCCGGCGCTCTCAATGGTGTCAGCGCTGTTGCCTCAATGAGCTCACTGTCCGCTCCGGAGCAAGAAGCGGCCAGAACTGCCGCACAACAGATGCAGGCGGCTCACGCCCAACAAACCCACGCTCAGATGGTCCAGATGGCCAATGAACGACATGCGCTCCAGCACGGACCGGGCGGCGGAACAACCGAACAACGTGAGGCCATGGCTGCACGACAGCACGCCCAATTGTTGGCGGGCTTGAGTGACAGAGCCCAGGCTTTCCAAACGGCCCACGGACAACCTCCTGGCGTCGATCCGTCCAACATGCAGGCCCAACAGGCGCAGGCTCAGATAGGCACCCAAGCCGATGCAGCCACAAACGCAACGATGAGCGGCTTCTACAGCCAGCTGACTACGCCAGGTTCCGATGGCTCACCGGCATTCATGTCCAAGGAGTCAGCGTCACAGATCTTCGATACCGATCACAATTACAGCATTGTGGCTGGAAGCACGGGCAACACTGGATTCGATTCAATCAGCAGCGTGTCGGCAGTTATTCCTGCTCAGACGCTGAACGGAATTCCATTAACACCGGAGTCGTCACTTGCGGCACAGGCACTCAATGGTCAGGCCATGCCACTGACTGGGCAGTTACCTCCAAGCTATGACCAATCGAACAATTATCTGGCACAAAACGCCGCCGGTAATCCAGCCAACTTCAGCACAATGTCGGGACTCACGGGCAACGACACTACAACAATCAGCCAGATCAGCGGCAATCCAACACAAGCTGAACTACAGCGGCTTGCCAACGACATCGGCAGCGCGCCGACCGTTCTTGGTGCCACCAGCACCGGCATCGGTGATCCGAATCAACGAATCAGTGCGGAACAGTATGCGTCCGCCAGCCCAGGCACCACTGCCGGCTATTCAACGATGGCCAATCCTTTGGCACCGGATCAAAGCGGTATTGCACCGCCATCTCTGCCTGGCGCCAACTCCTTCGGCGGTGACGGAAGTCCGATGTTTGCTAGAAACGGCAACATTGTCGGCGATCAAATTGCCAGCAACTACCAACAGTTCAATAACGATGTCGCGAACGTTGGGGCGCTGCAAGCTGCCAATCAAGTGCAAGGTGCCGTAGAAGGTAACCTATCCCAGGCCAAAATGTCCCTCGGCGAAAACGTCGTCGGCACCCCTCAAGCGTTGACTGCAAATACCGATTACGCAGCTTCTGGCGGTGGTAACGCCATCCAACAACCGGGCGCGCCTCAACAGGCTTCGGGCGATGCCTTCGCACGTGGCTCCAATGAAGGACACAGCTATCGAGACAATTCTCTGGCCGAGCGAGAATTGACTAACCTTGCCAATCAGATTGGCAGCGCTCCGGATGTTATTGCGCCTGCCGGCAGCGGTTTGAATCAAACCGGCAGCAGTAGCGGCGGCAGTGGTAGTTCCGGTGGCGAGTACTTAGCGTCCAGCAGCCCGAGCAGCAACCCAACGTCCTATTCATCAATGCCTAGCAATGCTTCAGTCGCGGACCAAAGCGGTGGTATGGCCGCATCATCTCAACCGAGCGGCAGCTTGTTCGGAGCTGATGGCAACGCAAGTGGGGGCAGCCAGACATTCGCCAACAATAGCAACATCGTTGGCGATCAAATTGCCAGCAACTATCAACAATTCGATCAAGATGTGGCAAACGTCGGCGCTCAACAGGCCGCTGACGTAGTGCGCAATAGCTACGGAGGCACAGAGTATCTCGCCAATGAATCGCTAGGCGAACGAGTGGGCGGCACACCGCAATCGCTAGCTACAAACAGCGAATCGGCATCTTCTGGTGGAGACTATGCTGTCCAGCAGCCTGGGCTTCCTCAACAGCCGGACTCCAACGATTCCTTCGCACGTAACTCTAACGATTCGCCGAGTTTCGCGGACAATTCCATGGTACGGAAAGAACTGACCAACCTGGCCAATGACATCGGCAGCGCCCCAGCCATTCTGGGTGCGGCAGGAGCGATCGCGGGAGGCATCGCAGGAGGCACCGCAGGAGGCACGCATCTCTCACGCAACACCGTTCCAAGTGCTGATCATGTTCGGATACCTAGTGCCGATGCCTTGCCAACGAATAGGCCACAAGCAGCACCACCTTCCGGGATACCACCGATGATGGTGCCACAAGGGGAGGTCAGACAATACCTGATCAACAGATTAAGCAAATCGGCTCGCCCGAGCGGCGGACCAGGAGTAAGCCCTGGTGGATCAACAGGCAGCAAGCAAACTGCCAGCTCCAAGCCGGTCAGACCGCAAACGTCCAACGCTGGACGCCCTATGCCAAGTACACCACCTGTGACTCCAAGCTCATCTGCCGGTAAGCAGACAAGTCCGCCGATCAACGACTGGACCAACCACCTTGCCAGCGAAACGCTCAAACGGCGCTCGCGGACGGTTCAGAAGAAGAACGCGGACGAGCAGCAGGCCGATATGGAGTCTCTGCAAAAGATGCAGAAACCCGAGAACGGTGGCTGGACCATATAAAACGAGAAGGGCGGTGCATTAGCACCGCCCTTTTCATTCATTGGCTGTTTATTTAAGAAAGGCGGCGCCCGCCTTACGGACTACAGACCCAGTTGTCTGGCAATCAGCAAGCGTTGAATTTCGGAAGTCCCTTCACCGATTTCGCACAATTTCGCATCACGCAGAAAACGTTCCGCCGGGAAATCTTCGATATAACCGTATCCGCCGTGAATTTGCACACAGAGGTTAGCCACTTTACTGGCTACTTCTGAGGCAAACAGCTTCGCTTGCGAACCTTCCAGCGTCACGCGTTTCCCATGGTCTTTCATCCAGGCAGCGTGATAAAGCAACAAGCGCGCAGCTGCCATCTGTGTGGACATATCAGCCAGAAAAGCCTGAATCAACTGGAACTTGCCAATCGTTTGGCCAAATGCTTCTCTTTGCTTGGCGTATTGCAAACCAGCATCGAAAGCGGCCTGCCCGATGCCCAATGCCAACGCTCCAATTGAAATTCTTCCACCTTCTAAAGTAGTCAGAGCCTGCCTGTAGCCGTCATTTTCCTCACCAATTCTGTTGGCTACGGGAATGCGGCATTCTTCAAAAGTGAGACTGGCTGTCGGTGACCCGCGCATACCGAGTTTCCTTTCGACCTTACTGACGTAGAAGCCCGGTGTGCCTTTTTCTACGATGAATGATGAGATACCTTTACGTCCGAGGCTCTGATCCGTCATTGCCATGATGATTGCAACGTCGGCATGAGTTGCGTTGGTGATGAACTGCTTGGTTCCGTTAAGAACGTAGAAATCACCATCGCGCTTAGCGGTGGTCTTTTGCGCAGCCGCATCAGAACCGGTTCCCGGCTCAGTCAATGCCCAGCAGCCGAGGAATTCGCCGGAAGCCAGCTTCGGTAGAAATTTTTTCTTTTGTTCTTCAGTGCCGAACAATTTGATTGGATTCGTACCAAGAGAAACGTGCGCTGCATAGCTCAATCCAGTCGAACCGCAGGCTCTGCCTATCTCTTCGACAGCAATTGCGTAACTTCTGTAGTCAGCACCGGCGCCGCCGTATTCGGTCGGGACCAGCAATCCGAGCATGTCCAGTTTACCTAGCGCTTTAAACGTTTCCTCAGGGAACCGGGCGTTGCGATCTACTTCCGCAGCTTTCGGAGCGATTTCTTTATTTGCAAAATCGCGAATCATTTCCCGAATTGAATGATGTTCATCAGTTAGAAACTCGCCATAAGGCGGCGCCTCTGGTGCGCTTAAGGTGCTGGTCGTCACGGGATGCTCTCCTGTCATATTCTTTAATCTTCGCTCGAGATGCGGATAGCACGGGTTCGTAACTCGGTCTTCCGGCCGGAGATCTTAGCAGATCAAGTTACGATGCAGGATGAGCGGAGTCTTACTACAGAAATCGCTCGATTGCCTCAACTATGCGCTTCGCAGCAGTCCCGTCGCCGAAGGGATTGACCACTTCCGACATCCGCTTATAGACGGACTGGTCACTGAGCAAGGATCGGGCGCCGTCGACTATCCCCGACTGCGTCACACCGACAAGCCTGGCGGCGCCGGCTTCGGCGGCCTCAGGCCGCTCCGTGTTGTTTCGCAGAACCAGGACAGGCTTGCCCAAACTCGGGGCTTCCTCCTGAATACCACCGGAGTCGGTCAGCACGAAATGGCAATTCCGCATGGCGTGCACAAACGGCACGTAATCCAGCGGCTCGACCAAAAGAAGTCTTGGGTGATCGGCAAAGATAGGTTCGATGGACTCGCGAACAACAGGGTTCTTATGAATCGGG
>JADYXS010000212.1 GCA_021772155.1 Candidatus Obscuribacter sp.
GATCCTAGGAACGCCGGCGCTCCCAAGATCGGCACCGAACGGACGGCGCACGCGTACAACGAAGTCATCGAACTACTTAGAAATTGCGAGTCGACGACTTTGCCTTGTAGTTATCTCCGTAAGTCGCATTGCCATTGCCGTTGAACTGCAGTTGTGTGGCCGGCTGGGAAGCATAGCTGGCTGAAGCGCCGTTGGACGCGGGCATATAGACATACCCCGACTGCTGGACCGGCTGTCTTTGCATGGACTGCATCTGGCGCCGCCGCAATATTGCCGCTTTGCGAGCCAAGATCGCTTGCTTTTGATCTTGATAAATCAAAGCCCCGTTATTCATTCGGTCCGTCCCGTCGCCGTTGTACATGTTGTCGCCGGGAGTTCTGACGTGGCTGCCCAAAGTAACGGAGGGCAATGCACCGCCGACTCCGGCATTTTTGCCCTGCGCCGATTGGCTGAGCGTGCCGTTGCCGATGTACGACCCTGAAGGGTCCTGGAGCCCGACATTATTCTGGTTCGTGACCCGAGCGTCGCCGTAGCTATAGTGATACTGCGCAAAAACAGGCAGAGCCTGAGTTGCCAGCAAAGCCGCAAGAAGTAAACTTGTTTTTGTTTTCATAGCCAATAGTAAGTTGAGAGAGGGAAGGAATCCACCTGACAACAAGTGTACGGCAAATCAGCCCAAATGCAAATAGATTCTCGTCGCCGAAGGCTTCAGTCGGAAAAACGGTATTTGACCAGGGCCCAGATGGCGTGAAATCCATCTATCCAGGTGATCTTTTTGCCTTCCGAATAGTCCCGTCCATAGTAAGAAATCGGCAGCTCATAGAAACGAACACCCTGTTTCAGAACTTTGGCTGTTATCTCCGGCTCAAATTCGAACCGATTCGACTTGATGACAATGCGTTTGAAAATATCCGCCCGGAAGACTTTGTAGCAAGTTTCCATGTCAGTCAGCGTCGAGTTGTAAAGGACATTGGTAAGCAGGCTCAAAACCTTATTGCCGATGTAATGGGTGAAATGAAACGCCCGCGCAACTTTGGCGCCAGTCAGGCGCGAGCCGTAAACAACGTCGGCCCGTCCTTCCAGAATTGGCTTTAGCAAGTCCGGGTACTCCTGCGGGCTGTACTCCATGTCTGCATCTTGAATAATGATGATTTCGCCGGTGGCGTAGCCCTGCCCAGTGCGAAGAGCCGCGCCCTTGCCCTGATTCTTCTCGTGAAAGTAAATCTTCGCCCCATACTTGGAGCCGTCCAATTCTTTCAGGATCTCGCGTGTACCATCGGTCGAGCCATCATCCACGACAATCAGCTCCTTGGCCAATCCGGCGCTGGGTGCTTGCGAGACCAGCTCAAGCACAGGAATGATTGTCTTGAGCTCGTTGTAGACCGGGATCAGGATGGAAAGCGTCTTGAACTCTTGCAAAATTCAGAACCTATCTCTATGCACGGAACTTGACTGCAGTCTGATGAGCTGCCAGCTCCAGCGAGTCATCCAACTGCGTTAGCTGAACGTTACCATGCCGGCGCGAAATCGCCAGAGAGATTAGTTCATCAGCCAGGTCCGGATTCTTCGGAAGCAGCGAGCCGTGCAGGTACGTACCATAGACAGCGCCTTTACCAACCTTTTGTGCCACTCCCTCAAAACCATCTTCGCCATTGTTACCATTGCCTGTGGTTACGCGGCCAAGTGGTTCTACTCCCTTTCCCAGAAACGTGCGACCGCTATGATTTTCGAATCCGACAAGAGTTCCACCAGCCGGTCTTTCGATGACAACATTTCCAATCATCCTTTTGGTCCCGGCAATCGTGTGGGCATCAACCAGGGAGATTCCTTTTAGCTCCTCGCCACTATGCGGGCGATAGTAATCTCCGAGCAGCTGATAACCACCGCAAACGGAAAGTATGACACTGCCGCCATTGATTGCCTGGTGCAAAGTCTTTGACAAGCGCCGCAAATCGCCAGCGATCACTTGCTGTTGTTTATCTTGACCACCGCCGACAAAAAACAAGTCGTACTCATCGGCACTGAACTCAGCATCCAGCCCGATCGCTTCGACGTGCACATCAATCCCTCGCCAGCGCGCGCGCTGCATCAACGTGATGATGTTGCCACGGTCCCCATACATATTCAAAAAATGAGCGTACAGGTGGGCGACTCTAAGATCAGGTTTTTCTACCATAGCGAACCTACTTTACCTGGCGCGACCTTAGGATTGCACAAGCAGTCGCCAGAATATTTTAGGTTACAGCTCCGCCTTCCCGCCGGCAGCAAGTCGAGCCTGCTCCTTTTCCGCAATGGACTTTACGTTAGCCAAGCGCAATTTGATCTTCTTATGTGTGGCGTTTTTGATAAACATCCCTGAGAACGGCACACCTACATCTACGTGAGATGAAAGCTTAAGCATAGTGTCTTTGCCGCCGTTAACCGGGGAAAATTCCCAACTGCCTTCCATCGCTTTGAACTTATCAGACTGAACAAGCTCGTAATCGATGCGCTTATTCAGCTCTTCGACCTGACGCGTGACTGCAATCACCGCGCCGAGAATCGGGATATTCGTGAACTTTTGCTCTATGGTTGAGGTGTTTCCCGAGCGGGAGAGAACTTTGCTGTATTCAACTTCCGGGTTCCGGGTGCGCTCTACATGCACAGCCCGCCAGACAAGCGACACCGGCGCTTTGATAACAACTGAAGCTGCCGATAAGGCTTTCCCACTGGCGGTTCGATCGGCAGCACCGGCCGGTATATATATAGTCTGGGTAGCAAACAACACTGAAAGCGCAAATGCCGCGCCAGGCAAAAAACCGATGCGCACGATGGACCCCCGAGGAATTAACCTCTAATTCAAGTGAGCTATAGACACTAAGACTCATCCTGGCCGCAGGTGTTCCTGCAAAGAGGATGAAGTCTGACAATTCATTTACTCAGGCAGACCTATATATAGGTAGCGCATTAGCCTATCGGCTCATGCCACTTGCCACTACATGTGGTGCCATGGTCCGGCGCAGGGAACAACCTCTGATACCGAATAAGATATCAAGGAAAATGAACGATAAACGTGTCACGGTATCGCATAAGGTGCCAAGTGGGCATACGACTAAAAAACTCGTGTTTTATCAGCCGCACATTTCCGGATAAACGGGGAATATCAACTGAAAGAAACGGGCTTGGAATCCTCTCGTCACGCTTGCCGTGAAAACCGAGAGCTGACAAGCGTTTTCGGCATCTCGATTGGATATGTTCTGGGACAATTGCTTAATTTATTAGCGTTATTTAAGGCGTGTATATCCTGCATCAAATGTCCTTCTTCAATGCATAAAAATCTGAGTCGTTACTTTTGCCAATTTTCCTACTACTAATCGTGGAAGCAATTGGGGTATATTGCTCAGAGTAGGAGTCAGGTTTGATTCATAGGGAGTGATTATTGTTATGAAAAAGGGGACCGCGCTTCTCTCGGCACTTGTTGCTATGAGTGCGAGCACACTTATTACTATGGCGCCGGCACAGGCACAGGGCGGTGCCACCAACGTTTCGGAACTCACTGATGTTGTTGGCAACGAGTGGGCATATAACGCGTTGAAAGAACTGGTAAACCATCCTTGCCACATCTTGGTAGGTTATCCAGACCGCACATACCGTGGACAAAAATCCACCACACGTTTTGAACTTGCTGCTGCTCTGTACAAATACGAGCAGTGCATAGTTGAAAGACTGGCTCAAAAAGCTGACAAGGCTGATCTCGAAAAATTCGCAGCTTTGTTGGACGAATTCAGAGGAGAACTGAATGCGCTCAAGTCGCGCGTAGACGATCTCGAAAGACGTATGAAACTCGTCGAAGAGAAGAATCTCGAGCAAGACATGCGCTTGGCATATGCTGAAAGAAGTAAAGGCTTCATCTTGGAGCGATTGGTCAAGGGAACCGTTGTTGACGTTCGTGACGTCACGGTTGGTGTTGGACGCGGCTTGCGCGGCATTTACGAATTCTTGTTCTAAAAAACTCCCCAAAAGGCGAGCGATCGCCCAAACGGTCCTGATCTCCTAAGGAAAGTCTCGCAAGGTATTAATCTTGCGAGATCTTCCTTTTTTTGGGATACATCTTCGTGACTATGCAAAACACAACAGCACCTCAGAGCAAAGAGCTCTCGTTTGCCCTGGAAATTGCCCGAAAGGCCGGTGATATAGCCTTGGAGTATTACAACCAGGGAACGACTGGCAGCATGAAGCAGGACAACACACCTGTAACTATTGCCGATCAAAATTGCGAACGCATGATCAGAGAAGCGCTGGCAGAGTCATTTCCAAAAGATGCAATTCTTGGAGAAGAGGAGGGCGGAAGCGACAAGCTCGATTCCTCTTGCCGAAAATGGATCATCGATCCAATTGATGGCACTTACAACTTCACCCGCCAACTGCCCGTTTGGTCAGTGCTTCTAGCTCTTGAAGAGGATGGCGAAATTATCCTGGGCATCCTGAACGCCCCAGCTAATGGTGAGATATTTTGGGCCGAAAAAGGCGGAGGCACTTACCGAAATGGCGAACGGGTTCACGTTTCCAACATCAACAAGGTGTCGGAATCACAATTTGAATTCGGCGCGCCGGTTCGACTGGTCGAGCTAGGTTACTGGGACGGGCTACGACGAATCGCAGAAGCCACATACCGCCAGCGAGCTTACGGTGACTACCTGAATTTTGCGCATGTGCTTTGTGGCAAAGCTGAAGCAGCGCTCGAAGTTGGTGTGAAGACCTGGGACATCGCGCCGATGAAAATCCTAGCTACGGAAGCCGGCGGCCGATATACCGATCTGGTCGGCGGCGAATCAATTTATACAGGGTCTTGCCTGGTATCAAACGGACTCGTTCACGATGAACTGCTCAAACTTTTGCGTGGAGACTAAACATCGTGTCCGGCGAAGATCAAGCGCGCCAGTTTTTGGATGAGGCACTCAAGAACATAGAAAAGCGCGACTTCGAACAAGCGTTGTCGAATTTGGAACAAGGATTCCATCTTTGTGCACACGAACCGGACAGCGAAGTTTGCCAAAAGATTGTCCAATTGCATTTGACACTGACAAGCATCGAGCAAACCGCATACGAAGCGGCGCAACGCCAAGCAAAGACGCTCAATTCCAAAACAGCAATCGACGATCCGAACGTTGCTGAATTAGCTGAAACGTTGAAGCGCCAGTCATTGCGGATCGGACCTTCAGCCAAAGCACCGGAAAAGGACGGTTCCAGATTCGGTGGACAACCATTTGCGCCCAGAGACTTAGACTGGCCAACGTCGCCGACCGGTGCGCCGCTTCATTTTCTTTGCCAGGTAGCGCTGAAAGATCTAAAAGGGCTCGAAGCATCGCGCCCTTTGCCTGACAAAGGCTGGCTGTTGTTCTTCTATGAGGCTGAATCGCAGCCGTGGGGTTTCGACCCTGCAGAAAAAAGTAGCTGGAGAGTTCTCTATTTCGAAGAAAACGACAAGTTCATCGAGCATGAATTTCCGCTGTCATTAAGTCAAGAATGGCTTCCCAACGAGCGCGCCATCGAATGGTCACAAGAAATGACATACCCAAGTCTTGAAGCAGACGAATTTGAAGGCATCAGATTTTCAGATGACCAAGCAGATGAATATGTCGCGTATGTTGATTCCGTATATGGCACCAAACCTTGGCACCGACTATTGGGGCACCCTCAGCTCAATCAAAACGATTGGCGATTGGAGTGCCAACTTGCCTCACATGGAATCTACTGCGGTGACGCCAGCGGTTACTCGGGCGAACTGGCAACAAAACTGTCATCCGGTGCCGGGGATTGGCAACTTCTGCTGCAAATCGACTCAGAAGACGATCTAATGTGGGGTGACGGCGGTTGCATCTACTTCTGTATTACCAAGAAAGACTTAGAAACCCGCCAGTTCGATAAGGTATGGCTCATCTTGCAGTGCTATTAACAACGAAAAGGGCGATAATTGATGGAGCATTTGGTGGTATAAAGCGCAAGAGCGGCTTCCCGCCGCCGGTTAAGCGTTCAGAATGAGCAAAATATCCTGGTCAAGTTCCGTCAGAGCGCGCATGGCAATCGTCATGACGGCATCTGGCATCGTCCCGATAGTCATCTGCCACCTCATAGTCTCTGGATTAAATGGCTTCAACGTCGCCGATTTGCTCTGGTACATTCCGTTGCTTCCGGCCTTGCTGCTGCTTAACTGGTTCCTTTCCGGCATCATTCTCAACCCTTTGCGGCAGCTTCTATCATCGACGACCAAACTGGCGTCTTTAGATATTCGCCAACGCCTTGACGTTGATCAGCACGAGCCGCAGGAAACGCAGGAGTTGAGGAAGGCATTTAATCGCTTGCTCAATCGCCTGGAAGAATCTCTGAACATCCAGTGTCAGTTCGTGGGAGACGCAAGTCACGAGTTGCGCACACCACTTACTTCCATCCAAGGCTACACCAAGCTGCTCCAACGACGAGGCAGCAACATTGATGCCCAGTTGTTGACGGAAGCATTACAAACGATTTCAGACGAGTCCGGGCGCTTGATTCGACTGGTATCAGATTTGCTGCAATTGGCACGCGCCGATGCCGGGCAACAAATCATCAGCCCGCAAGAAATCGTCGACTTGCGCGATGTGCTCTCAGGAGTCGAGGACACAGTTTCAGTTATCGCCCCTGAACAAATCGAAGTGCAATTCATCATGCCATCACAGCCGGTGTTCGTATTTTCCGACTCCGACAAACTTAAACAGGTGTTCCTCAACCTCACCAACAATGCCATCAAAGCAACACAAGGTGGTGGAAAGGTTACAGTGACACTGCGCATGAACAACCATCAGGCAATTGTGCGGGTTATTGACACCGGTATTGGTATCGCGCCCGCAGATCAACAACGCATTTTCGATCGCTTTTATCGTGTGGAACGCTCGCGTACTCGCTCACGAGTCTACGGTGGTGGCACTGGACTTGGACTGGCAATTGCATTGACGATTGTGAGAGCGCACGGTGGTTCAATCGAACTCGAGAGCGAACTGAACAAGGGCTCCACATTCACCGTTAGATTGCCGGTGACGGAAAAAACCGTTCGTCCAGCAGTTGCTCCAGCCATTCAGCAACCTGTCGCGCTGCAGCCAGAAGTCGAAAGAGCTTAGGCTGCCTGGGAGCGCCGGCGTCCCGCCGGCTTTAGTGGCAGCATCTTATGCTGCCATGGCCACTGCGCCCAATAGATGCCGGCGGGACGCCGGCGCTCCCAGCAAAAAAGAGCCCGCTTTTCAGCAGGCTCTCGCAGCATGGCAGCATAAGATGCTGCCACTACAATCTTAATCAGACTTTTTCGCCGCCGCCGCCGCTGCTTTATCTTTATCCTTATCTTTATCCTTATCTTTGTCTTCAGCCACGGCCTTAGGAGCTACGATCTTGACGATCGTTTCTTCAAGCGGATTGAGAATGGTCACGTGCTCCGGTAACTTCAGGTCACGGAAGTGGATACCGTGATCGAGCTCAAGTATTGTGCTCAGGTCAACTTCGATGAAATCAGGAATATTACCTGGCAGACATTCGACTTCTGCATCGGTGAAATTTTCTTGGATAAGACCACCCAAGGTCACAACCGGAGAGTGTCCGACGAATTTGATCGGCACTGTCACCGTGATCTTCCGGTCAGCAGCGACGCGGTAGAACTCAATGTTCAGTACTTCAAGGGAAGTGTGGCTGCGTTGTACGTGACGAATCAACGCGCTTACGTTACCCTTACCACCTTCCAGGTCAACAACGTGTGAGTACGCGGCCGAAGGTAATCTGGAGAATTCCCGCGCATCGACTTGCGCACTTTCAGATGGGACGCCCGGACCGTAAATGGTAGCTGGAATCTTACCTGATCGACGGAGCTGGTTTGGCTTTGTAGCTTCTCTTGCCTCAAGCTTCAGCTTGAACTTTTCCATGATCTAACCCCTAACGAGTGTGGCGACAGTATTTGAGGTTGATGCCAACCGAAATCGCGCTCCGGGCGCAAAACCTCAAACAGACTGAGCTGGGGTGCAAGGATTCGAACCTCGGAATGGCTGGACCAAAACCAGCTGCCTTACCGCTTGGCGACACCCCAACGAAACGCAATATTCAATTCTATTGAAACGGGCCCCACCCTGTCAACTTTGTGAACGTTCGTTCGTGAAGTAATAATAGAAGTGGCACGAAGAAGTAGCCGATGAACAAAATCCAATTCTACGTCTTGATGCTCTTTTCCTGCGCTGCAGCTGCCGACGCAGCAGAACCCAAGCGTGCTCACATCAAAATGACAGCTGGTCCAAAACGCATCCAACGACCAGCAGTGCCTGAATTCATTAAAACCTCCGGAGCCAGGTTAAAAGGCACTTTGGATCCGGCAAATTACTCGGTCGGTATGTCTAATCGCTCACAATCATTATCTGCAGATGCTCAGGCTCTTTACGCCACTGAACGTGCTTGGCTTCCATCTAGAACCACACGTAGCTCAGGATTCAGTGACGTCACAACAGCAGTGACGATCGCGTTGTGCGCGCCTTCTGGTGGGCGACAACGGGAGGCCTGGAACACGCTAATGGTTGAGCTGGGCGATCCCAATGTCTCCGGCGCTTGGCGCGAGTGGCAGGACAGAATCAGCAACGCCATTTTGGAATCCAGAATATTGGGACCACGCGTTGCCGGACAAACCTCCCTCCATCTGAAGATCACGAACGATGGATCAGTTGAGGTAGGCGGTTCTCGTCATTCGCCATTTGGACAGGCGGTGCACAAGGAACTGCGGCGGTTGGCGGATGCCGGTGTCTTCAAAATCCCTGCTGTGTCTGAGACCACCGAAGTACATGCAATGGTCATGTCCGGTGAGCATCCTTCACCAGGCCCGAACTGGTAATATCCGGCGGCCACGCTTTATGCACCACGCTATACTGATTGGCCGTAGACTCGTAAGTGGTGGTTCGCATTTTGCTGCACAATAAGTTTCTCGTTGCACTCAGTTGCTTGGTCCTCATACTGAGCGCCAACGCCGCCTTAGCATCAGACAAGGAAGCAACCGCTCCGGCGCCGAATATCGCCCCTTGCATGTCATGGAAAAATCCTCTCATCCGCCCGAAGTTTGCCATCCTCTGCATCCACGGTCTTGGTCTATACAGCAAATCCTATGAAAACTTCGCTCAGCGGCTAGCCAGACAGGGAGCGATTGTTTATGCAATCGACGTGCGCGGATTCGGATCTTGGATGCAGGCAAAAGGACATGAAGAAGTAAATTTCGATGCCTGTTTGGCTGACGTCAACGCAGCCCTACAATCCATTCGCCAAGCCAACCCCGGCATGCCGGTCTTTTTATTGGGTGAATCTATGGGTGGTGCTATCGCCTTGCGTGCCACCTCTATTTTTCCGGAATTGATTGATGGATTGATATCGTCAGTGCCTGCTGCAGACCGGTTTCAAACCAAGCGCACAGACTTGAAAGTTGCTCTAGGAATTTTGCGCGGACCAAGAAGAGAAATAAATATCGGTAAGCAGATTGTTGATCAAGCAACGACGGCAAAGCGTATTGAAGATGGAAAAATCGTCAAGGTCGTAAACGAAGAATTGGCCCAGGACTGGCAGAGCGACCCGCTCGCTCGAATGGAGCTGTCTCCAAAAGAATTGATCCAGTTCCAATCATTCATGAACGACAATCACGACGCGGTAAAGAAAATCACTTCGGTGCCAGTATTGTTCGTTCAAGGCTTGGACGACAATCTTGTGAAGCCAAAAGGTACATGGGAACTCGTTCAAGCGATTCGCACTCCAGATAGAATGATGGTGGCACTGCCAAGCAGGCATTTGGTTTTTGAAGAAATGCAGTCGGCCGATCCGAGAATCGCAAGATCAGGCACGCAACTGGTACTTAGCTGGGTCGCGATGCACATGCCCGGCATGGATGATACAGACCCTGCTAATTTCGGCAGCAACGCCGCTGACAACACTTCGCTCAACGGGAGCCGACAGGTGGGCCAACTCGGCATGCTTCGCATGCAGGCGCTGCACCAGGGACAAGGCCCTCCCCTGCAATCTCCAGCGACCGTGCCGGCCATGGCCCCGACAGCACCAGCACCACAACTTACCGGCGGACGACCGACCATCCTTGCGTTCTATGCAAACTGGGCGGAGCAATGTGCGAGCGTCGACCAACTGGTTGGGCGTTGCCGCACCACATTTGGTGACAAGGTGAACTGCGTTAAGTTAAACGTTAACGACACCAACAGTCAGGAATTGGTAAAACAATTCAATGTTGGGACTATACCAACTGTAGTCTTTCTCAACGCCAACGGTTCAGTTTCATCGACGTTAATCGGCGAGACTCAATTCGCCAATATCGCCAAAGGACTTGCTGGAATTCTGGGAATTTCACCAGCCTCAATGACCGCTGGTCGTCCCCGTCCCGGGTTGAAGCGTCGCGCGCAACTTCGCGCTGTCGGCAAATAGCGCCTCGACAAACTTGAGCGCCTCGGTTTGATTATCTTGCCCGCTGGCCATCCCGGCAACTGCGTGCACCCTTTGCTCGCGTGTCAGAACTGCCGCTGACACTGTCGTGTCATCGGAGCTCTGTTCTTTGCTAACTTCAACGTGATTATCGGCAACGGTAGCAATCAAAGGTTGATGCGTTATACAGAGGATCTGGTGTGATCCAGCTAGCCTAGCCAACTTGTCGCGCATCGCCTGGAGAACTTTGCCGCTCAATCCGGTTTCAATTTCGTCGAAAACTACAGTAGAGACGCTGTCAGCATCAGCAAAAATGGACTTAACTGCCAACATGACTCGGGAAAGTTCGCCTCCAGAGGCAATCTTTCCAACAGGCAACAGAGGTTGCCCGGGGTTCGGAGCCATTTGGAACTCGACTTTGTCGATGCCGTTGCCAGCGCACTCGGCTTGCTCAAAAGAAATCTCGAACCGGCAGTTAGGCATACCTAAGTCGGCCAATTCTTTCAATATTCGCTCAGACACTTTCTGGGCCAAAGCCTGGCGTTTAGTGGAAAGTTCTCCGGCCTGCTTAAGCAAATCGGCAAGAGTAAGGTCATACTCTTTTTGCAACTCCGCTCCAGCCATTTGCGAATTTTCCAATCCGCCAACTTCCTCGTGTAATTCAGCCAAACGTCGAAGCGCATCGGACAACGCCGGCCCGTACTTACGCTTAACTACTGCCAGCTGGTTAAGCCTGGCTTCCAGAGAAGACAAAGTTTCCGGATCTGTATCGAGCCTGTCGCGATATTTGCGGGTGGCTCGCGAGTGATTTTCCAGGTCTTCCAAACAGGTGTTGAGAGCCTCAGCTGTCGTTTGCAACGTCTCGTCCATTTGGGCGGCACGCGTCAGTTCGGACACTGCACGTTGGACAAGCTCAATTGCGCCTGGCTGAGAATCAGAATCGCCATCTGCAAGATGACGCTGCACCCGCGACATCGCCAGATCAAGCTCGACGACATTGGACAGCATGCGAATCTGGCTGCCAATTTTGGCATCTTCATCCGCTTCTTCCAGATTGGCCTCTTCCAGTTCAGTCAGTTGGAATCTGGCAAAATCAAGACGACGAACTCGCTCGTCTTCTGAGATATTGATGTCGGAAAGCCGGCAAGACAAATCTTTTTTGCGAGCATTTAGCGTGCGCACGCGCTGAAGTAGTTTTTTCTGTGATTCGTCACCGAGCACATCCAGCATCTCTAACTGAGCCTGCGGGGATTGCAAAGTTCGGGCTTCGTGCTGAGCATGGATGGTGACCAGCTTCTGGCGCAGCTCTTGCACCACAGCGACGCCCACTGTGACCCCATTTATACGCGCTTTAGACCCGGACTTGGATATCTCGCGCGAGACTACGAGCGCATCGAACCCCTCATCAAGGAAATCATTTTGCTTCAACCAGCCGGACAACTCCGCAGTAAGCCCAAAGGTGGCTTCTACTGTTGCGCGATCAGAGCCGTTTCGGATGATGCCAACGCCAATTTTGCCACCCAACACCACATTAAGGGCATCGATGATGATCGATTTTCCCGCGCCCGTTTCTCCTGTAAGAACATTCAAACCGGCTGTGAATGGCACGCGCAGATGACGAATCAGCGCGAAGTTTCTAATTTCAAGTTCTTGCAGCATGGCTAAATTCCACGATCCTAGCGGCTTATAATACACCGTCTTTTTTGCGGAAAATCTGAGAATATCGCTCCGATGTCGGAACTTAAGCACCCGTCCGGTAATCTATTCGTCCCATTACTTGAAAACTGGAACGCTCTAGTATTGGCAAGTAGCGCCATTGGAAGTACAGTAGATATACAGATAGTTCATCTGGCTCCACGCACACTCCTCAGGTAGCGCGATTTATGGACGCATTTCAAGCCCACATGGTCATGTACAGGCGGGAACACCAGACTCTGGGCTGCAGGATCACCCACATGCTCGGCGTTCCAATGATCATGGCAGTGCTGCCGATGCTGCTTATTAGTTGGCCTGCGTCAGTTGTGCTGTTCATCGTCGGTTGGATTCTTCAATTCGTCGGCCATTATGTATTTGAACACAACACGCCGGTTTTGCTAGCTAACCCCAAAAATCCGCTGACTTATTTTGCTGCAATTGCTTTTGTCGCAGACGAATACCGAAGGCTTTTGACAGGAAGGTCTTTGGTTGATCCGGCACAATAAACATTTTTGGCCCAATTGCGGGCAAACGAGATCCAAAGGCCTCGGGAGTCATTGTCGATGCGTCTGAAAGCGGCAGTAATTTTGCTCTTCGCGCTTCCTTTGCCGGCATCAGCTGATGATTTTTCCAACGGCATTATCAAGGATGCCGCCGCCGCATACGGAAAGCAGAAGTACAACGATTCAATCCGGCTGCTTGAACCACTTGGACGACTGAATCCAAAGAACCCACTGTTGCATTATTATCTAGCAAACAACTATTTCGCTAAGGGAAACTGGGATGGTGCCAAGCAGGAGTATCGGGTCTGCTTGAATCTGCAGCCATCCTCGGACGTTCGTCATCACTGCATCAAGGCCTTGGGGCAATTGCAACACTATTTTCCCGGAACACACTCTAATTCACAACAGCAGCTTATGCCCCCGGTTGCAAACGACTTCGTAATGATCAATGCTCCTGCGCTCTCGCGCCAGGCGCAAGAGCGCAGGAACAAGTACGAGAGCCACTATCGGCACCGAATTGAGCAAAACGAGCAACACGCTCAAAAGAAAATCGACGCCGTTGAACGGAATAACAAACACACTATCGAAGGACTACCTCGATATGAGTATATTGGGGACCGAAAGGTCTCAAGTTCCAATTACGCCCATGAGGTGGCTTTTGCCAGACAACAGGCCAATCGTCAGATCAAGGACATCAGAGAGTTTCTCGCGCGCGACAATGCACACGCCAAAGCCGAACTCGACCGGCACACTTCAGACGTGGAACGCATGACTTCGAATTTTTTGGCCGAGGTCAATTCGGACCGTGGTCCGATTGGCATCATGCCTGGAGGCTCCGGATTACATGTCAAAAACTATGTCAATTTCGGCGACGACAGCGACCCTTTACCGCCGGTCATAGTGCCGCTGCGGGCGAAACAGGAACGCTTCAAGCCCAAGTAAAACAGCAAAGTGGTATCAAATGCGGTGACATGCGAAGACGCAGACTAACCGACCGGTTGCAACGACTTGATGCTGATTTGCGCAGCCAGGTTTTTCGCCACATCGCGGAACGATTGCGAGACCGGATGGTCAGGATCTACGGCTGTGATGGGCTTACCTATGTCTCCACCACGACGGACTGCCGCCTCCAGTGGAATTTCTCCGAGGAAGGGCACATTCATTTCCGCAGCCAAATCTTTGCCACCACCGTGACTGAAGATATCTGTCCGCTCGGAGCAATGTGGGCACTGGAAGTAACTCATGTTCTCCACGAAACCGAGAACCGGCACGCCCATTTGCTGGAACATTGCCAGACCCTTGCGTCCATCAAGCAGAGCTACATCTTGAGGCGTGGTGACGATCACGCCACCGGCCAGATTCGTTGCTTGCACCATTGTCAGCTGCGCGTCGCCTGTACCCGGTGGCATGTCCACTAATAAGTAGTCCAGTTCGCCCCATTCGACGTCGCGCAGAAACTGGCGAATTGCCTTGTCGAGCATCGGTCCGCGCCAGATGACCGGTGTGTCTTTAGCTACGAAAAATGCCATTGAGATGCATTTAACGCCATAATTTTCAGCCGGAATGATTTTGTTATCCAGGGCCTGCGGTTGATAGCCTTCAATGCCCAGCATGATCGGTGTGTTAGGACCGGTGATATCAGCATCCAACAAACCGACCTTTGCTCCCAGTTGGGTCAAGGCGACGGCTAAGTTGACAGATACGGTCGTCTTGCCAACTCCGCCTTTTCCAGATGTGATAGCAATGATTTGCTTGATTCCGGGCACATCTTCTTTGCCTTCAACACGACCTTTAGAGGCTACAGCAGCGGTCGATTCCAATTCGACCTCTTCAATACCCGGCAATGCAAGAACGCGCTCGCGGCATTCTTGTTCGATTTTTTCTTTCACAGGACAGGCAGGCGTCGTCAAAGTCAACTTGAAGGACACCTTCGGTCCGTTGATTTTGACTTCCGAAATCATCTTCAGAGTCACGATGTCCACGTGCAGGTCAGGGTCTATGACCTTGGACAACGCAGCCATTACGTCCTGTTCACTTACTTTCTTCTTGCCGAACATCGTTTACCAGTTCCTTCAAATGGGATAAGGCCCAATATAGTCAAGGCAGATTCTAGAACGACTACCCTTGCCAACGAGTGTTCCATAAGCAAAATTTCTGCTTACAACACACAAGCCTCAACATTAGCAAGCTCGTCAAGCGCTGGCGTCACTGGTCGACTTTAGGCTCAAGCTGGCAACTTTCCCAAATCCGGCATAGGATTGCCTTGCCTTCTTCCTGGCAGCTTCTTTGCCGCAAGTAGTGCGCGGATAATTTGCCACGGGTGCGGCGGGCAACCAGGGATGAAGACGTCCACAGGCAATAGATCCGTGACACCATTTGCCTCGGCATAACCGTGTGCGTGCACGCCCCCGGAAATTGCGCAAGAACCGCAGGCAATCACGATTTTCGGATCGGCCATCGCTTCATAACTGCTCAAAACAGCCGCGTGCAAAGCTTTTGGAACCGGTCCAGTTATCAACAATGCATCGGCGAATCGAGGAGATACCACCACACCGATCCCGAAGCGCTCGAGATCGAAGATCGGGTTGCCGGCAGCGGCGACCTCTAAATCACAAGCAGCACAACCGGTGGACAAAACACGGATTGCCAGAGACTGACCAAACGCTCCAGTTTGCGCTGCAGGTTGAGGCTCACCAGCGAAAGAACTTTTTGAGCGGACCAGCCCCTGCCGCTCGTAAGACCAGACTGAGGTGCTGCGATCATTAACCAGTGTACCGGTCGGACAGACCTCTACGCAAAGATTGCACCCAATGCAGGCTCCTCGATCGAGCGTCACTGCGCCATCGGCAACAGCAACGGCATCGGTCGGGCATGCAGATACACAGACATTGCATTCAGTCGCGCAGCTAACATCAGTAACTGTCGGCAAGCCGGTGCAACTTTCGTCTAGCGAATCTGCAATCACCTTATTGGTGGCCACGCCTTTGCTTATGAGATAGGAAAGAAGTTTAAGCATAATGATTCCTTAGAGATCGTGTCCGCCGTACGACAGACTAAAGCTCTTGTTGCACAGAGGAAAGTCGGCCACGTAATTGTTGCGCACCGCAATGGCCAAGCCTGTCCAGTTGTTCACGCTGGGATCTTTTATGCAATATCTTTTGATCCCACCACTTTCGTCAGTAATGAGCAAGTGAATCAATTCTCCACGATGCGACTCAACTATTCCGATAGCACAAGAGCTGGCTGGCAAAGTATCAGGCAGGTCTGTCCTATGCTTTCCCGGCACCAGATTCGAAAGAAAATCTTCGACAATATTGAGGCTGGTACCAACCTCCATAATGCGAATCTTCGCCCGGGCCAAAACATCCCCAGCACCATCGTGCGCGACAGTGAATTCGTGCCTTAATCCAGCAAAATCGGCATTCCACAGGCGACAGTCATAGTCATTGCCCGAAGCGCGCCCAGCAACCCCCACCAAACCAAAATCACGAGCAAGCGATGGGGAGACTTTTCCCACCCCTTCCATGCGGTCGATAGCTACTTGATTATCCAGGTAAAAGCTTAAGACCGGTGCCAATTCACTGCGCAGTTCGCGCACAGTGGCATGAATCTCCAGCAATAACGATTCCGGTAAGTCGCGACTGACACCACCGGGACGTATAAAGCCACGCATGAATCTATTGCCGGAAAGCAGATCTGCAATCCTCAGCGGTCTGGCTCGCAGGCGCCCCAGAGACGAAGCAATTGCCAGATAGCCAACGTCGCCGGCCAATCCGCCGAGATCAGAAAGGTGCATTCCGAGGCGTTCAACTTCCAGTGCAACACCACGCAGCAGCGCGGAGCGACGCGAGACGGAGGCGCCGAAGAGCGATTCGATGGCTATGGCGTTTGCCACTGCGTTTGCCACTGGCATGTCACTTGCCGCCGCTTCGGCGATGAATCCAGTCTTTCGCCAATGACTTTCAGCTAAATTCTTTTCGACACCGCGGTGCACATACCCCAACTGTACTTCCAAATTAACGATGACTTCGCCGAAGCAACTGAATCGGAAATGCGCAGGCTCAATGATTCCAGCGTGTATTGGACCAACCGGTATTTCGTATAGCCCATCTCCTTCCACTTTAAGAAACTGATATGCATGGTTTTCCAGCTCACGGCCTGCACGTGACGACAGCGGTGGTGGCACATTCGTATACGGTTCGTGCAAATGCGTCCGCTTTAACCGGGGATGACCTTCCGGCAACAATCCAAACATATCCCAGACCGTTCTTTCAAACCAGTGCGCTTGCGGAATCGTCGGGGTAAGAGAAGGGTAGTGTTTTTCAACCAACGGGGTTTCAAAGCAGCGAACAGCCCCGGTTAAGGTGGAAACCAACACAGTCAAGAGCTGGTTTCCGTCTATTGATGTGATCAGCCCCAACCGCTCGCCATTATGAAGAGCGGCATGAACAACTGGTTTTCTCTTCTCCATTGCCAGCGGCAGCAACTCAATTCTCATCATCAACCTCTAAAACAACTGACTCAAACCGCTGACCCCTGCTATCAAACTTACAACCATCAAACCGGCAGGAACCAGCACGGAACGCCATGGATAGAAGCTTATATCGCCAGGTCTGCATGTGCCGCAGACAATCTTACCAACGTGAAACATCACAGCCAGAAAACTGATGGTAAGCCCGATCACCAATCCGGCAACGACCAGCCAGTGGTGGAACTGCGTGATATGCACCAGCAAGCCCCACTCCGCTAAGAACACGCCAAAGGGCGGCGCACCACTGACAGCCAGAGAGCCAGCCAGCAATACAAGTGCCCATTGCGGATTCTTTGCCAATAACCCATGAATATCGGCGATGGCTTTGGTGCCGGTACTCTGAACAATGTTCCCAACGGTAAGAAACAATGCCACTTTGGCAACACTAAGGTTGAAGGCAAGCAGGAAAAACAAATGCCCTGAACCAAGCCCAATGGCAATAATCATCAAGCCAACGTTCTCAATGCTTGAGTAGGCGAACAGGCGCTTAATCCCATGCTGGTGGACCAAAAATATACTCGCGGCGATAACAGTAGTAACACCGATCGTCAACGTGCCGTGCTGGACAAAGGAATCGTGGCCGGAAGCGCGCACCAATTCGCATAATCGCCAGATCGCAAACAACGAGCAGTTGAGCAACCCTCCGGAGAGCATAGCTGACGCTGGCGCCGGAGCTGCAGAGTAAGCATCCGGGACCCAACCGTGCAGGGGAAAAATGCCCGCTTTGGTTCCATAGCCAAGCAGGCAGAAGAGGAACCCCAGACGGAGCAAGGGATATCGCAGATACTCAGCATGAGCGCTCAATTCCGACAAATTCAACGAACCTTTAGGCGTTGCGCCATATTGGCTCGATGCAAAAATAAGAACAGTCCCAAACAGTGCAAATGCAATACCGACACTGCAAATAATCAGGTACTTCCAGGCCGCTTCCAGAGAATGCTTTGTTCCGTGGTAGTACACAAGTGATGCCGAGCACAAAGTTGTAGTTTCAAGAGCGATCCAGATAAATCCAAGATTGTCGCAGAAGTAGACTGCTGTCATAGCCAGCAAAAGCAGACTGCTGCAAGCATAGAAGATTCTTACGGACCTCGTGTTCTGTAAATTGTGGGCATCGTCTTGCTCGAAGAATACAACTGCATGAGTAGTAGCGGCAGCGACAACTACCTGCGTGAGCAAACTGAACAAAGCACCAAGTCGATCTACGCAAAGCTCAGGAAGCAAGCAAAAGACTTTCTCCTGGCCGGCAAGTACCGGAAAAAGACTGAATGCCATGGCCGCCAGCTGCACAAAGAACAATACAGGAGCTATGCGACTCAAAAGGCGCGTCGAAGGTATCAGCAGGCTGAGCACTAATACCGAAACTGGTGCCAACACAACGATGAGGAGTGGATGCATATTCATTACTCCTTTGAGTCAACCAGCATGGAGACGTCGATGTGTTCAAAGCTCTTTTGAATGCGAAATGCCAGCAGTCCAGAAATCATTACTCCGACGAGAACGTCGAGCATGACGCCCATCTCGACAAGCATAGGCATTCCTCTTGTTTGAGTCAGTCCAAACAAGTAAATTCCATTTTCCATCACCAGAAAACCAATAATCTGTGACAGGGCGATTCGACGCGTCAGCATCAAGAGCAGACCGGTGCACACCAAAGAGATCGCCGCTGTCGCTCCCGGCCAGCCAAGTCCAGCTGATGGTGGCACAGGCAATTGTCGCGCCAACATGTAACTGACCGCAAGAAATGCCAACGCCGTGTGCATGGCAATGGGAGCCGACAAGAGTGTGCCTGCATCCCTCTGGACATGCACCTGGCGAATAATGCGAAGGAGAAACACAGGAACGCCGACGGCCTTCAAAGCAAATAGGGCCAGGGCAATTAGATACAGATGCTCTTCAGCGTGATGGTGCGCGTAAAGCGTAGAAAGGTACACAAGAAGCATGGTCTGAAGGCTGAACAGAAAAATGTTCAGACGCAAATGAGTAGAACCGACCATGAGAATCGCACAGACGGCTATAGAAAAAGCCACCAAGTCGTTAAGTGAAAGGCTCATATTCCACCCGCTCCCAGAGCCAGGATGGAACCGATAACGGCCAGCGTTATTGCGTAGGCAATGAAATCCGGTGCCTTCGTCCAGTGCAGCTTAACTGCAAGCGCCTCAAATACGGCGACAGTGACAGCCACAACCAACAGCATTACAACGCTACCAATGGCATAGACTTCCCAGCGACTATCAACAGGCAGTGGTATCAGATGGAGATAGCATTGCGCGGACAGCCCGAAAAGAACGGTCAGTTTCAGAGTGTTTGCATATTCAAAGAGCAGAAGATTACGACCAGATGCCTCCAGAAGCATTGCTTCATGCACCATGGTCAACTCCAGGTGAGTGGTGGGATCGTCAATTGGCATACGCGAAAGTTCAACAATACTGGCAAGCAAAAGCGCAGTACCGGAAATTGCCCATAACCCGGGATGAAAGGCATGCATGTTATGAAATCCGAAAATAATATTTAACTGCGGTGAATTGCTGACAATCCCCAGTGAGGCCAGGCTTAGCACCGACGCTGGCTCTACGAGAAAGGACAAGGTCGCTTCCCTGCTGGCAGCAAAGGCGCCGAAGGCAGATCCTGTATCCATGGCCGCAAGAAGAGTAAACAGCCTCATGGCAGCCAACAGATACACGAAGGTGAAAAGGTCTATCCCTCCCCACTCAGGCTTAGGCTGCAGCCAGGGAACTGACACTACCAGGTAGATTGCCAGGGAACAATTGATGGCCGCGGCGAAGCGAAAAACCCAGGAGGCCGTCTTGCTGAGAGTTTCGTCCTTGCGCAGCAACTTTAAAATATCAAAGATCGGCTGCCACAGGGGAGCTCCGATTCGGTTCTGCAGGCGCGCTTTTACTTTGCAAATGGTGCCCAAAGTGACAGGCGGAGCAAGAAGAGCAAACAGAACGTAGAAAGCGGTTATGTATAACTGATTCACCATAGTTGTGTCCCGAGCAATATAAGCACGACCATGGAAATACACATATACATCAAATACAAGTGAATGCTACCGGCTTGCAGCCTGGCAAGCCAGATGGACAGCAGATCCAGCCAATGCCCAGCGGGCCCGTAAATTTTGGTCTCCAGCAAGGAGACCATCGAAGGCTCAACGTGGATTTTTTCCGGAAAGTGCCGCTTGTCCTTGCCGGATATATCGATCACCAGGTTGTAACGCAAAACAGGAGTAAAGATTCTGGTGATTGGCTGAGCAAAACTGTCGGCAGCAACCTGGGCTCTGGGGCTAATGGACCCGAAACCACAATCCCAGGTCTTGTACTGTCGCGGCGCTTTGGCTAAAACCACAAGCATGATCAATACCGTGAGAACAGAAATCCCAATGCCTATTGGCAGTAAAGGCACGATCTGCAGGAGCGCTAGTGAAGGAGCAGTCGATTCGGCGGGCGCAAGCAAAGGGTGCAAGATGGATACAACCGCAGGCGATGCCACTCCCATTCCAACGCAAGCCGTGCCAAGGATCAGTTGAGCGGCCACCATCAAAATCGGTACCTCCTTAGCGTCGGACGCTGGTCTTGTCCTTCCTTTGCCAAGAAAAGCCACTCCGGTCGCCTTGGCGAAACAGGCTACAGCCAGAGCACCGACGCAGCCGAGCACACCCACTACAGCAAGGCACAGTCCGCGGTCCACCAGCGAATGCATAGTCATAGAGGAAGCAAACAACGCCTGATAGAGATACCATTTGCTAACAAAACCGTTCAGCGGCGGCAACGCGCAGATTGCTGCACTTCCCAGAATGAAGGTTGCAGTGGTGACCGGCATATTCTTGGCTAAGCCACCAAGGCGCGGCAGTTCAAGGGTGTTAGCGGAGTAATCCACAGAACCGGCGCAAAGAAACAACAATGATTTGAACAATCCGTGTCCGACGCAATGAAGAAGCAATGCCGTAAGGGCCAACTCACTGATAGCCGGATAGTTTGTATTTTTCGCCCAAAGACAAAGACTGAGGCTGAGAAGTATCAGTCCGACGTTCTCTACTGTGCTGTATGCCAGAAGCCGCTTCAACTCACGCTGATTGATAGCAAACAAAACGCCCCAGAATGCTGAAATGGTTGCCATAACGAACAGTACGTAAAAGAGCGGCTGGCAATTCAAATTACCGTTTAAGAATAAGCGGACAGCAGCATAGATAGCCACTTTCACCATCACGCCGCTCATAAGGGCAGACACAGGCGTTGGCGCCTCAGGGTGGGCGTGCGGAAGCCAGATATGAAACGGCCACATACCAGCTTTGATACAAAGTCCAGTCAATATGAAGGCAGCAGCAGCCCATGTTGATGGTTCATTGAATTGCCAGGCGCTGAAGCTCCAGCTTCCACTGTGCGAAAACATAATCAAAAATCCAGCGCACAACAACGCTGTGGCAATGCGCGTCGCAACCAGATAGATCATGCCAGCACGCTGAGCTTTGTGCTGGCGATACTCAGCAATCACCAGCGCTGCCGAGGACAAAGACATAACTTCCCAGGCAACCAAAAAGAATACGGCGTTGCCAGCAGACAGGACAACAGCCATAGCACCAACGAAGAGAAACAATGCAAACCAGTAGAGCTGTAAATTGATTTTGTCTTTGATGTGACGCAAGTAATCAGTTGAAAACAATGCGCAACAGGAAGTCACTGTGCCTAAGAGGATAAGAAACACCCCGGACAAACGATCCGTAACTATCTCTACGGCATACGGTCCAATCGTAAAAGGCAAATGCCAGCTTGAAGCATCCATCCAGCCCAACACACCGAGCGCCGTGAAGCAACAACCAAGCAAAAGTAGAGCCGCCGACCATACCCAATTGGATTTCACAAACAGGCTTAAAAGAGCAAATCCAATCGTCAACGCGAAGACAATTACGCACAGGTTAGCAGTGAGTGACAATCGCCTGGTACCAAAACTCTACACTGGCCAGTCTAACAACCAATGCTACTCGATTTGTGACGGGGCGCAATGTTTCGCATCATTGGCAGTTGAGCTGGTCGCAGGACAACAGTTGGACTGCAAGGCCAATAACGTGGTGCTTAACTCAAGTACATGAACGTCGCGACTGGACTTAGTCTTCCTGTCGTAAACTTCGACGATTCCATCCTTGGCTTTTTTCCCAACAGTGATTCGGATGGGAATACCAATCAGATCTGCATCGTTAAATTTCACACCTGCGCGCTCGCTTCTATCATCTAGAAGAACATCCATCCCGCTTGCAGTCAGTGAATTGTACGCATCTTCGGCGACCGAGCGTATGCACTCATCTGCAATGTTGGTTGGAGTAATCACAAAGGAGTAGGGAGCAATTGATGACGGCCAGACGATTCCTTTGTCATCATGATGGAGTTCAACAACAGCGGCCAACAACCTTTCAACGCCGATCCCGTAGCTGCCCATCACGATCGGCAGCCGAGCTCCCTCTGCTGTCACAACAAAAGCATTCATCGCCTCGGAATAACGTGTACCTAATTTAAAGACGTGTCCGATTTCCAGAGCCCTGGATATGGACAATGCCGCACCACATTTGATGCAGGGCTCACCTTCATTCACAGCTCTGAGATCGTGAAATGAGGTGGGCTGGATGTCCCGCTCCATCGCCACGCCGCGATAGTGAACGTAATCTTTGTTGGCACCGGTCACCATATTGGTAGCGGATTTAAGCACCTGATCTGCAATCACGAAGTGAATCTTCGGCTTAGTATCTTTAGAGACGCCTACTGCACCGAGCGAGCCCGGCGCGGCGCCAAGGGCGTCAACAATGCCATCGGCTGTTGCCGCCTCGACCAACTTTGCCCCGGTGGCATCCTGGAGCTTGGTCTCATTCAGTTGATGATCCCCACGAAGCAAAACCAAAGCCAGTTTTCCATCCAGACTGTAAACGAGAGTCTTGATCTGCCTGTTGGCCGCAGCGCCACCGGCGAAATTTTCCAAATCCTCAATGGTATGCACATCAGGAGTGGGAAATTCTTCGAGCGCATGAGCCTGCACGCCTTTTGGCGAAAGCTCTACTGCCGAAACGGCCTTCTCCATATTGGCACTGTAGGCGCACTGCTTGCACAAGACGACGCGATCTTCACCGGCCTCGCACAGCACCATAAACTCATTTGATTGGCTTCCGCCCATGGCGCCAGAGCTTGCCTGCACTTCCGTGAACGGAACCTGGCAGCGCGCAAAAATATTTGCGTATGCCGCGCGATGCTTTTCAAATGCCACGTCCAACCCGGCACTGTCGTTGTCAAAAGAATAGGAGTCCTTCATCGTGAACTCTCGAACACGCAGCAGTCCGGACTTTGGCCGCGCTTCATCACGAAATTTCGTTTGCAGTTGATACCAGATCTGTGGCAATTGGCGGTAAGAACTTAAATCCGCACGGGCAATCACGGTGAAAACTTCCTCATGAGTCAATCCCAGCGCGATATCGGCACCACGCCGATCTTTGAGCCGAAACATGATTTCATCCAGAGCTTCCCAACGGCCTGATTCCTGCCATACCTCTGCCGGAGTAAGTGCCGGTAAAAGAAATTCTTGCCCACCGATCAATGACATCTCTTCTCGGATGATCTGCATAATCTTCAACCGTGTTCGCTGAGCAAGAGGCAGCAACGAATAGACGCCCGATGTGAGCTGACGGATGTATCCGGCGCGCATGAGCAGCCGGTGACTGACAGCCTCCGCTTGGGACGGGTCTTCTCTAAGGGTAGGAATGAAAGCATTGGACCAGCGCACAGTTATTAATCCGGTAAGGAAATACAGTTACAGAGTATCTGCCGGACGAAGTCAAGCGCGAATTTCTTGTAAATTATCTCTCCATATGATTGGAGCAGATTATGTCAAGTGAAAGCCTCACAATCCGGTCCGCCGACGGTCTGGAGTTCGACGCCTACGTATCGCGACCGAAAACTGAACATCGACCGGTTGTTGTTGTTATCCAAGAAATTTTCGGCGTCAACAAAGTCATGCGAGATATTGCAGATTGGGTTGCCGAGCAAGGATTCATTGCCATCGTGCCGGACCTTTTCCACCGACAAGAAAAGGGCATTCAGCTAACAGACCAAACCGAAGCAGAGTGGGCCCGCGCTTTTGAGCTGTATAAAGGCTTCAACGAAGATCTCGGAGTCGATGATCTGAAAGCGACCGTTGCAACTACTCGCAAGCTTGACGGCAGCAACGGCAAGACCGGAACGATGGGATTCTGCCTCGGCGGAAAACTGGCTTACCTGATGTCGACTCGCTCGGACGCCGATGCCAATGTTGGCTATTATGGTGTTGGTATCGAAAATAATATAAGCGAAAGTCCAAAGCATCCGCTTTTGCTGCATATTGCAGAAGCAGACGAACATGTTTCACCGGAAGCGCAGAAAAAAATAAAAGCAGCGCTGAAAAATAACAATCACGTCGAGATACATGTTTATCCCGGACAAGACCATGCTTTCGCCCGCGTAGGCGGAGAGCACTACAACAAAGAAGCAGCAGAGCTTGCGCACAATAGAACGTTGGAGTTCTTCAAAAAACACATTGGGTAAAGAGCTTCCTTAGTCAGAAAATTTTGAGAGCAATTTTGATGAACAGCACATTATTCCCGGGTCTTAACTTCGTCGGTGGCAACATGAAGTCTATTCGCTTTTCTTTGCTCGCGATACCACTTTTGGTGACCACCAGCTGTTTGATTGGATTCATGCAAATGCCGACAGCACTTGCTTGTCCTTGCGCAGAGATCCCAAAGCCGGAAGCCAAAGGTCCGGCTGTCGATCGTGCAGCCGGCATAAAATTCACACACACACAGACTTACACAGAAGAATTCGACAAGGCCATCGCTTCGGCTAAAGCGGCTCTCCTTGAGCACGAAGAAGAGGAAAGAGTGGCGTTGGTTGCCGATATCGACGAAACGATTCTGGACAACCGGCAAGAGTTCGAAAATCACCCTGCTTTCAAATGGAGTGAGTTCGCCAAATGGATCGCCAAAGCAGATGCTCCCCTGCTCAAACCGACGGCTGATTTGCTTTCGTGGGCAAGATCTCATGGCTATGCCGTCTTCTTGATCACCGGGCGTCCGGAAGAAGACCGGGCCTCGACCATCGAAAACCTGGTTCGACGTGGTGTTGCATATGACGGTCTATACATGCGTCCGAAAGGTAATGATGGATTGGCCGAAGTCATGAAAACAGCACATCGCAAATCCATTGAGGATTTAGGCTTCAAGATTGTGGTGAATATCGGCGACCAATATTCGGATCTTTACGGCGGCAACTCAATAGATTGCGAGAAGCTACCTAACAAGATGTACTACATCCCCTAAGCACGGTAAACTGATTTCTGGTTTTGCGGGTTATGGGCATGGACACAGAGAAGGTCACGGCGTCCATAGTTACGCGCGAATGCGCCCTGTGCGGCTTCTTAACTGAAGAGCGCATCGTCGTGTGCCCTAATGACGGCAGTGCGCTATTCACGCATAAACCAGATCCGCTTATTGGCAGTGTGCTTGCCGATCGATTCGAAATTATTGAACTGATTGGAACCGGAGGCATGGGCAACGTTTACCGGGCCCGGCAGCGCGCCGTTGACCGCAATGTAGCAGTGAAAGTGCTGCACAGCGAGCGACTAAGAAGCAGCAGCAGTGTTCTACGTTTCCAGCAAGAAGCCAAGGCAGTCGCTGCGTTGTCCCATACAAACATAGTCGGATGTCTGGACTATGGATTAACCGAAGACAACGTCCCGTATATCGTCATGGATTACGTGGAAGGGATTTCGCTGGATCAAGAAATTAAATCGTCATCTCTGGCACTGGAGCGCTGCATAAACGTATTCATCCAGGCCTGTGACGCACTGGATCACGCACATAAGCATGGTGTTATTCATCGTGACATTAAGCCAAGCAATTTGATGCTGGTTAAAGCAGATGACGGAACGGAGCAAGTAATAATTCTCGATTTTGGTATTGCGAAACTTCAATCAAGCGCAAGCGAATCTGAACGGCCGAACCTGACAGTTACCGGAGAGGTCTTCGGAAGCCCGCAGTACATGAGCCCCGAGCAGTGCAGCGGAAAACAAATGGACGCCCGCTCGGACATTTATTCACTTGGTTGCGTGATGTACGAGGCGTTGGTCGGATGTCCTGCGCTCAGCGGCGAGACGCTCATAGACATAATTTTTAAGCAGACAAGTGAGCAGCCCGCCTCATTCAAAACCGTCCGCCCGGATCTGGAAATACCCGCGCAACTAGAAACGCTTATTCTTAGAGCTTTGGAAAAGGACCCTGCGATGCGGTTCCAATCCATGGCAGTGTTGAAAAAGAATCTCGAGTTCGTTCATAGATTTGCCGAAGAAGAAAAGAATCAGCCACCGGAGGCTCCGCCGAAAGAGCCGAGTGCAATGCATCGTCTGCTTGCTCATCGGCGGGGGCTGGCAATTGCAGGAATCGTGCTGGTTCTCATTTTGGGTTTCGCCGGTGTTGGCTATATGGCGTTTACAAATACGGAAACAAAAACCAAAGCGCAAATTGCCTGGATTGAATTGAACGAAGGGGCGCAAAGCGAAAGACTTCTGCCACCAATCAGAAGTATCCGTAACACTCTATCAAACGAAGGCAGATACCTGGATGCGCTTGGATACGCAAGGACAGCGGTATCACTGAGCAAGGAGATTCAACCTAACTCTGTCCTGGAAGCCACTGATTTACTGGCGCTCGGCTCCATTATGTATCACCTGAAAGATGATGGTGCGCAGGAATACCTGCTTAAGTCGCGCAGCCAACTTCGCAGACTGGCACAAGTAGATCGAAACTCTAAGAACTGGATCGACAACGTTACAGGAGCAACGGCTCCGGATGCAATGATTGCCGAGATTGATAGCTACCTCGGACAGACAAATGATCAAGAAGGGGTCTCAGACTTACTGAATCAAGCCCAAGACACTATGAAATCTCTAGGCATAGAAAAAGCTGAACCGCAATTTGAAAAATTGATCACGCTGAAATCCAAGTTGAGCAAACCACAGCTTATGGTTCTATGCTCCGCACTCAAAGCCATTGCCGATGAAAATACGATTCGCGGCAATTCAGAAAGAGCCGAGTCAAATTACAAACAGGCAACTGAAATAGCGACAGAATTGCATGGGCCAAACAGCAAAACACTTGCCGAAATTCAACGCGGGCTGGGTATGCTCTACAAACGCTCCAGTCGATTTACGTCCGCCGAAGACACACTGCTTGAGGCACTTGCCTGCGCAAATGCTTCCCTGGGCGAGAGCAACGAACTTTCTCTAGGTATCTTGGGCGACCTGGCGAAATTGTATTCAGAGATGAAAGAGTACAAAAAATCAAAAGACATTCTAGCTCTTGCAAAAAAACTCAGCGCAGCCAAATCGCCGTAGATTCGGGGCTGCGCCATTCACATTGTAGCGGAGCCTGACTCTGTCCTTACTTCGTGCGCAAGACCTCTAACACGAGATCTTCAAAACCATCCTTATCCATCTCAACCGCCACCTTCACTTTCTTGCCACCAAAGAACGTCGTGGACGACTTGCCTTGGTTTTTTCCTTGAGTGCTAATGTCGATTCTCATTTCCTTGAACGTGAAAAGCTCCGGACGAATTACAGCGGCTGCCGTAAGCGTGTCCCAGAAAAAATAGTTAAGACCTTTTACCAACGAGTAAATCTTCGCTGCCAACTGAGAAGCCCTGAAACTGTCGGCCTGCTCGTCTAACTTTGCCAGAAACTCTTTAGTGATTGGAACTTTGTTGGTAACATCCAGCGGAATCATTTTCAGCGCGATGCCGCTGTCGAGAGTCGCCTTGGCCGCGGCAGGGTCAGCGTAAAAATTCCATTCTGCACTTCCGTCGTGCTCGGCATGTTCAACGTTCCCGCTCACCGAGAAGGCACCGCCCATCATGATTATCTCTTCGACCTTTTCTTTCAGTTCCGGTCGTTCCAGAAAAACTGGGGCCACGTTGGTCAGCGGGCCTGTCGTGACGATAGTCACAGCTGCTCGACTGTGATTCAAACAATCAGCAATGAGCGCTTGAGACTTTCTTGGTCGTACGCCGGCTTGGTACGACTTCTTCAGTCCATTGTCGCTGAAAATCGGCAGTTCATTGATGATGTAGCTTTCTCTGCGCCAATTCTCAGGGAATTCATTCGGCACAACGTCTTCGCTAAAGCCAATTTCCGCCCCGTCCACGTCCAGGAACGTGGCCATTTTCACCAAGGCCTCATAGGCCTGGTGCACATAGCAGTCCCCATCTGTAAGTGTGACGGCCTGAAGGTCGACCTGCGGAGCCAGCCATAAGAGTATGGTGCTTAGGAGATCGTCTACATGACCGTCATTGTCATGTATCACTGGGCGAGGCATTGGATTGATCGATGCTTCCTTTAATGGGACACAGTTTACTTGGCTAAGCAATCAAATTCATTAGCCAGCGCCGGCAGTCTTAAAATCGAATCGGAAATGCCCGATCTTGACAACGGGCGACTTTTTCATTACCTTTAATGAACCGCGCGCGCGGTTTGCTTCCCCGGTTTTCAGGGACGTAATTACTAGATTATTGCGACTTTTACACGCAGTCTTATCGAGAGGCAACAATGGGTGCCCCGTTTTACCAAGAACGAGATGAATTTGAAGGCGCCATGCTCGCCGACAAGTATTCCATCGTGCGACGAATCGGCCGCGGTGGCATGGGCTCGGTTTATCAGGCTACACACGTCCTGATGGACCGCACGGTAGCGATAAAAATTGTCCGCACAAACTATGCCCAGGCTGATCCCGCTTGTCTTCAGAGGTTTAGACTAGAAGCAAAAGCGTCCAGCTGCCTGAACCATCCAAACATCATGACCGTTTACGACTTCGGTATCACCGAACAGGGTCTGGCTTATCTGGTCATGGACTACATCGACGGTATCGGCCTGGATGTCGTTATGCGCTCCGACCTTGGAATGGACATTGACCGTGTGGTGGAAATTTTCTTACAAGCCTGCCAGGCGCTTGCACACGCACATGACAAGGGCGTTGTGCATCGGGATCTTAAACCGAGCAACTTAATGCTGGCGACAGATGAAAATGGCCGCGAGCTCGTCAAGATAGTGGACTTCGGCATCGCCAAGATGCTGCCAGGACGATCTCGCGCGGCTGAAGTCATTAATGACGGCGGACAGGTTATCGGCAGTCCGCTATACATGAGCCCCGAGCAGTGTATGGGTGATGACCAGGACGGTCGTTCGGACATTTACTCATTAGGCTGCCTGCTCTACGAAGTTCTTACCGGGGCGCCTCCAATATCGGATAAACACGTGCTCGGCATCATGTACAAACACATGAATGAGCCGCCAAAACCATTTGCAACCGTTGCACCTGAGTGTCAGATTCCGCCTGCCCTGGAAGCAGTCGTGCTGAAAGCGCTTGCTAAGAACCCCAATGATCGCCACCAAAGCATGCGCGATATGGCTATCGAGTTGCAATCAGCAATGGCAGTCGCTGAAAAAACACATAGCGAACTTAAATACGTACAGCGCGCCAATCCAGCTGATTACGAATTCTTCGACAGTGATGAATCTCAGTCGAAGCTGGAAGTACACGCGAGCGGATGTGATCCCATCGAGCAACATTACATCCGGAAGCTGCGATCTGCACTAGATCAATTTGGTGCAGAAAATCCCGATGTTGTTCCGTCAATGCACCATCTGGCAGATTACTATATTTCACGCAACAAGCCATCGCGCGCGGAGCGTCAGCTTAAAATGGCTATCGAGCTTTTGGTGGCCAACTTCGGTCCTTGGGATGCGCGAGTTGCCGATGCTGCATTGAAACTGGCTGAACTTTACAGGACTGGTGGCAGACCTTATGACGCGGAGCCACTTTACCTCGACTTAGTCGCGATCAAGAAAACCTGCGTGGGAGCGAATCACCCAGACATTCCTTTTCTCACCTTGCGCTTAGCTGAGCTTTACCTGTCAACCGCGCGCATTTCAGATGCCTACAAATACTATTCTAAGTGCCTCCGCAGCGCGGAGGCAGTCTACGGCCAGGACGATCCGGTTCTGTCTGCCATTATCGTCGGTCTGGCGGCCGTGCTGCTGCAGATGGGTGAGCTTGAGCAGGCCGCATGGCTTTATCATCGAGCGCTTGAATTGAATGAGCTAAACCTGGGAATCAATCATCCTGCAGTAATCGGTCCGCTGGTGTCGCTTGGCCTTGTCTATCGCCGTTTGGAAAACTGGCCTGAGGCGGAAGCATCGCTGTACCGCGCTGTTACTGTTCATCGAGAGAACTTCGATGCCGACAACAGCGAGATCTGTCACGCATACTGGCTACTTGCAGAAATCTATAGCCACCACCTCAAACATGAAAATGCAGAGGCATTGTACGAACACGTTTTGAAATTTTTCGAAGGACAATCAGGAGTCGACGAAGCTGTTGCGCAGCTGTACAACAATTATGGTGTGCACTTTCTGCGCAAAAAACAAATGTCCAGCGCAGAAACACAGTTTCTCCAGGCGCTCAAGATTCGCGAACGCAGCTATGGAAAGTTGAGCCCAGAAGTGGCTTCATCCCTCAATTTGATCGCCACTCTTTATCACTCACAAGAGAAACTTGATCTGGCAGAAGAGTATTATCGGCGCTCGCTCGCTTCCTGCGGACAAATCCAGAATGCCGCGGCACTGGCAAGTGAAAATTTACGCGCGTTGGGCGACCTCTACACGGCGCAGAACCGGTTCGCAGAAGCCGGGCCCGCATATATGAAGGCGCTGAAGGTACTTAATGTTGAGATTGATTCGACGGAACCGCGGAGTGAACAAACCCAACAAATCCTAAGCAGCTTATCCAATCTGCATCTTGCGGCAAATGGTGTCCAGACGGTCCATTCAGAAGACGCGGCTGTAGGAGAGGGGACCACCCCTCCCCTCTTAGGCCACACCGAACCAGAACTAACTTCTGAGTGCCTTGATGACTGCTTGAGTGCGGTCGGAGACGTTCAGTTTTCTTAAAATATGTTTGACGTGAACTTTCACGGTTTGGATGCTCAAACCTAGAGAGCGGGCAATTTCTTCGTTCTTTTGTCCTTCAGACAAAAGAGCGATTACGTCTTTTTCTCTGCGGGAGAGAATATCCAGATCACTTGGCCGTGCAATTCTTGGACCGACCAGCTGGAGCAAACGATGCCCGTCACCATGCAATAAGTAGGAGGTCAAATTCGCACCGATATAGCATTTTTCCGCCGCCACCGCATATAGTGCGTTAATCAAAACATCCGAGGATACTTCTCGCAAGCAATATGCATCGGCTTTTGACTCTAAAGCAGTCCAGAATTCTTCCGGTTGCGACATTAGTACAACTACGCCGGTAGCTGGGGATAACTCTTTGGCCTGGCGAACCAGCGGCACCAGCGACATTCCGGGAAGATGATCCGGCAATAGCAATATGCGCGGCTTGAACACCGCCATCATTTCCAGCAGAGAGTCGGCATCACGGACGCTGCCGACTACATGAAATTGCAAGGAACTGGCGATCATTTGCTGCAGCCCTAAGCGCATGACCTCTTTATCTTCAGCTATTAGTACGGAGACCAACTCTGTTGCCAA
>JADYXS010000213.1 GCA_021772155.1 Candidatus Obscuribacter sp.
CATAGCCGAACACCGTATCCGGTGCATCAGTCGGCGCCGAATTCATTCAACCCGTGGCTTAATCGCGCCTATCCTGCCTGCCTCAATTTTAGAGGTATGCTTTGCGCAAAAATACTTAGGCATATAGTGGAGAAGGCGCTCAGTGAAGCGAAGCCGAGATCCTGGTCCAACTTTAGTCTCGCGAGTTTGCGCGAGGGAACGATTAGCTGCTTCAAAATCACCAAGCTGCCAGCCCCGCAGTGACCATTCATTGCGGTAAATACGTGGATACCCACGCGGTTCCAGGGCAATGTGTGCCGTTGTGAGAATTCAAAACTAGAGTAAGGCGCTCATCAGACCTGATTTCTATCCACTGGATTGCTGCGTTTCTGGCGCAGTCCCGCTGATTTTGGAAGTGCACCGGAAAGCTGGCAAGATGTCGTTATCGCATTCCAATTCAACATCAAGAAGTCTCGCACAAACAGCTAGTTCCACAATTCCATTGAACCCATACCCAAAAACACTGGTGGTGGCGTTGTGAACCGGGTTGGTGATCGCTAGCATTATCGCTGTATCTCAACGCTGCGCAGTAACAGTTCCAAGCGGCATGACCTGTGCCGATTACAAACAATCTCATTTGACGGAGGAAATTCAACTACGGTCACTAGCGTAGCCTCAGGATCTGCAAGCGTCTGACAGCTTTTATCCAGAAAGGAACCTCATGTCGACTAGCACGAGACAGGCAGATTCGCGTGTTGATGTAGCACACCCGTCCGGCGACACAACGCTTGTAGTCGTCGACATGCAGCCGAAATTCATGGCTTCGAAGTTCCCCAGGATTTTAGCTGCAGTGCAGTTGCAGATTAAGAAGGCAATCGCGGCAGGTTGGTCGGTGGTTGTATTGGAATTCGAAAACCATGGTGCCACTCACCTGTCGCTTATGAATCATCTCGTCGGGCAGTACGATCGTCATCAAGTTGCCTCGAAGAACGAGGATGACGGGGCGGAAGTAGTGTTGGAGGTTTGCCACGCGCACCGCTTCGGCGACAACAAGTTTCGCGTCTGCGGCGTTAATACCAACGCGTGTGTCGAAGCGACTGTACTGGGCTTACTGGACAGGCAGCCACAGTGTCAGGTCGAGTTAGCTATCGAGGCTTGTGCCAACGACTTTGGCATGAACCAGATTTACCCGTTCCGCGTAGACCGTGTTTCAGCGGTCTTTGGTGACGGCACTGTCTGTCGGCTGAAGAGGGACTCAGTGCCTCATTAACGGAAAGCCAGACTGCCTTGTCAAATTCATCCGGGATAGGTGTACGACCTTTCCTGCTGCTTGTCCTGGCATGGGCCAGCAACGCATCGCGGGAAAGTGACTTGGAACGTAAAAGGAACAAACGAAGATGCTGAAGAATATCGTGCTGGTAGCCACTTTTTCCTTGCTGGCAATCCCCTATGCAATCCCTCTGACGGCTGCGATGGTTTGTTGCGCAGTCATGTACAGCGCACGAGGCATTGCTTGGGTCATCCGCGGCGCTCGGAGCAATTGAGTTTGACCAGGGCTTAGTGGCGAACTGGCTCAGAGCTTTATCCCATCGTCGCAGGAAAGCGTGTAGTTCTTGGAACTACAGTGGCATCAACAAGTTATGTTTTCGAATGGAGGTCGACATGCAAACTACCTGTCTCCCTGTTGCAAGGCGCAAGCTGGCAGAAGGTCAAGCATTGCTCAACGGGATTGTGCCCTTTGAGATGAGCGATTCGGACCTCGTAGAAGCTCTGGGCCGGGCGATCCAGAAGCAGATGCGGGCCTACCATCATGAAGATTTCTATCTGGAGTTTGACTTGGTGGACTATCTCGAAGGCGGCTACATGACCGCCGATGAGCGGCTTCAGCAGGAATGGATTGACGAGCTGGCTGCCCAGGAAAGCGAAGAAGCGGAGCGGCGGCGTGAGACCTATGATAGTCACGACGGCTGCTATTTGACCGCGGAGCAAAAGCGGAAGCAAGACCAAGAGTGGCTTGAGGAGTTGGCACTCTCAAGAATTGACTGAGCCCGCATTGTGTTTGTGGACCACCAACATTCGTTGTTGGTGGTCCGCTCGGTCGTGAAACCGCTGGTGAAACTTTCAATCTCGCTTTTGGGGAGACAAGAATATGTTGCTATCGAGTTTTCGATGACGCATGCAAGATCATTGCCTTCGATGATGGCTGCGGCACGCTTCATCGGTGCAGCTCCGGCATCTTCTACAATCGTTCACGAGTGCGGATTTGCGGAATGGGGCGCGCCGAAATTTGCGGCAAGAACGGCCCGGGGCGAGTGCTGGAAACTCCGCATGCGTCGCAAGTGAAGTTTACTGAATTGTCCTGAATTGCCGCTCGGAGCAACGAGCTACCAATTGGAAGATTTAGCTGCCCGGCAATCACAGGCACCATTTACACGTCGTACGCCTGGTGCGCAGCAGCGCATCGGGTACAACCGGGTTGAAATTTCAATAGCTGCCACTTCTAGCAAGACCGGGCAGCAAAGGACTGAATCGTGGAAGTCGTTACTTCGTGGTGGTTCATTGGCTACTGTTTCATCACTCTCGTCGTGCTCTCTTACTGCGCCCGTTATGAATCGCCTCGACTTCTAAAAGTTGGCTTGGTGATGACCGGCGTGATGATGCTCGGAGCGCTTGCCCCGTTTCTTCCTGTTTTCAAATGGATTGGCATTGTGGTGCTGGTTCTGGGATTAGGGGCGGCCTTTCTCTTTGGGTGCGCTTATGCTGCCACGGCAGCAATCTTGCTATTTTTCGACGCACTGAAGGCCATCGTCGGGCTCATCCATCACGTCATCGAAGGTGATTGAATTCACGCGGTCTGCGCGGAGACGATGAACAGGTTGCCTAACAAGACCAACTGTTCTGCACCCAACATCCCTGTTGCCGAAAGCTCGCTCGTATCACCCTTATTTGTTGCGTAGAAGGTCAGTAAGGACAGCTGTAGGGGAGGGGAAGCCCCTCCCCTGCAACCATTTGTACTAGGGCTCACCTCACCCTACCTTGTTGCCGTCGAAATACTAAATAGTATAGTAAAAGTGCGACAAAAAGGACGGACGCAAAACTTCTGCGTCCGTGGGACATTCCTTGTCCCCGAGGTCCTGCAACGAGCGCCTTCCAGCAACAGATGTGCCAGCAAGCGCTAGCAGTTACCGCCGAACCAGGACACGGTTGCCGGAGCGATCGACGTAAACGTAGCCGCCGAGGCTGTCATCCCGATAGGCGGTGACCCAACGCTGGCTCAGCACTTCGCCGCAGATGCGTCCGTAACGATCGTACGACGGCACCAGTTCCGACACCGACACCTGAATGCTGGTGGGACGGTAGTCGTAGCTGCGATAGTCACGGTACACCGGGCGGTACTCGTAGCTGCGATAGTCGCGGTAGACCGGGAGGGTCGGGTAGCACGGCGCCGTGCCGAAGCGGAAATCGATGGACACACCGCTTGGACGCTGCCAACCACCGTGGTTGTGGCCATGGTTGTTGTAGCTGTGGTTGTTGTAGCTGTGGTTGTTGTAGCTGTGGTTGCTGCCATGGCTGTTGTAGCTGTGGTTGCTGCCACGACCGACGCCGACGCGCAGTTCGAGTGACTGAGCGTTTGCCGACGGGGCGAGCGCGAGCATCCCAACGAGAAGCGCAAAGACTGTCATTCCGAGTTTCATACGAGACTCCAATTTCCGGGCGTTAGCCCTATGCAGGCGGTTTATCGCAGCACAATCCACGCCTGCAGGCGGAATATGCTCTGACCGAATCGATACCACTGACCAGAAGCCTTAGAAGGTCGACCGTCGCAAAAAGCTACGGAAGAACTGCTAGAAGATAGCGAAAGGCTTTTGGGTAGTGGTTAGACGAAGGAGCGGGAAAACAAAGGATAATTCGAAGGTAGCAAAGAGGTAGCGTCGACTGCAATTGTGTTAGCCAACGTTCATCTATTTGGCAAATTTCGGACATCGCCTTGGGCTGCGGCTTTCGGCGATCGATGCCCGCCGGGTGCGCTTGCTAGCGCAAGGTGCGTTATTATTTTTCGCCTCGCGAACCTAGTAAACAGGCGCCCGCGGTTACAATAAGCTCCGATGAAGCTCAAGCTCTTGAGCCCGAGGAGCGATTTACATTATGTCGACCATGCCCAACTCTTCTCGCCGCGCGATTATCGTTGTTATCGATGGTTGCGGAATCGGCGCAGCACCGGACTATGCTGCTTTCGGTGACCTGCCGAATTGCGACAGCATCGGTAATACGGCTCGGGCGGTCGGCGGACTTAAGCTTCCGAATCTGCAGCGAATCGGGCTCGGCAATATCGCCTCGCTGGAAGGCGTTGCGCCAGTCGGTTCACCGTCCGGGGTGTTCGGCAAGCTGCGCGAACGTTCCAACAGTAAAGACACGCAAACGGGACATTGGGAGATGATGGGCATCGTCAGCTCGACTCCATTCCGCACATATCCGGATGGTTTTCCCGAAGATGTGGTGAAGCGCTTCGTCGATGCAACTGGTTGCAAGGGTATTTTGTGCAACAAGCCCGCTTCCGGGACGGACGTTCTGGAACAGCTTGGCGAAGAACATCAGAAGACCGGCATGCCAATTGTGTATACCTCCGGCGACAGCGTTTTGCAAATTGCTTGCCACGTCGACACGGTGCCGCTTCCCACTTTGTACAAATGGTGTGAAATCGCGCGCGAAATAATGCGTGGACCTCACCAAGTTGGGCGCATAATCGCTCGTCCGTTCAAAGGTGAACCGGGTAATTATCAGCGCATGAGTTTTGAGCGCCGTGACCTTGGCGTGAAACCCCCAGAACCAACCTTCATGGATGTATTTCTCGATTCCGGCGCTGGAGTCCTGGGCATCGGCAAAATCGAGGACATCTTCGACAAGCAAGGTTTGAGTCACGCTATACACACCGGCACTAATCGCGAAGGGCTGGACCTAACCGTGCAAGCCGTTAAGGATAAGTTTGACCTCAAATCTCATAGCATCATTGAAAGGGCTCCAGATGCAGTCCAGTTGATTTTCACCAATCTGGTCGACACTGACGCTCTTTATGGTCATCGCCGAAATGTGGACGGCTATGCCAAAGCGCTGGAAGAAGTCGACGGTGGCATTGGAGAAATTATTGAAGCGATGCGTGAAGGCGACGTATTAATGGTGTCGTCAGACCATGGAAACGATCCAACGGCGCCTGGAACCGATCACACACGGGAGTACGTTCCCATGCTGGCCTACTCCAAGGCGCTGCAGAACAGCAGCGGCCTGAACCACGACATGGGTGTTCGTGACGGGTTCATCGATATGGCTGCCAGTCTTGGTGCCTGGTTCGGTATCGATTGGCGCGGTCCGGGCGTTTCATTTCTTCCTCAACTGACTCGGGTGGTTTAAATAAATGGAAGCTACCAAATCCGATCTTCGTGGCGCTCAAATCATAGATTTCACCGGCACGGTTGCCGGCTCAATGGCGATGAAGAGTTTCGGCGATGATTTTACAGCCATCATTAGAGGGGCTGAAAAACCAACTGCAGTTGTAATCATTGACCGCGCCGTAGGCATGCCAATTGATCGTCCGGCGATTGTTCGAGATCATTTAAATTTGACCGGAAGCAGTCCACTTTGCGGAGCCAATTATCCAGGCGGTGAGCGCTTTCCTACACTGCAGGGAATTTACGTTGAAGATGCGCTTCCTGACTTGCCGCAACTGGTTGTAGCCGGGCTTAAGCACGGCGTGAAACCTTCACATGAGGAAGTGGCGCTGATCAAGAATTTTGGCGCTCACACCTGTTCTTACAATGTCGTCCCGTCCATGCTCATTGCCGCGCACGCTCGCTGCAAGGTTCTGGCGATTCTCATCCCTGAGAACGGAACGATGCCGGACGACATTTTGAAGCAAATCGTGCAGCTAACTGGAGAGAAATGATGACGCAGTTGATGGCCAAGCCGGTGGCAAAAGCCGTTGAGTTCCTTCGCCAACTCAGCCCTGAAGTGCCTTCTTGCGCAGTAGTCTTAGGGTCCGGTGTCAACGTCTTAGAAAACCTGACGGACAGCCAATCAGTCGGATACCAGGACGTTTTCGGTATCGCCCCTGGTGTCGTAGGGCACGCCGGCTCGCTTAGCTTGGGTCGCGTTGATGGACGCCTGGTTGCTGTTCTTCGTGGACGCTTTCATCTTTATGAAGGCTACGAATGGGAAGTTGTCACATTGGCCGCTCGCGTCATCGCCCAATGGGGCATTCCGAATTTGTATTTGACCAATGCCGCAGGCGGACTCAATCAAAGCTTTAAGGTCGGTGATCTTATGCTTTTGACAGGATACCGGGACCTGCTAAACCCAGAGCTGAAAGATAGCGGTCTACTGCCAGGGATTAAGGGCGACCCGACGCCTTGCATAAACGAATTGACCGATCACCTATCTAAGGTAGCGGAAAAGTTGCACACGGAAAACGTCGGGTTTCGGAATTTGCAGAAAGGTGTCTATTCAGCATTGCTAGGCCCTAGTTACGAAACACTTTCTGAAATTGAAATGCTCAAGAAATTGAAGTCTGATGCAGTTGGAATGTCTACCGTCCCTGAGCTTCAAACAGTTGCAGGCACGAAGACTAAGGCGGCAGCGATCTCTGTTATAACGAACGTCTGGAGCCCGGATGAAGTGATGGGTGGACACGAGGAAGTGCTGGAGGCAGCAAAGGAAGCTTCCGCGCGGTTAGACAAGCTGTTCCGCGCGGCAATCATCTCCCACTGAGCAAAGCGAACGCCATTTGTTGCACTGATAGGGCGTCTGCGAAGCCATCGTCTCGAAAAAACATGTGGACAAACTGACTCTGGCGATGGTTCGCCAAAAGAAAGCGCTTGAAACTGCCGGACGTCACTAAGTGTTTCAAGTGGCACCTAGAAATTTTTGAACTCCGCGGGAATAATGATAGTCCGAGCTTATCGAGGGGCCGTCCATGGACATAAAGGATTCGCTGAAAGAAACTGCAGAGACCCATGCCCGAGGAGTAAGAGACGCCGCCGCAGCTCATGCCGGTGTTTTGAGAGCTGGCGCAGAAGCCCAGGCCCGCGTCGTAATGTCAGATCTCTGGTCTGCCATCTGCACTGATCGCCAGGTCCAGTTTATGCTGATTTTGCTCGTTGTCAGCCTGATATGTTGGAACATGCCGGTGATAAGCGTCATATTTTACCCATTCAAAATCCTCGTTAGTTTCATCGGGCAGGCTTGTGCAGTACTAATGGGGCGCTTGACTGGTGGCACAGTAGAAAGATTGATTATTGATGCAAGTGGCGGGGTATCGGCGTTTTCTGGCGGCAATTCCCTTTTGATAGTCAACGCCAGCGCTCTTGGAACGTCCCTAATTGGCGGACTATTGATTTGGTGGGGGCGAACACCGGGCGAGGCGCGCTTTGCTTTGCGCTCGTTGGGAACGGGGATGCTCGTTCTGACTTTATTCTATGCTGATGCCGATTTCGCGCAGATGATCGGGATGGCCCTAACTACAATTGGCGTGCTGGTGATTGCTTCTAAAGCGTCGGAGAAGATTTGCCATATAGTCCTCTTGATCATAGCGGTACAGTGTGCTCTGGCTGGACTGTTGAAAGTTGTGGCGTCAGTGATTCTCAGCGCCGGAGCAGGTGTAGGTGAAGCCGGCACAATGGAGTCTTTGACTGGTGTCCCCGCCATCGCGTGGGCTTTGTTATGGGGCGCCGCTTCAATTTCAATTCTCGTGTTCTCCTTCTGGTTTTCTTACAAACCGTCCAAATCTGCAAGCAAGAATGCTGAGCAATCAACTTCCGCTGCTGAATTTGCTGACGATCCTGCTGATACCACTGCCGGTGCGCCAGCGGCAGCAATCTTGGCCGTTGATTCGCAAAATGTGCTTGCGGACAGGTCAGTCAGCCCATCTCCGGCCGCTCCAGCTGCAGCGCCGGTAGTTGAGCAAACTGCCACTGACGGAACGGACGGCACTGGATAGACATCGACGGCAGATCACGCGGGTACCAGGAAACCAGTTTCGGCAATCAGACAAGAGGTCGGTAAGTGGACATTAAGGACCAGTTGAAAGAAACTGCGGCGGCTCATGCCAAAGTTGTTCGCGATGCCGCGGCCGCACAGGCCGTCGTGGCGAAAGATGCAGCGGCTGCTCACGCACGTTTGATGATGTCGGATATCTGGCATGCCATGCGCACCGATCGCATTGTGCAGTTGATGTTATTGATACTAGTATTGAGCATTGCTTGCGGGGATCTTCCTGGGGTAAAAGAGTTTTTGTACCCATTCTCAATGTTCAAGACAATGGTTCACGAATGTGGTCACGCGCTGGCAGTGCGACTTACAGGGGGGCACGTCACGTCGATTATGCTCAACCCGTCGCCCGATGCGTATGGCGTTACTATGTTTCACGGCGGTAACCCTTGGCTGTACTTACCAGCAGGTTATATGGGGTTAGCAATCTTCGGTGCGCTTTTGATCTGGTGGGGACGAAAGCCTGCAGACGCGCGATTCGTATTACAG
>JADYXS010000214.1 GCA_021772155.1 Candidatus Obscuribacter sp.
ATTGGCAGAAGGTGTGAGGGTCTTGGTTGACGGGTTTGTCGGCAACTCCTATCGCGTCGAGATGGCACCAGGCAAACATCTTTGGATCGAAAAGGATGTTCTCTCGAAGGAAACTGATTCGGGCACGCCACCTACTGCAAACGTGCGCACCATCAACATCGAAAATGAAGAAGGCAACGGCGGCCGGGTAGTTGTGCCCCTCAACCAGAGACTCCCCTATGAGGTAAAGCAAGAACTCGGCCCAAACAACAAGCTAACGCTGAAAGTTTATGGTGCCACAGCTGACACCGACTGGGTAACAGAGCCATCAACGGCAGCAAATGCCGTTGATCAACTGCACGGCAGTGCCGCTCCGAACAAAAGTGATCGCGCACATAATCCTGTCAACTACGTAACATGGAATCAGCTAGCAGACAGGGTTTATCAGGTTGTCGTTAACCTAAGTGGCAAGAATCAATGGGGTTATTGGGTCGACTACGACGGCACCAATCTGGTGTTGCACATTAATGGGGCACCAAATGTAGCACTAGCGGAAGGTTCTTTGCGGGGGCTTCGGATTTGTATTGACCCTGGCCATGGTGGCCGGGAAGTTGGCGCCATCGGCTGCTCTGGCATCAAAGAAGCCACGATTAATTTGGCTATTGCCAAGAAACTTGAACGAATATTGCAAGACCAAGGCGCGCAAGTGATCATGACCCGCAACGAAGACGTCGATGTCTCATTAGGCGAACGGGTAGCTATAGCAACCGCCGCCAAAGCGGACCTGCTGCTGTCGGTACACAATAATTCTTTGCCCGATGGTCGCAACCCGTGGACTGAGCACGGCACATCGTCCTACTACTACCACCCGCAATCTCGCGAGTTCGCCAACACCACCCGGGCAGCAACGGTGGAAGAAGTCGGTCTTCCGGATTACAACACGAGGTGGCAGAACCTTGCGCTCTGTCGACCTTCACGCTATCCGGCAATGCTTATGGAAGTGGGATTTGTAATCAATCCAGACGAATACGCACTGCTAATAAGCAACGAGGGACAAGAACGCGCGGCCTTAGGCATTGCCAAAGGTGTGCGCAGCTTCCTGTCCCAGGCGCTCTATGCGGCCCCCGCCGCTCGTTAAACTACAGGCTTGGCGGTAATGGACCCAGTGGATCGAGGCTAAAACAACGCTCCAACTGTGTGCGGTATTCCAGGTTGGTTAGAGCCTCTTCCGAATAGAGCTCATCTTCAAGATAGCTAACTTCACGCCCCCGAAGCTCTTCGATCCGCTTCATGAGGTGACCAGGCAAAATTGTGTCTTCCATTTGATAATTACTTTTCTAGGCTAATCGCTGACTAGCAAACCCATACGCAATGACTAGGCCGCAACAACAAACGTTCCAAATCACGAGAGAAGTGATACCGAATACGATTGCATTTGACAGCCATTACCCACACCTAAGAGTTTAGTTGGTTGAATGGAAAGAACAAGAATTGACTTTTTGGTACAAACCTTTCAACTTGCCACCACTCGGCAAGATGCCATTTGCTTAAAAGTTGAACACCCAAAACGCACATATACTGCCGGTCCTCTGTGAATATGGGCGAGCTATTCAAAACGTCAGAGGTCCTGGTTATCAAGATACTGATGGCGCGGAAGTTTTGCCCTTTTTTCTGCTGGACCAACCTTCTTTATTCTCCTGCCGCACTCTGGCAACAGCCAAAGCACCGTCTGGAACGTCTTTGGTGGCAACCGTTCCGGCCGCGACCACTGATTGTTTGCCTAACTTTATCGGCGCGACCAAAACAGAATTACTGCCGGTCGACGCACCATCTGCGATGACAGTTCCGGATTTGATACCAGTTGAGTGATCGTAGTTGGCCGTGATCGTGCCGGCACCAATGTTCACGTTGCTGCCCAGTTCCGCATCACCTATGTAACTGAGGTGAGAAACATTGGTGTTGGAAGCCACGCTGCTCTTTTTGAGTTCGACGAAATTGCCAACGCGGCATTTATCAGCAACTAAAGTGTGCTCTCGTAAATGCGCGTATGGTCCAACCCGGCAGTCATCACCCAGCTGAGTGTTTACAACCAACGATTGAGTGATTACGGTGCGGTTGCCGACGACGACCTTGCCCTGCATCACTGTATGGGGGCCAATTACACAATCGCGGCCAATCTTGATCTCACCGGTAAGGTGACAGCCTGGCAGCACCACCGAATCTTCTCCGATCTCAACTTCCGGCGAAATCCAGGTCGAGGCCCGGTCAATGATCGTGACACCACTTTCTAAGGAAAGATCTGTGAGCACCTTGTCGCGCATCAAATGCATAGCTTCGACCAGTTCAAGCCTGGTGTTAATGCCTATCACCTCTCGCCAGTCACCGACAATGCTGCTTGAAACGATGAGATTCTGGGCCCTGGCCCAGGCGATCAGATCAGTGAGGTAGTATTCTTTCTGCTGGTTGTCATTCCGCAGACTTTCCAAACCCTTCGCGATTATCGGCCACTCGAAACAATAGATAGCCGGATTCACTTCCTTTATATGTTTTTCGAGATCGCTAGTGTCCTTATCCTCAACGATCTTCAACACACTGCCGTCTCTGTCGCGGACGATACGTCCGTATTTTTTTGCATCGTCAACCACAGCAGTCAAGAGACTGACCGCCGCATGTTCCGCCTGGTGTCTTGTAACTAGCTCGCCAAGTGTTTTGCCACTCAGAAGAGGGGTATCACCGACGGTGACCAAAAGCGTTCCTTTGAAATCACCAAGATCCGGTACTACTTGCTGCAAAGCGTGACCTGTGCCAAGCTGCGGACTTTGCAGATGGGTGGAGAAAGGATACAACGCTGGATTGGCCAGCAGATAATTTTCTACTGCTTCCGCTTGATGACCTATCACAACGTGGATTTTTTCCGGCTTCAGGCTATCTACCGCGTCGATAATGCGCGTGATAATCGATTTGCCAAGAACGTCATGCAGAACTTTCGCACGCGCCGATTTCATTCGCTTGCCTTGCCCGGCTGCCAGAATAACGGCACGCACCGGTGCTTTCGACGACGTTGTCATGCTTGCACCTCAAGCGAAAAATTTGAGCCAAGGGGTCGGAAAAGAAAAGATCGTATCAGACGACAGAGGGCGATGCCCATGGCATCGCCCTCTAGAAACAATTGTCCGCAGGGTTGGTGCTGCCCCAACGAACTCGATCCCTCGAGCTCCTCGTCTGGAGTTCACTGCAGGTGGTGCCGGTGAATACAATCCACTTATATGTATTTACGGGGCATAATCAAGCTCCAAGCAGATCCTTAAGACATTGAAAGATAAGCTCAGTTTCTTGTGACGCAAGACTTCATCGTCGGCTGGAAGTTCCAGGTCTCTTCGCGTTTCTATACAAGAAGCGCATACGATGAACATCCGAAGAGATCACAGTGAACTATTTGTGTCGATCCGTTTACCTAAAAGATGACCTAGGCACAGGACGTAGAAAAGTGGTGCCGCCGGATCGCGCATAAGACAAAAAGCGGAAAGACCCGGTAAATACCGGGTCTTCCTAAGTGACCGCAGGGTTGGTGCTGCCCCAACGGACTCGATCCCTCAAGTCCCTCGTCTGGAGTACGCTGCGATGAATACTGTAATGTTATACCTCGCACCACGCAGAAAACCGCTGAACTTAACGATTTACTTACGCTGTATTGCTCATTGTGAACAACACTAGCTCGTAGACCTCTACTGTCTACATTTAGTTCCCGAGGGCTTCTACAGCATCGCAGCAAAAATTAGGCAGGATCTTTAGTGAAGAATCGTAATCAACACGGCTGTTGCAAAGCCCAGGGTCAATAAGGAATTGAGCAACAGGAATGGAAAGGAGAAATCCTTGGCGTTAACCGTCCGATAATTCTCGGCTGTAATCGTCTGCAATTCTCGAGCCGAAACGACGGCAGCGGCAGCGGAAATGACGGCAGATGCTGTTGTGGTGTAGGGGAGGGGCTTGTCCCCTCCCGATAGGAAGTGATCTGAAGCTGCTGTCCGTAGCTTTGCTTGCTCCTTAGCAAGCTCGTTCTTCAAGCCAGTGATCTGTAATTGCAGCAACTCATTGTGTCTTCCGTAGGCAACAGCCATGGCAGCTTTCGCGCGGTATTCGGAGAGTTCTTTGAGCACCAGGTCCCGGCGCGCAAGCTCTGCCGCAAGCATGCCGATTTTGTGGTGCGCCTCGTGGAGCTGCTCAGACGTCAGCTCTATCGTCGCTTTGAGAATTTCCACGCGCGTTTGAAGCCGAATATATTCCGGGGTGATACGTACGACCGGTTCAGGATCACCTGCCATTTCCACCCAGGGAGTGGCGCGACCGAGTTTCTTTTGGCCAAACAAATACTCGAGGGCATCGGGGTTTATGTCATCCGACGCCGGACGTTGCCAATTCTCAACCAGATGCATATATTCCACCTTGAACCGCTAAACGCATAGCCTATATTGTAGCTACGAGGACGATGTTGCAACTGTTAAATGCGTTATCAAGGTTATGCTTATCAGAATTGAGGCAAAACCAAAACAGAATGCCACAACAGTTGGGAAAAACGAACAGCGGAGAAGGCCATGAAGGCACGGTCAGATGTGTGGATTGTTTCAGCGGCAGTCATTGGACTGGTTACTTTCAGCGCGCCTGTCGGTGCAGCCAGGCAAGCGGCAAAACGCTCTACACCGACAACTGCAGCGGCCATTTATCCTCAATACAGGAAGAATGGGCAGTCCGTTCGCTGGATTCGCGAACAAATGCCAATCAAGGTCTGGATCGCGCGCGGGTTGACGCTAGACGGCATCCCCGACCCGGTCAGTGGCAATCCCATCACCAACACGGCCAACACTAGCGGTTGGCCTGACGCGGTCATGAACGTTGTCCAAAATCAGCAGCAATTCAGCACTTTGCCCATAGCCGAATTGTATTCAGAAGAGCAGTATATGGCTGCGCTTCAAGGAATTTACAACTGGAAGTTTCTGGAGAAAGAAGGGCTGTTAAATTACGAACTCACCGAGAACCCTGATGAAGCGGACATTTATGTCTTTTGGACGGACAACTTCGTCCACAAGCTTGGGCTGGCCCTTTTGGAGAACGACACGCGCGGGATTACCGCCAAGTACCTATTGCCCACGTCTGTAGTCAAGCAAGCAATTGCCCGCAACGATCTGGAGTTAGTCCGGCGGTCGTTAAAACCTGTGGTCATTCTGCTGCGCACAGCAGGGCCAGATCGCGTTCCTTTGCCCTTTAACAAGGTCAAAGCGGCCTCGGCCCATGAGTTCGGACATGCTCTCGGAATCGACGGTCACAGCCCCTACCCAACAGACCTGATGAGCCTCAGCTATGGGCGCGGCGTGGTGTCCGCCAATGACGCCGCCACGATTCGCTACCTCTATCGCAATCCGGCCGAATTGATGCCGTAGTGGCAGCATCTTATGCTGCCATTCTACGGACCAAATACACCCGCTGCATGGCAAGAGCTGCATGGCAAGAGCTGCATGGCAAGAGCTGCATGGCAGCATAAGATGCTGCCACTACATCCGTTGAGAGGCCCGCGTCCTAACCGTGATGCTCAACGTCGATGATGGTAGCTGCCGGCGGGCAGAACAGTCGGAAATTGGTTTTCGGATCGGCGCTCAATCCTCGGCTGACATGAATGATCGTGTCCTCTCGCCTGACCAGCCCGGACGCTTCGCGTCTAGGTAATTCGGAGTCCGTGATCAGCGCTCCAATACCAGGAATCCGTATCTGTCCACCATGTGTGTGTCCGGCAAAGGCAAGGTGCACGCCCGCTTGAGGCAATTGCTGCAATCTTTTCGGCACGTGCAGCAAAGACAGGATCAAATAACCTTCTGGAGCCTGGGCGGTGAGCGCCGAAAGCTCTTCTTGCGTGATACCTGGATAATCGATCCCGATGAGGCACGTATGCTCGGCGTCGAACATGCGCGATGAGTTTCGCAGGACGGTGATACCACTTTCGGATAGCGCGTGAATCAAAGGCGTGACATCGCGCTTGTGGCGCGGGTGGCGGAACGAGCGATTAACTCGACCAACGGTTTTGTTGAACCATGTGTAATTGTAGTAATCATGATTGCCCAGCACAGCAAAGGCGCCAAGCCTCGGTTTGCGGGTGATCAAATCTTTGGCGTACTGAGTGCCCGTGTAGTTTTCAAAGATGTCGCCGGTAAAGACTATCAAGTCATAATCAGCGTCGGTAATCCGTTGCAAAAACTCAATCTTATGGCTTTCCGGCGCGGAAAGGTGCAGATCGCTCAGGTGCAAGATCCGCAATGCCACATGCTTGCCTTTCGGATCGTTTTTGCTTAAAAGACCAGGTTCAGTTGTGACGTGCAGCCGTTCTAGCTTGTAGTTTCTCGCTTCGACTTTTGCTGCATAAAGATAGACGGCACCTCCGCTCAAGAGAGCGGAACCGGCTGCAGTAATCAGGGTACGTCGATTGTTGAGGATAAAACTTCGAGCGTTAGCTCGTAACTTGCTCTTCAAGTTTGCCATCCCATTTCGGTTTCGGTTTCATCGCTATGTCCGGTGCCGTTAAAACAGAGTTGAGCCAACGGAACGGGAAGCCAATGCCGATCATTAGCAGACCAAATAAAATATCATACGGCAAAGCATACCAACTGAAATTGCGAATGCTCTCCGAAAGCCACGGTTGCCACTTTAGATAGGCAGTTTCTCCCTCGAACAGCAGCACACCCAGTGAGCTGCCTACAAGATAGATCAAACCAACAATATGCAGAATCAGCAAGCCGCCGAGGACGACAGCAATCTGCCTCAGGCTGTTGTTCTTGGAAAAGGTAATCCGTCCTGCGAACCAGGACCCAAGGATCATTCCAATTAAGTAGCCAAATGTTGGCTGACGATAATACTCAATTCCGCCGCCAGCCGCCAAAGGTGAGAATCCGACATAGGGTCCGACAATCCCTGTAACTACAAATAGAAAGGTGGCGATGAATCCTAATGGGAGCCCGAGGACGTATCCGACGAACAGGGAGGCCGGGGCAATCGGTACATAAGGACTGTAGCGAATCTCTGCTACGGGCCGAAGAAGGACCGGAAATCTGCCTGTCACTTGCGTTTGCCACTTTTCAGGCAGGTTTACCAACCAGCGTTGCAAGGAAAGGTTGGTAAAGCGCTCAAGATTGTGTTGAGTTGCCGTCGGCAGCTCCAAGCATGTGAACGAAGCAAACAGAAGTACTTGCATGCCAAGGATAACGAGCACCAACTGCCCGACCAATGATTTGCGACGCAAGCGCCGAATGTTACCTGTAAAAGTCCACTGCACAACTACAATCTATGTGTTTTGAACGTTTTCCGAAAGGGCTGTTGGAATAAGACCCATATCAGAAACCCGCATCTTAGCTGCCAAGTCCTCCAGGCGCAATGTGATGTTTTTCTTATACTCGTCAGATCGGATATTCTCCGCCCAGAGAACAAGCGCATCTTCATCATTGTCCTGGTAGTACTTGCGCCGAGTGCCGAGGTTCTTGAAGCCGTACTTGAAATACAAATTCTGAGCGACATAGTTCGACACGCGAACCTCGAGCGTAAGCCAGCTGGCGCCTACGGACTGAGCGCGCTCGATGTCGTTGATCAAAAGCAGCTCGCCAAGGTATCGGCGCCGCAAATCCGGGCGCACGGCCAGTGTGGTTATGTGAGCCTCCTCACCGATCAACCAGAAGCCCGAGTAACCGCAGAGCAGTTCTGTCGCCTCGTCGGTGACGACGAAGTAATATCCGCTCGGGTTGCTCAATTCATTGATGAAAGACGTTTGAGACCAGTGATGGCTACCAAAGGCGACCGGCTCGATTTCCATTATTTGATCGAGGTCATCGGGGCTCATGCGCCGGATCTGGAGCTGCATAGTTCTTTTTGATAGTCACTGAGGGACTGCGAAGGTACAACGGAAGAACATTTTGCCAAGCAAAAGTTTCCGTTGAAAAGCCATTCAAAGATAACCTATCAAAAGCCAATTGAGCCTGTAAGGTGCCAATATTCTTTAGCTTGGGCAAAGGCTCAAGCTCATGCTCCTGCAATAAGCTGCTCGATTGGGTTGCGCCGAACCATGTTGGAATGCCGCTCAGCTGGCTTAGAAGCGCATCGGCCGGGCCAGAGGCCTGCCGTACAATTTCTCGGACAGGATCAGCTTCAGTCCGCTCAAAAGCCCCGTAGAAGAATTGATTGGACGTGGATGGCAACAAGATTGCTGCTGGCTCTGCACTACCTGCGGCAAAGTAGAGCGTCTCCAACAGAGACACTCCAATCAATGGCAAGTGAAAAATCTGGCAAATGGTCCGGGCCGTGATTACAGCCACCCGGATGCCTGTGAAACTACCTGGTCCAATGCCGACCACCACAAGGTTCGGTTGTGATTTGCTCCAGCCGGCATCGCAGAAGGCGCGATCCACTTCCATCATCAACACAGACGCCACTTCCTGACGTTCAGCTCCAGCAGGCAAGATTGTCCGCTCGAGGACTGGCTGGCGGTCCACAAGCAGGCTTACATGCAAATCACTAGAGCTGGTGTCGAAGGAAAGGATATGCATCGCGATTGCCAGCCTACGACTGGCTGCGAATCCGCTTCATCGTATCTTCTATGTCCTTGGTGATATCAGGTTTTTTGCCATTTGCCGGCTCGCTGTCGCCTTTAGATGCGGCATCATCGCCTTCTTTAGCTTCGCGTTCCGCTTCAGCCTCAGCTTGCAATTCCGCTTCGCGCTCAGCGACGACTTCGTCCAGTTCAGGGTGCGCTTCCGAGGAAACGGCGTCCATCGCCTCTTCCAGAAATTTCGCTTCGCGCTCGAAGTCTTCCTGCAAACTGTCTTCGTCCGCGCCCCAGTCTTCATCACCTTCCGCGTAATCCATTTGCACCGGTTGAGCCCGGAACATAAGTTGGACGCTTTCAGTTTGAATGGACTTCAGCAGTTGTTCGAACAGTTCGTAAGCTTCGCGCTTGTACTCCTGCAACGGATCGCGCTGACCGTATCCACGCAGGTGGATCCCTTCGCGAAGTTGCTCGATGTTGTGCAGGTAGTCAACCCACTTGGTGTCGATCGTCCGCATCAAAATCTGACGCTCAAGCTCACGCATGACGTTCTCACCAACATGCTCTTCACGTACCTGATAAGCAAGTCGCGCTGCCTCTAGAAGCTTCTCGCGCAAATCGATGAAGGAATAGCCAGCCAGTTCATCTGATTTGATCGTATCGAACATCGTTATGTCATTCGCCAGAATTTTCAACATGTCTGGCAGCTCGACGTCTTCCCATGTTTCTGGGGGAGTTTCCGGATCGATCTGTATGTTCAAGATGTTGTCGACGTGGTCTTCCACCATTTGAATACATTCTTCGCGCAACGTCGTCTTCATCAAAATTCTGCGCCGTTCGCGATAGATAACCTCACGCTGCGTGTTTAACACATCGTCGTACTGCAGAACGTGTTTTCGCATATCGAAGTGATAGGCTTCCACTTTCTTCTGTGCATTCTCGATGGACTTCATGACCATGCCGGCTTCAATCGGCATCTCCTCATCAGCTTTGATCAGATCCATCAACTTAGCGATGTTCTGTCCGCCGAAAATGCGCATCAAAGTATCTTCTAACGAAAGGAAGAATCGCGAGCTTCCTGGGTCGCCCTGACGTCCTGCCCGTCCGCGAAGCTGGTTATCGATCCGTCGTGCTTCGTGGCGTTCCGTACCGATAATGTGCAGTCCACCGAGCCGCACCACTTCATCGTGCTCCGCATCGGTTTCAGCCTTGTACTTTGGAAAATGTTCTTTGTATTTAGCATCCCACAACTCAGATCCCGGCTCGACTTTATCGTCGTAGAGCCGTTCTTTCGTCAGATACTCAGCGTTACCGCCAAGTAGGATGTCCGTTCCGCGACCAGCCATGTTGGTGGCAATTGTGATACCACCTTTTCTGCCGGCCTGCGCAATGATCATCGCTTCCTTTTCGTGGTGCTTTGCGTTCAACACATGGTGTTTGACACCCTTGCGTATCGATGACACCACGCGAGCCGTGCGCAGAATGGAGTAGCAGCGCTCTATAAGCTCGTCGGCCTTCGGAAAAGCGGCTTCAATTTGCTTACAAACTGCGTCTAACTTATCTGGATCGATCAGACCAGGACGTTCGAAGATTTTCAGCAATGCCTTGATTGAGTCGCCTTCGAGCTTTTTCGTGCGAATGAATTCAATTGCTTTGCCGATTTTTCTCGTCAGGTACTCACCCATGCCTTGCGGCTTGCTGAGCAGATCTGCACTGAGCTCGGACTTTTCAATGCTGGTTGTACCAACAAGAACAGGTCTTCCGACATCATGCATCTCAACGACTTCTTCAATCACCGAATAGAACTTCTGGCGCTCGGTTTTATAAATAACATCTGTGTAGTCATCCCGGACCGATTTCTTGTTCGTCGGAATTGCCACCACATCGAGGTTGTAGATTTTCTGGAATTCCGCAGCTTCTGTCAGGGCGGTCCCTGTCATACCGGACAGTTTGGGATAGAGACGGAAAAGGTTTTGATAAGTAATTGAAGCATAGGTCATCGTTTCGTCTTGAATCGGAACGCCTTCCTTCGCTTCGATCGCCTGGTGCAAACCATCGCTCCAGCGCCGACCGACCATCATCCGTCCGGTGAATTCGTCAACGATGACGATCTCCGGCTTACCGTCTTCAGTTGGACGAATTACATAATCGGTATCGAGACGATACAATTCTTTGGCCCGCAACGCCTGAGACAAGTGGTGCGCAAAATTGTAGTGAACATCGTAGAGATCGGAGACGCCGAGAAGTTTTTCAGCGTTGGAGATACCCCGCTCGGTAAGAAGCACGTTCTTACCTTTCTCATCGACCCAGTAATCGCACTCTTCGTCTTCCTTGGTCAAGCCTTTTTCCATCTGTGGTGCCAGCTGACACATCACTTGATAGACCTGCACAAAAGATTCCGATGGAAAACCGGAGATGATCAACGGCGTTCTGGCTTCGTCAATCAAAATGTTGTCGACTTCGTCGACGATGGCAAAATAATAGTCGCGCTGTGACAACGATTCCAATGTGGTGCGCATGTTATCGCGCAAGTAGTCGAAGCCAAACTCGTGGTTAGTGCCATAAGCGATATCAGCACGATAAGCGGCGAACTTTTCTTGATCCGGTTGATGCGAATAGATCAGACCGACAGAAAGACCGAGCCATTTATAGAGCTGCCCCATCCATTCGGAGTCCCGTTTAGCCAGGTAGTCGTTAACTGTGACGACATGCACGCCCCGTCCGGTTAATCCATTCAAATAAGCAGGCAAGGTGGCGACGAGTGTTTTCCCTTCACCTGTGCGCATCTCGGAAATCTTGTTAAAGTGCAGCGCCGCACCGCCCATCAGCTGCACGTCAAAATGGCGCATGCCAAGTACACGCTTGCTTGCTTCACGGCAGACTGCAAACGTCTCAGGCAGCATGTCTTCCATCACACCGGCCAGAACGCGATCTTTTTCTGTGCGCAGTTGTCCGGGCATTTTTGAAGCATCGGCGGGAATGAGCAGCTTGTCAGGAACATTGAGTAACGCATTGTCAATTCGTGTACGAAACTCAACAGTCTTGGCTTTTAAATCATCGTCCGACATCTTTTCGAACTGGGGTTCAAACGCGTTTGCCCGCGTCACATAGTCCTGAAGGAACTTGACCTTCTTCTCCTGGGTGTCGCCGAACATCCCCTTGAGCCAAGTCTTAGCCTTGTCCTCCCAGCTTTCCATTCCTTCTTCTTGCTCCTAAATTCGCTACTCGTCGATTGTCTGGTAGCGCTCAGCTTTGCGAATGCTAATCAAAATGCCGAAAGACGCGGGCAGCCCGAAATTCTAGCACGTGGCGCACGGCAGCCGTTTCCGCGTCAAATTCCCTGTTACGGGCTGCGCATACTTGATATCATGGGCCAGAATAATATCAACCCACAGGAAAGACAGAATTACTTTGTCTTTTGTTGCAGAGCCCCGTCGAACATATGAATGAACTGGAAGAAGTCCCGATCGCCTTGTCAGGACTGACATTGGAAGAAATCGAAGCTTTTGTGTTGTCCCTTGGATTGCCGAAGTTTCGAGCACGACAAATTCACACCTGGATTTACGTCAAATACGCCGGATCTTTCGACGAAATGACGGACCTGTCGAAAGATGTGCGCGATCTGCTGAAGTTGAAAGCGACGCTATCTTCGCTGGAACTGGCTCATCTGCAGGTCAGCGACGACGGCACAAGAAAGTACCTCTTCAAATTAGCCGATGGCAAATTAGTCGAATCGGTGTTGATGTCATTTGAAGATCGCGCCACATATTCAGCTTGTGTCTCCAGTCAAGTTGGCTGTGCAGTGGGCTGCACATTCTGCGCCACCGGTTATCTTGGCTTCAAGCGAAATCTAACGTCACAAGAGATCATCGATCAGGTTCTTGCTATCCAGCGAGAATCAGGTCATCGCGTGGCAAATGTCGTTTACATGGGTCAAGGTGAGCCACTGTTAAACGTTGATGAGGTGATCAAGTCTCTTCACACAATGATCAACTCGGTCGGAATCGGTGCCCGTCACATAACAGTTTCAACATCTGGAATCGTCCCGGGAATCGAGCGACTGGCACAAGAAGACTTGCAAATCACGCTTGCCCTGTCATTGCATGCTCCGGACTCGGAATTGCGAGAACAAATAGTCCCGATAACACGTAAGTGGTCCGTTGAAGATCTGATGGATGCGCTATACGAATATTACAAAAAAACCGGGCGACGCATCACCATCGAATACGTTTTGCTTGCCGGTGTCACCGACTCGGCAGAACAAGCAAAAGAACTGGCGATGCTCGTGAAGCGTCTTCATTGCAATATCAACCTTATTCCATACAACCCCACCGAAGCGCTGGACGGCACTGTGTTGTACAAACGTCCCACCCTTGAAGCGCAACGGCGTTTCAAGCGCTTCGCTGAGTCCACGGGCAAAACAGTAACCATTCGCCTGGAGCGCGGCACTGATATTGATGCCGCCTGCGGACAGCTACACAACGCTTTTGAAAACGATCAAGCCAGTTAATCACGCACCGCATGTAGTGCACTATTAAACTGAAAAAATCCGCTGTATTTTACAGCTCTGATTGATCAATACCGAGCTTGATCAATCGATCGCGTGCGCCGCGGCGAACCGTCTCAACAGGCGCCTCTTTATACATTTTGTAGAGCATGCCAACTAACTCGTTGTACGCAGACTGCTTAAGATTGGCCTCTTTTGCACTGTAATAAAGAGTGGACAAAGACCTTATGCGCTTTTCGTATTCGGGGATAGGCGAAGCCAGGATAATTGCTTGCCTGGCAAGGTATTCCGGAGCTCCAGGCAGCAATGAGGCCTGCCTGTAATAGTGCGCTGCTCTCTTTGCATCATGCGCGAAAAGATATTGATTCACACCACCCATGAATGGCATGTCCCAATCTCCAGGCAGAGCAGCTATTCCTCTTTGAAGAATTTTGTCTGCCAGATCTGGACGCTTCTGCCAGTATCCAATTGACCAGGCGCCGAACCAGTATGCAGACGAGAAACGCGGGTCCAGAGTGGTAATCAAATCGACATACTGATAGGCCTGCTGAAAGCGGTTTGATGGGTTCGGCGGTGCACCCATGTATTGGACAAAGCCTAACCAATAGAAGTCGGCTAAAAGCCGGTCATACCCGAGGGAGAACAGCTGAGCAATGGACGCAGAAGGTAATAACTGAATCTCATTTACGTCCCCCGTAGCCTGCATCTGCCTATCGAGTTCTCGATGAAGAAAAAACGTAAGACAGACAAATACCATCACAAACAAGGGGCGTATGATTTTTTCAAAAAAAGCCAAGACGTCAAACCCACAGCTGATGTTTTTAGTATCTCAAATCAAGGGGATCCAGACAATTCGCTGGTGCCCATCGATGGAAGTAATGTAAATCGACTGCTTTTGCAGTGGAGCGCCATTTCAAAGTTCGAAAAGCGAAAGGGCAGATCGGTAATCGATCTGCCCTTTCCGAATCAAGCGTCGGTCTTCTATTGGTTCGATAGAACCATGTATGTACCTGGGTTTGTTCCAGGCAATGATGTACCGGCATCGTTGAATCCAGCAACACCATAAGTCGACATCGTACCGCCAGCATCGTTGATACCAGCATAAGCAGTCTGTCCAGCAGTTCCGCCCGTTGGTGCCGTACCGCGGGTGATCACGCCAGTGGTGTTGGCAATAGTGGCTGCAGCAGGAGCTTCGTTAGGAGTGTTGGTGAGTGGGTTTGTTGGGAATGTTCCTGCAGTAGCACTACCTGCAGCGTTACCGCCACCTGGGTAGAACGGCGCTAAAGCGGCACTAGCTGCAGGATAGATACCGCCTGTATCTGTCGCATAGGATTCTGTAGCAAGTTGGCAGGTGTGCATGTTTGATTTGACACCGGCTAGCTTGGCTTTCTTCTGTGCGCCAATAAAGTTTGGAAGGGCGATCGCGGCAAGAATACCGATAATGACCACTACAACAAGAAGCTCGATGAGCGTAAAGCCTGTCATTTTGCGGGTTTTTAACATTTGATGTCTACCTCTAGAGTGAAAATTCGTCCGGCTTTGCCCGAGGGAGAAACTACTTTCCCGGAGATGCCTGGTAATGAATGAATGAACCAACCAATACATTGTGCACAACCGGTGTTGTGGAATCGCTGCGCACATAAGGAAAATGCCCTAGTGACAGACCCGATAACAGCGAGAAGATTAACGATTTCTCATACTCTGGCACTGCCTACGTTATGAGACACATGGTCGGGCATTCCGCTGAAGTCCTCAGGGATGCACACTGGCGGCAAGCGACCTTTAGCAAGACAATTGTAGACAGACGCTCTACATCGTTGGCTCCACTGAGACTTAGCTTCTGTCTCGAATCGCTCTACATCTAGATATGGAAAAGTCCGAACTGTTAGCTCGGACCTTACGTTAACTGAATTAATTCCAGTTACTGGTTCGACAGAACCATCTGCTTGCCACCAATTCCGCCACCAAGTGCTTTTCCACCTTCGTCGTAACCGAGCACACCATAAGCAGTTGAATCGCTCGTAGGCGAATAGCCAACGTTACCTGCCGTGCCAGAAGCTGTTCCGGGTGTCGCGTTTTTCGCTGCTGTAATTTGAGCAAGAGTGGTCAAACCAGCATCGTTCGGTACCGCAGCTGCATTTGTAAATGGGTTAACCGGCCAGATCCCGTCTGCGCCGGTGGGATCATTTCCGCCGCCTGGCATGTATTTGGCCAGCACCGTAAGATTTGGGTACTGCCCGCCCGTATCAGTTGCAGCGGATTCGGCAGCCACTTGTATCGTATGCATATTAGATCTAACTGCAGCCACCCGAGACTTTCTTGTGGCACCGATGAAGTTGGGCAGAGCAATCCCCGCGAGAATACCAATTATCACAACCACGACAAGAAGTTCGATCAAAGTAAAACCTGTGGGCTTGCCGCTCTTATGCATCGACTTACACTCCATTCCAGCTACCGCGGCCATGCGGCTTATTCCTGCCAAAGAAAAATGCCCTAAGTCACCACGCAAATACCTATGTTGGCGTACCCAATGAACCATTTAAGTCGAATAGCCTGAATTAAGGTCGCCTATTAGCGCCAGCAGGACAGTGTTGTTGGGACAGTGACGGTAGAAAAAATAAACCACGGTATCAGCTTAACATTTATTCGCAATATTAGTGACAATAGGCGAAGAACAATCCTGGCAATTTTGCTAACAAACATGGAACAGACAGGCAAAATTCTCGTGCTGCGTTCTTGAATATGTTCATCAGTGATTCGAGAAGATCAAGTCATATGCCGAGGTTTACCCCAGCGATAGCCTTAGCAATCTCGTTGTTGAGATGCCTGCTATTGAAAATGCCCTAGGTCGCTCTTGCTAATTTGAGAGAAAGATGACCTCTTTCGCCGTTACATAAATTCGCATCGCGATGAAGCCCGACTGCACTCCTGACAACCAGGTATTTTATATATATAGGTAGGCCGCGCGGCAAAAAAAAGCGCCCGCTTGGGGCGCTTGATTCATTGCCTGTTCCGCTTAAAACTAAGCCAGAACCAATTCTTTCGCTTTGACCACCGGCGCATCATGACGATGACGTTCGTGGGTAATTTTGCGTGGGTGACGAAGGTGATCCATGAATCTCTTGTGCGCAAGAGTATCTATAGCAACTTGTGACGTTTTATCAGGCAAAGACAAAACAAACTCACCGACTCCCTCAGCTTTGGGGACGGAGTTGTACTTCCCGACGAGATAAAGATAACCGCCTCGAGTTGCATACAGATAATGG
>JADYXS010000215.1 GCA_021772155.1 Candidatus Obscuribacter sp.
CGCGTTGAGAAGAAAAAGCTTACCTGGCACTACTACGAGTACGCATTCGACCCAACTCAAGAAACGAAAATCGCCGCCGGTGAAACGTGCTGTTTGTCTTACGACAGCGACACTAAAGTCGAGATCGATGTAATACACAGAGACCGCGGGCTGGTTACCGTGAAGGTGCGAGCAGACGACGCTGAGCCCAGCGCACCTTTTGGACTAATTCCGTACACCCAGATTCGACCAAAGGTCTTGCAAGATGCGATTTATGAGATCACCTCTGCCTGGCATCTGACCGGTGTCTTGCCTGACTGTCTGAGCGATTTTCTACTTCGTCGAACTCCGAATATTGCCGGCCGGGAAGCCAGGCAACCACTGCTTCGCAAGGACGTTGATTTTCCAGAGGCACTTTTGGAAACTGTTTTGAACATGCAACGGACAGCGTTATGCATGCAGGGTCCACCTGGTTCAGGCAAGACTACAAACGCGGCAGAGCTAATCAGTGGACTGCTGAAACGCGGATTGAAGGTAGGCATCACTTCCAACTCTCATAAATCCATAGAACACCTGTTGGTGAAGTGTGCCGAAGTTGCTACCAGCTTGGGAATCACGTTGGCTGGAGCGAAGATCGGCTCCGATGGAGACACCTCGACGCAGTTACATCCTGCCATTCAAATCAGAGAAAAGCAGAAAGTCTTTCCTTTGCAGAACTTCAACCTGGTCGGTGGTACTGCATTTGCATTTTGCATCGAGGAGGCGACCGAGGCATTTGATTATCTGTTCGTGGACGAGGCTGGGCAAATGTCTGTTGCTAATCTGGTGGCGATTGGCCGATGTGCAAAGAACATCGTGCTTTTGGGCGATCAAATGCAGCTTGAACAACCGATTCAAGGGTTCCACCCCGGTGAAAGTGGTATGTCAACGCTTGAATATTACATGCAAGACCTAGCCACCATACCGGAGGATCGAGGCATCTTCCTCAGTGTGACTCACCGCATGCACCCGGCGATCTGTTCATTGATCTCGAAGTCAGTGTACGAAGGGAAGCTTGAGTCAACGGAATCGGCAGCGCAGCGCATACTATCCTTGCCGGGGTCACTTCCACGTATAGGCAAATCGGCCGGAGTAATTTTTGTTCCCATCGAGCATGATGGCAATACTCAAGGCAGTGAAGAAGAGGCGCAAGCTGTTCGCGAAATAGTGAATGAATTGCAGCGCTGCAGCTGGTTCGACGGCAAGATTTTGCGTCCGCTAACCGGCGATGACATTCTCGTGGTGGCACCATATAACTTGCAGGTGCGATTGATTCGCGATTACGTCAAGGACGTCCGTGTAGGGTCAGTCGACAAGTTCCAGGGGCAGGAAGCTCCTGTGGTCATTCTGTCCATGTCAGCTAGTGACGCGAACGCTTCTCCGAGAGGAATATCCTTTCTCTTCAGCAAGAACCGTTTGAACGTGGCGCTTTCGCGCGCGATGACGCTGGCGATCGTTGTTGGTTCTCCACGTCTGGCGTATACAGAGTGCTCTTCACTAGAACACATTGCCATGGCGAATTTCTTCTGTCGCATAGTTGAAGAAGGGTCCGCAATTCCTGATTTAGTGCCGACGAAATAGAATTTAAAAGATTTCTATGGCGCTGATGGTCTGGAGGGCGCTGCCGTGTTTGCAGGACGTTCACTTTCGATCTTGTGACGTGCGAACTGTTTATCGATTTCTTGGCCGGCTCGGGCCCATGGTTGCCATGCTGAGACAGATGAAAGGCCTGTCCAAAGCATCCCTAGTAAAACGCCCACTAGTACAATAGCCGGAGACCTGGTGAAATGCACGGATCTCGCCAGTTTGATGAGACTGAATGAAATTGCCAAAGTGATGGCGGTGCAAATAAGCGCCAAGATAATGCCGGTAGAGACGTTGCCGCTGAATTCGCGGGAAGGATTAGGTTGGAAATTTCCTACAAGACCTACAAGCCCCAAGATGCAACTAGTCGCCCACATAGTGCTTACTATCAATGCTGCAAATATCGGCATCATGCCAATTACATTTAGGAAACTCACGGTGTCATTCCTAATTTAGTGATTCTTTCCGCATGTTATCACGGACGCTGTATGGGAGGCGCCGTGCGCCGCCCGTTGCAGTATTTGGAACTTGAATCGGGAAGACGAGCCAGCTAACTTCCGGCAACTGAGGTCCGCGGACTGACTGGAACAAGCTCCAGTCCTGGATTTTTTTCCATCAAGCGAGTCAGATCCCAGTTCTGGCGGAATAACAAAACAGGTTCTTCGTACTTATCCATAGCAATCATCACTGCGTGTTTTTCAACTGCATTGTTCAGTACAGGCCAGCCGCCTTTAACCCAGAGAGCATGTTTAACGTCAAACGGGCGCAGGTTGGTCGTGACGTTGTATTCCGATTGCAAGCGGAATTGAATGACTTCAAACTGAAGCTGTCCAACTGCAGCGAGAATCGGTGAGCGCGTTTCGCGTTCGGTCTGCCAGAGGATTTGCACAGCGCCTTCTTCTTGTAGCGCCGAGATGCCTTTGTGGAATTGTTTGTACTTGCTGGGCTCAGTATTTTCCAAGAAAGCAAATAACTCTGGAGTGAAACTTGGGATGCCCGGAAACCGCACGGGCTTGCCTGTACAGAGAGTGTCGCCGATGGCGAACGACCCGGGGTTATTCAAGCCGATAATATCGCCGGGGTATGCTTCTTCTATAGATGCGCGCTCGGCTGCGAAAAGTTTCTTCGGCTGGTTGAGGTTGATCAGCTTAGATGTTCTGCTGTTTTTGACGGTCATGTCCTTCAAGAATATGCCCGAGCAAATACGCACAAAGGCGATTCTGTCCCGATGTCGGGGATCCATGTTGGCCTGGAGCTTGAACACGAAGCCTGTGAATTCCGGGTAAACCGGCTGAATAAGACCTGTATCACTAGGGAATGCCGTCGGAGGCATGCCGAGGTCGGCAAATGATCGCAGGAAGAGTTCGACGCCAAAGTTGTTCATCGCGCTGCCGAAGTAGACCGGAGTCAGTTCGCCAGCTCTGATGAGGTCAACATCCAGCCGGTGCGCGGCCGTATCCAATATTTCCAGCTCTTCTAAAAGATTGTTGTAAATGTCGACAGGGATGAGTTCTTTCAGGCGTGGATCGCAGAGCGCTATTTCCGATACATCTGATTTTGTCTTACCACCGACGGTCCGTTTGAACAGGTGAACAATTTTCGATTGGCGGTCGATTACTCCTTGAAAGCGAGTGCCTGTGCCGATAGGCCAGTTCACCGCGTAGGTAGGTAGTTTGAATTCTTTTTCGATCTCGTCAAGCAGCTCTAGTGGTTCTTTGCTTGGGCGGTCGAGCTTGTTTATGAAAGTGAACAACGGGAGGTTGCGCAATCGACAGACGGCAAACAGTTTGCGGGTCTGCGGCTCAAGTCCTTTTGCCGCATCCACGATCATGACGGCATTGTCAGCTGCTGCCAAAGTTCTGTACGTGTCTTCACTGAAGTCTTGGTGTCCTGGGGTGTCCAGCAGATTCAGGCAGAATGCGCCGTACTCGAACTGCAGCACGGTTGATGTAATCGAGATTCCGCGTTGCTTTTCCAGCTCCATCCAGTCAGATGTCGCTGCGCGCTGCGCTCGCCGTGATTTCACCGCACCGGCTTCTTCGATTGCTCCTCCGTACAGGAGCAACTTTTCCGTAAGTGTTGTTTTGCCCGCATCCGGGTGCGAGATGATGGCGAAAGTCCGTCGGCGAGCTGCTTCCTTCTTGATTTTGGCTTCGGTATCTTCTGCTGAGCCCGGCAGTATTCGGTTCAGTTCAACGTTCATCAGGGCTCCTGCAGTGCCGAATCGCTGCTACAAACCCTTACGCCAAGGGAGCATTCGAATCAGAATGAGCGTGAATTATACCAATTCCAGCATGACAACGCTCACCGCAAGATGTACAGCAGCCACGATCATTACGCGATGGAAATTATCGTGAGCTTATCTTGCTTGGCGGAGCACCGTATATGGTGGCGCCCCTCCCCTACAATTTCATCAGGACAGAAGTGGGTGGCGCATGGCGCCACCCACCAGGACGAATGAAACCTGTAATGCCAGGGCTGGAGAGCCCTGGCTACTAGGAGGAACGGTTTGTTTGTGTGTGTGTGATCAACAAATCGCCCTTGGTGTTATGTTACCATACATGCGTATGGAAGCGACATTAAAAGCAGCGGAAGTAAAGGTCACTGAGATCGTGGCCAAAACCATCCTCACGCCCCAAAAGGTGGGCTCTTTGAGTGGTCACTTTGACTATTCGTTGAACCCATATGCCGGCTGTGCGTTCCGTTGCTCTTATTGCTACGTTCCGAAATTTCCGAATGCCAAGCACCTGCCTGCTGAATGGGGTTCCTGGGTGGAGGTCAAGATCAATGCTCGGGAGCTTCTGCAGAAGGAGAGGCTTAAAATTTTCGGCAGCCGGATATTTTTTAGCTCCGCCACTGACCCTTATCAATATGTGGAACTTAAATATCGACTCAGCCGGCAATGTCTAAACGAACTGCTGCGCTACCAGCCTGCCCGGATTACGATGCACACGCGAAGCCATTTAATCCTCCAAGACTTGGATCTATTGAAGGCTTTTGGCGACAAGTTGCGCGTAGGGGTCAGCATAACCACGGACGATGAAGCCATCCGTGAGGAATTTGAGCCGAGCGCGCCGAGCTTTGAACGACGATTGCAATTGGTCAAAGCGCTGCGCGAGGCAGGTGTCCAAGCCTATGCGTCCGTTTCGCCTCTGTTGCCATGCGACCCGGAGCGGTTTGTGTCCTTGCTTAAGGCGTATGTTTGCCATGCGTGGGTGGACGAAATGAACTGGAAGGAAGTCAATAATCGACCTTACCTTCTAGAAAAATACAAAGATTTTTTCGCCGAGCCTGGTTATAGCAAGCTCTGCCATCAAATGCAGAAGAGATTCAACCGCGCGTTTGATATCTAAGGTTTACTGCCAATCAAGATGATGTTGGTTCCAACTTGATATGCCATACCATTCTTAGGGTTCTTCACCTTGCCGTTGGCATAGAAACCAACTGAACCGGTTTTGAATTCCTTTGCGGCTGCGGTAATGCTGCCCCAGACTTCGCCATTGGTTGTTTTGAACTCGATAATCAACGCTGGAGGAGCGTCGATATCCTTCTTTGCATCCGTTTTGGGAGTCGCTTTTGTATCCGCCATATATATCGCTTCCTTCGATTGGTCCGACAACATTATCACCGCTTTTGTGAAAGCAAAACTGCCTTGCTGAAGAGTTCGAAGAAAATAGCTTCACGGAGACAAACAGTTGATGCACTGTTGATCCCGGAATCGATTCTGTATATCGATCGTGGTATACCTCTTACAGCAGCGATCTACCCTTATGAGGTTCAACCATGTCACAAGCGCCAGCGGCACCACAGGAATCCGTCAAAAGCGTGCTTGACTTCATGCATTCCCGGACAGAAAAGTTTTCCGACAAAGTTGCAATGTGCATCAAAGCCGGGGATAAATGGCGTGAGCTGACCTATGGCGAGCTTTCTAAACGGGCGATTCAACTGAGTTCTTATTTAATTGAGACAGGTTTGAAGCAAGGGGACCGCGTGGCAATCCTTTCTGAGTCCAAACCGGAATGGGGAATTGCATTTTTTGGCGCGGTTCGCGCCGGTGCAGTCATTGTCCCTCTAGATATTAAATTGACTGAAACGGAATTGACAAGCATTCTTTCGGACTGCACACCAGATGTGGTGCTTGTAGACGCAAAGCATTTTGCAGTCGTTGATAATGTGCGAAAAAAAGTTACATCCATCAAGAAGGTTTATTGCGTCGATCCAGACGGAGATGATGCTCATCCGTCGATTAAGGATTTGAATCCGAAGGAAATGACCGCCGGACGCGAGCGCGCTCTCGACGAAGTGGCCGTAATTGTATATACGTCCGGCACCACAGGTAATGCGAAAGGCGTAATGACAACTTTCGGCAATTTGATCTTCCAGGTCAAGAGTTTTGAAAGAGATATCGTTGCGCTTTCGGCAGACGATCGCTTCCTTTCTGTTTTGCCGCTCAATCACTTGCTGGAATTGACCGGTGGCTTCTTGGGACTGCTCACCGTTGGTGGGGCAATCTGCTTCAACCAGAGCCTTTTCCCTCAAGAAATTATCAAGGCGATGAATGAGCGCCAGATAACTGGCATGATTTCCGTTCCTTTGTTCTTCCGCAGCTTAAAAGGCGCAATTGAACGCGAGATCAGAAAGAAAGGCGAGGAAGCTGTAGCGCAGTTTCAAGCTGCTTTGGAAAAGGCAGATTCCTTGTCGGTTGACCAGCGGCGAGCGATGTTTTCAGCTGTCCATGAGCAGTTAGGTGGCAAGCTTCGCGTGTTCATTTGTGGTGGCGCTCCTTTGGACGTGGAGATAGGGCTCTTTTTCCAGCGCTTGGGAATTCCCCTGCTGCAGGGCTACGGACTGACAGAGACCAGCCCTGTAATCAGCGGCAACAGCTTAAAACAAAACAAGATTGGCTCCGTTGGACCGGCAATTCCCGGCGTTGAAATCAAGATTGACGCTAAGAACGGAGAGGCTGAAGGTGAGATCCTTTCTCGTGGTCCTCATATCATGAAAGGCTATTACAAGCGCGATGATCTGACTAAAGAAGTGATCGATAGCGAAGGTTGGTTCCACACTGGTGACATCGGAAGGCTAGACGAGGATGGTTACTTGTACATCACCGGAAGGATCAAGAATCTGATTGTTCTTGGTGGCGGCAAAAAAGTTTTCCCAGAGGAAGTTGAAGCCACTCTATCGAATAGCCTTTTGATCAAGGAGCTGTGCGTTTGTGCCCGCAAGTCCAAAGACGGCTTTAAGGAAGGAACGGAAGAGGTTTGTGTCGTTGTTGTACCGGCGGATTCTTTGGTCGCAGACAACAAAGACCTGCCGGACGCTGTAAAGCAGGCTCTGAAGAAAGAAATAGACAATCTTGGCCAGCATCTTGCATCATACAAGCGCCCTTCGAAAATCTTCGTGCATAACGAGGATCTTCCTAAAACGGCTACTCGAAAGGTAAAGCGGGCACTAGTCAACGACTGGTTGCAAGGTCAACCTATATAGACTTGTCACCGGTCCCAGTCTACGCAATAATACAAATCTGGCGCAGTGCGTCGATATACGGATAATGGTGCAATGATCGACAGACAGACGATCGACGGACTTCTGGAACAGGCTTACAACTTGATTCAGCAAGGCGATGCAGAACAGGCAATCATCGTAGGTAATCAGCTCCTCGAAAACCGCCATGCTCGCGGGTTCGAAATCATCGCGCTGGCTTACGAGCAGCAGGGACGATCGGCAGAAGCGATTGCTGTACTTAAGGAAGGTGTCAGCAAAGTTCCGGGCGCTTGGCCGCTTTGGGAGCTGCTCGGCAATCTCTATTCTGATGCTGAGGAGTATCCGGAAGCTTTCAACTCATATCAGAAAGCCATGAATTGCCCGAACGTTGATACTGATTCAGTTAATTACAACTACGCAATTTTACTGAAGCGCATGGGACGGTTGGATGAAGCCAGCTCGTTGTGCGACCGCATTTCCGGCCCGGACTTAAACAACAAAGTGCGTGTTCTCAAGTTATCGGTGTTGAATGCACAAAGCAAGTTTGACGAGGCAATTCAGTTCGGCAAACGATTTATCGAGGAACTAGTTGTTGTGCCGGACCTTCCTGAAGAAGACATGCAGGATCTGGCGCGCGGCTACGCTGAAGTCGGTCATGCTCATTGGAAAGGGCAGTACAATCGCGAAGCTGCCTGGGAGAATGCCTGGAAGGCGTTGGAGTGGCATCGATCTGAGACTAGTGCACTATGGCTGGTGCGCGAAATCATCAATCGCAAGTCTGCAGCTTCGAAATGGTTCAAACTGGTTGTGGAAGGCAGATGGCATTTTCCAATAGATCCAGAAAAGGCACCACCGGGGTTTATAACCACATACGAAGTGGTGGCGGATTCGCCCGAGGACGCTCTGGCTTTTGCTCAGGATCTGGAACCGCTGGAAGTTCGCGGAACTATGCGCCTGGACAGTCATGAAGACATGGGAAGCTTTCCCGATAATTTGCAAGGCGTATACTGGCGCAGCGCTTATGGATTTTACATGAACTAGTTGGTTTTGCTTACACGCGTCATGAGGCGCTGTACTTCAGCAAGGCCATACTTGTCGCCTTCACCGTCATAAAGTTGCATCGACTTTTTCAAGTCATCCAACGCGCCGAAGTGATCATCGAGTTTTGCTCGAACCATGGCGCGGTATTTGTACGCTGTAGCGAAACTGGGACGAAGTTCAATTGATTTTGAAAGATTTGCTTCGGATTCTTTAAAATTATCGATTGCCTTGTATTCCATCGCCCGGTTGAACCAGTAGTTAGGTTCCTGATTATCTAAGGCGATCGCTTTGGTTAAGTCTTCGATGGCTTGCTGGTGGTGATTCATGTCTGAAGCTGCAATAGCGCGGCGAAAAAGATACATTCCGGCTTTGTCTGGATTGCGTTTAATCGCCTCGTCGTAGTCTTTGATCGCGGCTTCTTTCTGTCCGTCTGCAGCCAGAGCTTCGGCGCGCTTGTAGTAGTACTCTGCTTCTTGAGGCGCCTTCTCTATCGCTTGGTGGAAATCAGAAATGGCCTTCTTAAAGTCGGATACACCGAAATAGGAGGATCCTCTGCAAGCTAAGTAATCGGCGTTGGTCGGTTGCAGCTTAATCGCTTGATTGAGATCGGAAATTGCCTTTCTATGGTGGTCAAGATTGGCGTACACAGCAGCCCGATTGCACAGCTCAGTGGCTTTGCATCCGCCGTTATTCACCTCTATTGCTCGAGTGTAATCGTCAATTGCGTTTGCGGATTGTCCTTGGTCCAAGTAGAAGGAAGCTCTCCATGATGACAGAGCCGGATTGATTTTGATTGCCTTGGCGAAGTCGGAGAAAGCTGCCTGTTTGTCATTCAGGTGTTTATAGAGCAGAGCGCGATGAAGGTAGGTCTCGGCATCACCTGGATTACGTTCCAGTGCCTTGTCTAAGCTTGTGATGGCCAGTTGGGTTTGACCGAGCGCATCTTGTGCAGTTGCAAGATGCACGAATAAAGACTCTGTGGCACCACCGTGGTCGATTACCCAGCTATAGTCATCAGCGGCTTTTTGATAGCTGCCGGCAAGCTGGCCGGCTTCTGCACGACCTCTTCGCAGATCAAGCTCCTGCCCGAGATCGGCAGCATTGCGTTGCACAAGTTCAATGGCGCGTGTGAATTCCGCGCAGGCCTCGTTGTATTGCTTTAGCCCCAAAAGTGTCTTGGCCAGCCGTGTATGTGCCGGAATGGAAGCTGGATCAACTGAAACGATCTTTTCGAATAACTCTTTGGCCCGATCATAGTGATGCCATTTGAGCTGGCGGCTGGCGGAAGCGAGTAGAGCTGCAGTTTTTGTTGCTTTTCCCTTGTCTGAGTCGTAACTTTCTGCTGCCGAAGCTGACGTTGGCATGATGGACATAGACAACGAGGTGAAAATGATCAGGAAATGAATGCGCACATCAAACTCCGGGACAAACGAAACGGCATACATAAATGTACCCTTTTATCCGTCATTTGACTTGTTTCCC